>CALJEX010000001.1 GCA_938074525.1 uncultured Gammaproteobacteria bacterium
TTTGTGGAAGGGTTATCAGGGTCTGGCGGCGGTGTAATCTCATCATCCTCACCAAACATCATGCCTTGCCCATTTTCGCGTGTATAAATCGCTAAAACATAAGCAATTGGAATGTATACCGAGGTTGGTTCACCATCAAAGCGTGCATTAAAAGTCACGGCTTCATTATCGATATCTAGATCTTGAGTTGCGGTAGGGCTGATATTAAGAACAATCTTGCCTTCTTGCTCATATTGCCTCGGGACAAGTACATTATCGTCTTTAGTATCAACGAGAAGATGGGGTGTCATACCATTATCAAGGATCCACTCAATCATGGCGCGGACCAAGTAGGGACGTGTGGATGTCATTGTCTACCCCCTAGAATCAAGAAATGACAATGAAATACCTTCTGTTCAGAAATCGCGCTTAGCCCTACGAATTAGATAGGTCGCATTTCGAGCTCTTCTTCCGACAAGCTACCACGGAAAGAAGGACGATCAAATACTCGGTTAGCGTATTCAACGATTGCCTTAGCTTCTGGAGGAAGATTGATATTTAAGCTAGGTAATCTCCATAACAATGGCGCTATAGAACAGTCAACCAAACTAAATTCATCACTTAAGAAGTAAGGTTTCACACTAAAAATCTCTATTGAACTGATCAGACCATCTTCTAGAATTTTACGTGCTTTTTCACTTTCTTCTGGGGTGCCATTTAGAATAGTGTCCACTGGCGCATACCAATCTTTCTCTATATGGAACAAAGCTAAACGAGATTTAGACCGAGACACAGGATCAACTGGCATTAGCGGAGGATGTGGGAATCTCTCATCAAAATATTCCATGATCACGCGTGAATCGTATAAAACTAAATCACGATCAACCAAGGTAGGTACTGAATTGTATGGATTTAATTCTGACAAGTCTTCCGGCTTGTTATTTTGATCAATCTGTACGACATCAGCAGTAATGTCTTTTTCCGAAAGAACTATTCTTGTGCGATGACTTTGAATGCAAGCAGGGTCTGAAAACAAAGTCATCACAGATCTTCTATTAGCGATTAACGCCATATAAATTCCAAGGTTTAATTAATTATTATTGTTAGTGGATATCTTTCCAGTAATCACGCTTCATGAAATACGCAAGCACTCCAAGAGCAGCTAGAAAGAATAACACACCTACACCGATACCTTGGCGTTTAAGTTGTGCCGGCTCTCCCAAATAAACCAAGAAATTCACCAAATCGACAAGCATCGCGTCGTATTCTTTAGGCGTTAAAGTACCTGGAACAGCTATTTCAAAAGGCGATGCATGGCTATCGCCATGACCACCACCGTGGCTGTCTTCTTTTTCCATGTCACCATGATGATCATCTTTTGCTGCTAACTTTTGCAGACCTTGATACTCCCAAAGCACATGAGGCATAGACGTTCCGGGGAACTGTAGATTGTTCACACCACGTATTGCAGATTCATCAACGTAAAAAGACTTCAGGTAACTATAAATCCAGTTAGCACCACGTGCTCTCGCTTTTACACTTAAATCTGGTGGCGGTGCGCCAAACCATTCTTTACCTTGGTCAACCGTTAATGCCACTGTCATGGTGTCACCAAATTTTCTTCCAGTGAATATCATGTTTTCGCGCATATTCTGTTCACTGATACCTAAATCGGCAGCGACACGATTGTAGCGACTGAAAGAAGCTGAATGACAAGATAAGCAATAGTTTACGAATGTCTTAGCACCACGTTGCAAGGACTTCTGATGATGGACATCAACATGCATTGTAAACAGTGGTCCTCCGCCGCCAGCTGCCCAGCTAGACGATGAAGACACAAGAGCTGCGACACAAATTAATTTAACAATATTCTTCATGAAGTAACCCTCACTGGAACTGGTTTATCTTGATCTAGATTTGTAAATGCAGCACCTATTAGAGTCACAAATAGATACGCGACTGGAATGATCCAAGTCTTCCAGGTTAACTCTGCAATTTCTGGATTATTTCTGTAAACGTCATATATGGTGATCAGTCCAACAAAGACGATAAACCACATAATGTAATAGCCTACTGAACGTTGCGTGCTGTAAATAGCCAATACCGCAAAGAACAAGAAGTACAATTCAGACAGCCTTAATGCCATTTGCGATGCCATTGGGGTGACGGCTTGAACACCGTAATAACCCAACCATACAAATGAAACCAAGAACACAAACAGGTTGACCTTATACAACGTACTTCTGTAGCGAATAGACTTAACTACATTCTTATCAATCCAAGGCAGGAAGAATAAGACAACTACCGCAGCACCCATCGCCATCACACCCCAGAACGGATTTGGTATCGCTCTAAGTACTGTATAGAACGGAGTGAAATACCATACTGGCGCAATATGTTCAGGGGTTGCTAAGGGATTAGCCGGTTCAAAGTTTGCATGCTCTAAGAAATAACCGCCCATTTCAGGGGCAAAGAACACAACCAAAGCAAAGATAAATAAGAATACAACTATCCCGACAATATCTTTAACTGTGTAGTAAGGGTGGAATGGAATGCCATCAAGCGGAATACCATCAGCACCTTTATTTTTCTTGATCTCAACACCATCAGGGTTATTTGATCCCACAGTGTGTAATGCAGCGATATGAGCAACTACCAATCCTAGTAGAACGATAGGCACTGCAATCACATGCAAAGCAAAGAAACGGTTCAATGTAGCATCTGATACAACAAAGTCACCACGAATCCATAATGCTAAGTCATCGCCAATCACTGGAATAGTACCAAACAAGTTAACGATAACTTGCGCACCCCAATAAGACATTTGACCCCATGGTAATAAGTATCCCATAAAGGCTTCAGCCATTAGACATAAGTAAATCATCATGCCAAACAACCAAATCAATTCACGTGGTTCCTTGAAAGACCCATACATCAAGCCTCGCAGCATATGAAGATAGATAACCACAAAGAATGCCGAGGCACCGGTTGAATGCATATATCGCACTAACCAACCCCAATTGACATCTCGCATAATATATTCAACCGATGCGAACGCTAATTCAGCATCAGGTTTGTAATGCATGGTAAGGAAAATACCAGTAACAATTTGAAGCACTAATATTAATAGTGCTAACGATCCAAAAAAGTACCAAAAGTTAAAGTTCTTTGGTGCGTAGTATTTTGATAGATGCGCTTCCCAAAACTCGATGACGGGCAATCGAGAATCAACCCATCCAATAATTCCACCTACTTTATTAGTCATTTATGCAGCCCCTTCTTCAAGTTCGCCAACAACAATTAAATTGTCGCTGATATATTTATATGGTGGGACTTCAAGATTTTTATTAGCAGGTACATTCTTATATACACGTCCAGCCATATCGAAACTTGATCCATGACAAGGGCAGTAAAAACCACCCACCCAATCTGGACCTAGATCTGCTGGCGCTAATTCTGGTCTAAATGTCGGTGAACAGCCTAAATGAGTACAAATTCCAACCAACACAACAACTTCCGGTTTAAGTGAACGCGCTTGGTTGCGTGCAAATTCTGGCTGTTGGCTTAATTCGTCTGAATTAGGATCGCGTACTCTTTCTTCAGTTGAACTCAGCAGAGAGACCATTTCATCAGAACGACGTACGATCCAGACAGGCTTACGGCGCCACTCTACTTGGATCTTTTGGCCAGGCTCTAATTTGCTAATATCCACCTCAACAGGGGCACCTGAGGCTAATGCGCGAGCACTTGGGCTCATAGTTGATACAAAGGGTACCAATGCAACGGCTGCACCTACCGCGCCCACCACACTTGCACTCACCGTCAACATTTTTCGACGACCCGTGTCTACAACGTGCTCCGACATGTAAATCTCCTTATCGATTACCTAATAACCTGCATTTAGTTAGCTTTCTTGCGCTATAGAATAGTCCTTACATAGCGAATCTTACTCTGCCACCTAAAAGCGCGGTAGGATGGCGTAACTAGTAAAAAACGTCAAGGCAAATTCAGTGATTCGCGTCAGTTAAGCTGGATTAATTTCATCAAAATACTGGTGCTCCAAGCTAAATTTTTCCGCCAAGTGCGCTGCCATCGCTTGAACACCATATCGCTCGGTAGCGTGATGCCCTGCAGCAATAAAGTGAATATTACACTCGCGAGCAATATGCACTGTTTGCTCAGAGATTTCTCCAGTCAAATAAACGTCAGCTTGGCGCTCCACAGCATCTTCAATCATATGTTGCGCTCCACCCGTACACCAAGCGATTCGTTGTACCTGACGCGGACCAGTGTCTATATGTATAGGATCATGCACCAAGCTATGCGCGCATTTATCCACAAATTCTTTAATATCCAACGGAGCATCGAGCATTCCTACATTCCCAATCGGTGCTTTACTGGTTTCCTGAAGTGGTTGTAGATTTGAAATGCCCAATCGGTGAGCAATTTGTGCATTATTTCCGACTATTGGATGGGCATCTAAAGGAAGATGGTAAGCCAATAGGCTCACATCGGCACCCAGCAAGGCCTGCAATCGACGCTTTTTCATACCAACCACTTGGGCACGCTCATTTTTCCAGAAATAACCATGGTGAACAATTAAGCAATCAGCTCCCCACTCCACGACCTTTTCTATAATTGCCAAACTCGCAGTGACCGCACTGGCTATTTTCACAACATTTTGCCTACCTTCAACCTGTAGGCCATTGGGACAGTAATCGTGAAACCTGGCAATGCTTAGATAATCGTCGGCGTAATGGTTAATTTCAGCTAATGTACTCATGGAATTCGGCAAGAAAATATAGCGTTATAATAACAGGCGTGCGTGCTGACGTCAGGCACAACGCATGATAGTGTAACTACACCATGGTGCCTCGCAAATTTCTCATATTTATAGCTCAATCTGCTGCGGTCGGCATCATTGCGGCAGCGATATTAATATTCCTATTGCCCAATACCTGGTTACAGTCTGGCAATGATGACTCGAGCACAAACAACTCAGTTAACTCTGGCCCGTTTTCATATTCAGATGCGGTCTCAAAAGCCGCCCCGGCTGTCGTTAATATTTACACTAAAAAGTTAGTTAAGGGCACGCGTAAATTCTCCACTAACAATCCCCAGTTAGAACGCATGCTAAAAAATATGTATGGAAGAAATTTAGACCGTACTGTCACTAGTTTGGGTTCGGGGGTGATAGTCACGGCGCAAGGACACATCCTGACAAATAACCATGTCATAGAGAACGCCGAAGAAATTGAAGTGTACCTGCGCGATGGACGCCAGCTAAGCGCAAAAGTCGTCGGTGCTGATCCAGAAACAGATCTTGCAGTGTTACAGATCCCCTCTACGGAAGTCCCCAGCATCACCTTTGGCACCTCGCAGCCACTCGCCGTGGGCGATGTAGTTCTGGCTATTGGTAATCCATTTGGACTGGGGCAAACAGTGTCACAGGGTATTATCAGTGCCACAGGAAGAAACCAGTTAGGTGTCAATGTGTTTGAGAATTATATTCAAACCGATGCTGCTATTAACCCTGGCAATTCAGGTGGCGCACTTGTTAATGCTAGAGGTGAATTGATTGGCATTAACACCATCACTTCTTCAAAGAATGGCAACTCAGTCGGTATTGGATTTGCTATTCCTATTGTGCTCGCCAAAGAAGTGATGGCGCATATGATTGAATACGGGCGTGTATTGCGAGGCTGGATTGGAGTACGCATACAAAATATTTCTCCCCAGCTTTCTGAGTCATTTGGCTTAACCGAGAGCGGCGGCGTACTGGTCTCTGGCATAGTACGTGGTGGGCCTGCACATGCCGCTGGTTTATTCCCTGGCGATATTATTATTTCCATGAACGACCAGATTGTTACTGAAGAAAAACAAGTACTTAATCACGTCATTCGTTATCGTCCTCAACAAGAACTAAAGATCAAAGGTATCCGCAACAGCGAGCTCATAGAATGGACTGTAGAAGTAGGCCAGCGTCCAGTATATGGAGCATTAACTTACTAACATAAGTTAATGTAAGCTTACTTAATATAAGCAAACTTACGCCGTACATCGTAAGCAAACAACTGAATGCAAACTTATACCTTGCGATGTAGTCATATCAGTAGTCAGACTTCAAATAATACTGCGTGACAATAAAAATAACTATGATAACCAGAACCGCTAGACTCACTTTAACTTCTTTAATTATTCTATCTTTTTACGCCCCCATCAGTTTCGGTAAAGAACCTGCTCGCGTGATCGCTGGCTGGGTTGAAAAAGTTCATATTGAGAATCAAGATTACGATCTCAAAGCCAAATTAGACACTGGCGCAAAAACATCCTCAATTTACGCCATCAACGTTAAGCCATTCAAAAAAGATGGCAAGAGATGGGCGAAGTTTACTTTGCTACTTACCGACAGTAGAGGCAATGAGCATAAACTTGATTTAGAAAAACCGCGATCACGTAAAGCTAACGTAAAAAATCATGATGGTAATCATGATACAAGATACGTTGTTGAATTAGACGTATGTTTTAATGGGCGCAAGTTTGCAACTGAATTTACATTAGCTGACCGCAATGAATACATTTACGGGGTCCTACTTGGCAGACAGTTCTTAAAAAGAGCCGCCATTATTGATCCTGACAAAACATTTTTAACAGCTCCCTCTTGCCAGACGCCCGCGTTACAAACCAAATAACTCTGACTAACACCACTGATAATTAATTTCACATGCATCGAACACCCGTTATATTTTGGTCTGTATTATTTGTTGTCATAGGCATGGCGATTTTCTTACATAAAACCATCCAATTGGATTACCCTTTAGTTGCTGACAAAGAAACGGAAGCGTGGACGGTACAAGCTCGACTGAGTTTCGATACCAATAAACGCAACATCAAAGCAATGCTATACATCCCCAATGTAACACCCGGGTATTCTAAACTTGAAGAGTATTATATTTCTGGAAAGTTTGGATTAAATGCTAAAAAAGCTAACGATAACAAAACCGCTAACTGGGCAATCCGAAAAGCTGAAGGTAAGCAGACTTTATATTATCGTACAACGGTCACCAAGACAGGTGCAGCATCAAAATGGGCTACAGTACCAGACTATCCAGATGCACCTAGATTCGAAGAACCTTACGCAACGGCTATCTCGAAAATCATTGAAGATGTACGCAGACAATCTGCTGATACTTACTCATTTACTTATGAGTTAATCAACCAACTCAAATCATCTGATGCCAATGAAAACATATCCTTAATTAGAGGCTTAGCTGATTCCAATCATGAGATTGCCGATTTAGTCATTAAATTACTTTCGGTAGCACATATTCCTACGCGAAAGTTATGGGTGATTGGCTTAACTGACGCCGCAAACAATGCGCACCCTAGAGTGTTAATTCAGGCTTATAATGGAGACGAATGGCTGACATTTGACCCCAAAGATGGCAGTGCAGGAATTCCTGCCAATCATTTAGTCTGGAAAGTGGGTGATGCACCATTTTATGAAGTAAACAATGGCAAGAATGTCGAATTACAATTCTCTGTCACTAAGTCATACATAGAACTACTAGATGTTGCCAAACAAAATGCAAAACAAACGAGTTCATTTCTCGGAGGTTTAACTCTTTTTGCATTGCCAGTACAAAGTCAAAACACTTATAGTTTACTACTCATGGTGCCGCTAGGAGCATTATTAGTTGTATTCATGCGCACATTTATTGGCATACAAACATTCGGTACATTCATGCCAATATTAATCGCTGTGGCTTTCCGTGAAACTCAACTATTCTGGGGCATTATACTTTTCACGGGAATTGTATTTGTAGGCTTGCTCATTCGCTTTTACTTAGAGCACTTGCGTTTACTACTCATCCCAAGACTCACAGTAATCTTAGTAGTAGTTGTTACCTTGATGTTAGTCATCAGTTTAATCACAAGCCAATTTGGCGTAGATAGATTACTCTCTATATCTTTATTCCCGATGGTTATTCTCGCCATGACAATTGAGCGCATGTCTATCACATGGGAAGAGAATGGAGCACAAGCGGCTTTATCCCAAGGCTTAGGCAGTTTAGTTGTTGCTAGCTTTGGTTACCTGCTAATGGCTAGTGAACACTTATCTTACTTAATGTTCGTATTCCCGGAATCGTTACTAGTTATTTTAGGTGTTTGCTTAGCCATGGGACGTTATACAGGTTACCGACTTAGCGAACTCATTCGCTTTCGCGAAATGAAATCCGCTCCTAAGAATAAGTCATGATTGGTTTTATCAGCCCACAAAATTTGCGTGAGCAAGGAGTGCTTGGAATTAATCAGCGCAATACTGATTACATAATGCGTTACAATCCGCGCCACTTATATCCATTAGTGGATGACAAATTACAAACTAAAAGCTTAGCGATCAGTGCCGGTATCGAAGTACCGAAGCTCTACTCTAAAATAGCAATAAACAATGAAATAAACTCACTAGACACACTACTTGAACAACATGATCAAGTAGTCATTAAGCCCTCACACGGCAGCGGCGGCAATGGCATTTTAGTGCTCGGTGGAAAAATTGGTAAGTTCTATAAAACTGCTGGCGGAGATTTAATTAGCTTAAATTCAATTAAACATTACGTGTCCAATATTTTATCGGGCATGTATAGTCTGGGTGGGCTATCCGATACCGCATTCTTAGAGTATCGAGTCCAATTCGACCCAGTGTTCAACAATATTAGTTTCAAAGGTGTGCCTGATATCCGCATTATTGTTTTTAAAGGCGTGCCGGTTTCTGCAATGATCCGCTTACCTACCAGCAAATCAGGAGGTAAAGCCAATCTTCATCAAGGCGTGATTGGTGTTGGTATTAATTTAAATACTGGCAGAACCACCCATGCAGTCATCGGCAACAGTCCGATAGCAATACATCCCGATACTGGCCACGTGATTAATGACCTACAAATTCCCAAGTGGCAGAAGATTTTAAAAATTGCCATCAAGTGTGCCGATACCGTAGGCTTAGGCTATCTTGGTGTTGATATTGTGCTAGACAGCGAGCTTGGTCCGTTAATGCTGGAACTAAATGCAAGACCCGGCTTAAATGTTCAACTCGCAAACCAACAAGGGTTGCAGCATAATCTTGCTAAAATCGAGCAGCTAGAAAATATTCCTCAATCTATCGATGAAAGAATCGTACTGGCTGAAACGTTACTGTTAAATTAAACGACTTGCTGCTGTTTATGAAATTCAAGCGTCTTTCTAATTCATCTCTATTAATACTGTGTTTAATTACACTGCTATTTTATAGTGCTGTCACATCCTCGGAAACAGTAAAAACTGATACTAGTACAAGCGAACAAAGCGAAGCGTCAGAAGCAACCACTATCGCGCCTAATCTGGATTTAAAAGAAGTTGCTCCACTGCCGGAACCTATCCCCGAGCCCATTCCTGACATCGTAGATGAGCCTGACATTGATGACAGCATTGAAAAATTAGAATCACAAGATAAAGACGAGCCTGTTATAAAGAAAATTCCTGAAGAAGCTCCAGCACTTAATACACAGGAAATTGTTCGCGAAAAATTAGTTATCCTTGGCTCAGAAGTACCAGAAAACTCATCAACACGCTTAGCATGGTCACCACAAATTACTATTTCGGGTTTAGCCTTACCTACACCAGTGTTGGTTATCAACGGTGCAAACCCTGGACCTACCGTGTGCTTAACCAGCGCAATTCACGGTGACGAGTTAAATGGTATCGAAGTAGTTCGACGCGTTATGTATGACATAGATCCGAGCAAATTATCCGGCACGTTAATTGGTGTGCCAATTGTTAACTTACAAGGTTTTCAACGCACTTCACGCTATTTATCTGATCGGCGCGATTTAAATCGCTTTTTCCCCGGCGAACCCGATGGTAGCTTAGCTTCCAGAATTGCCTACTCTTTATTTACCAAAGTTATCAGTCATTGCAATTACCTGATTGATTTACATACCGGATCATTCCGCAGAAATAACCTTCCTCAAATTCGCGCAAACATGTCTGACTCTAAAGTGGCCGAGTTTGTCGGTGCTTTTGATAAAATTGCAGTAGTCCATCATGCGGGGAGCCCCGGCATGTTACGTACTGTCGCCAATCAATCTGGGATTGTTGCCGTGACCATGGAACTAGGCGAATCATTACGCATACAAGAAAATCAAATTGATGCAGGCACACATAGCGTCAATAGCATGCTTGATAAATTGGAAATGTACCCTCGTACGTTTATCTGGGGTGAGCCTAAACCCGCTTACTATGAGTCACTTTGGCTACGCGTTGAAAGCGGTGGAATATTATTTAGCGAAATGGGCCTAGGAGATCGTGTTTCACAAGGCGATGTGCTCGGTGTAGTTACTGATCCCATCACCAATCAAAGCACTGAATTAGTGTCTCCCGTGAAGGGTAATATCATTGGCATGGCCGTGAACCAAGTAGTTATTCCAGGATTTGCTGCTTACCACATTGGCATTGAATCTACTCAAGAAGCCATGGCACAGGTTGAAACTGATCAGATCCCCTCTGATGTAAACACTGACGGCGAAGTGATCGACCCAGAGTAAAATTAGCTGCTCAACGCGTTAATCAACGCATCACAAAATATTTTATTCTCTTCTTTAGAACCCACCGTGATTCGCAAGCATTGCGCTAAGCCTGTTTGCTTGCTGACGTTTTTGATTAACACTTTCTGCTTAAGCAAGTGATCGAAGACTATGCTCGCGTCATGGGTTAATACTTTAATTAAAATAAAGTTAGCTTCGCTAGCAAATGGCTTAATACCTTCTATTGCTGACAGTTGCCCAAACAATGAACCTCGCAATGATCGAATTGTGTCAGCTTGTTCTGCAAACATGGCATAGTTATCTAATGCAAACTCCATGGTTAATTGAGTCAACTGATTAATATTATAAGGTAAGCGAATTTTATTAAGCTCGCTTATCAATGCAGCATCACCTGCCAGCCAACCGAATCGAATCGCCGCCAAACCCAATTTAGATGCGGTTCTAAGCAGCAACATATTATTATTTTTTGCCAGATCATCGGTGAAGCTATCTGCAGCAAACGGGCCATAGGCTTCATCAATAACAACCATGCCTTGACTGCTATCTAAAATTGTTTGGATATCGCCTCTGTCCCACAAATTTCCGGTTGGGTTATTTGGATATGCTAGGAATATTAAAGCCGGATCATATTTATTGATAGCTGCCAGCATCGCTGTAGCATCTAATTGATAATTTTCATCTAGTGCAACGACATGACATTCAACACCAATCATTTCCGCAATCATTTGATACATAGAAAAGCTTGGGCTCACTGTTAAGATACAAGCGCCTGGTTTTGCAATCGCTAACACTAATAATTGAATTAACTCATCAGAACCATTACCCAACAGCATGTCACAACTATCGCGTGGACCAAATTGATCCTTAAGCTTTTGTTTTAAGTGTTCGGGATTAGGTTCAGGATATCGATTTATCTGTGCATGACTTATTCTATCTAACCATTTAGTGCGCATAGCGACTGGCCAAGTAAATGGATTTTCCATTGCATCCAACTTCACTAAACCAGTGGCATCAGGCACCGCATACGTTTGTAATTTTGTTAATTCCGGGCGTAAGCGTGACAACATATCATTAGCCATATCAGATTACTTAACCAAGCCTCTAAACTCTGCAGACCTTGCATGCGCAGTCAAACCTTCGCTATGGGCCAAAGTACTAGCAATACCACTAAGCTTTAACGCACCCTTGTCTGAGCAGTTTAAAATCGTCATGCGTTTTTGAAAATCATACACCCCCAATGGCGATGAAAATCTCGCTGTCGCGCTGGTGGGTAAAACGTGATTAGGGCCTGCACAGTAATCACCGAATACTTCCGGGGTATGGTGCCCCATAAAGACTGCTCCAGCATGTTGAATGCTTTCTAACAATTTTGCTGGATCTTGCACAGAAAGTTCCAAATGTTCCGGGGCTACTTGATTACTAATTTGCGCGGCTTGTTGCAGATTGTCCACTTTGACAAAACTACCAAAGCTATTGATCGCCTGTTTAATAATCTCAGCACGCTCTAGACTAGGTAACAACTGATTCATTGCCGCTTCAACTTTGTTAAGCATATCTTCAGAAGTGGATAATAGTGTTGTACGTGCTAACACATCATGCTCGGCCTGAGAAAACAGATCCATGGCAATCCATTCTGGGTTAGCTGAATCATCGCATATCACTAGCACTTCTGATGGCCCTGCGATCATATCTATACCCACCTTGCCGAACACCATTCTTTTCGCTGTGGCGACATAAATGTTTCCTGGCCCAACAATCTTATCCACTGCGGGCACCGTTTCTGTGCCATACGCTAACGCGCCTACAGCTTGTGCACCACCTATACGAAATACTCTATCAACACCGGCAACAGCCGCAGCGGCAAGCACAGTTGAATTTATTTTCCCATCTGGGGTCGGCGCAACCATGATTATTTCTGGGACCCCTGCCACTTTTGCAGGAACAGCATTCATCAATACGGAAGAAGGATACGCTGCCGTCCCTCCCGGCACATAAATACCAACACGGTCTAATGGTGTGACACGTTGACCTAATAAAGAACCATATTCATCTTTATACTCCCAAGACTGAAGTCGCTGATGCTCTGCATATTCTTTTACACGCTGATGCGCCTGCTCTAAAGCATTTCGTTGAGCAGAATCAATCGACACTAATGCCTGTTGAAGTTCTTCTTGAGATATTTCTAATTGCTTCGCATCTGACAGATCTAAGCGATCAAATTTATGCGTGAATTCTAGTAGCGCACTATCACCTTGAGCACGAATTTTAGCAATAATGTCTTGCACAGTCTGCGACACATCAGATTCATGTTCAGTATTGGCTTCTAGAAAATCAGAAAATTGTTTTTGAAATGATTCCTGCTGCGAATTAAAACGTCGGATTGTAAGCATATAAAAGCAATGACCTAATCTACGCAGCCGCAGTATCTTTTGCTTGTCGGCGCGCTTGCACCGCTTTAGCAAATTGTTCTAGTAGCTGTTCTGTGTCTGCCCAGTTGATACAAGCATCAGTCACGCTTTGACCGTAAGTTTCAGCTTTGCCATCAACAACATTTTGACGACCTTCAACAATATTACTTTCTATCATAATGCCAAAAATCCTTTCTTCGCCAGACGACAGTTGCTTGCATATATCTGCGCCAACGTCTTTTTGCTTGTCGTGCTGCTTCAAACTATTTGCATGACTGCAATCAACCATCACGCGTGGTGGCAAATCAGCTTTCTCTAAATCTGTGCATGCTTGCTGAATACTTGCTGCATCGTAATTAGTGGTTTTACCGCCACGCAAAATCACATGGCAATCTGGGTTACCTGCGGTAGAAAAGATCGCAGACTTACCTGCTTTGGTTACCGAAAGAAAATGGTGTGGACGTGTTGCCGAACCGATCGCATCTACTGCTACTTGCAAACCACCATCAGTAGCATTCTTGAAGCCAACTGGGCACGATAGACCAGAAGCTAATTCGCGATGCACTTGACTCTCTGTGGTGCGCGCACCAATTGCTCCCCAACTAACTAGATCTGCAACATATTGCGGGCTAATAAGATCTAAATATTCTGTACCAGCCGGAATTCCCATATTATTAAGATCTAACAATAATTCTCTTGCCAGCCTCAGACCTTTATTAATCTCAAAACTATTATCCAGCGTAGGATCATTGATTAAACCTTTCCAGCCTACTGTAGTACGCGGCTTTTCAAAATATACGCGCATTATAATCAGCAAATCATCCGACAATTTATTACGCTGTTCTAGTAATCGCTTAGCATAATCACGTGCAGCATCAGGATCATGAATCGAACAAGGCCCAATCACCACGACTAAACGATCATCTTCACCATGAAACACTTTTTGAATTTCGTCGCGTGCTTGATGTACACAACTAGAAGACTCATCTGACAGAGGAAATTCTGAAAGCACCTGAGTAGGCGTGCTTACTTCCTTCATCTCTATAATTCTTAGGTCGTCAGTTTGGTATTTCATGTCATTTTCCTATTTAACTTTTTTCTTTTAGTTTTTATCTAATTAATTTTTATCGATCGCTTTGCGAAATTGCCCGACAATATCCTGTATTGTATCAAATCTAACCTTTAATGACGCCTTATTCGCCACCAAGCGAGAGCTGATGTCTTCAATGTGCTCAAGTGGCTGCAATCCATTTGCACGCAATGTATTACCTGTATCTACCAAGTCAACAATAAGATCGGCAAGACCGGTTAATGGCGCTAATTCCATAGAACCATATAGCTTAATTATTTCAACCTGCTTACCTTGTTGGGCAAAATACTGTTGGGCTGAATGCACATATTTAGTCGCTACTTTTAGTCTAGTCCCTGGATCAAGAAGTTCAGATTTACCTGCCACCATTAATTTGCATTTACATATGTCTAGATCGAGTAACTCATACAGACCTTCACCTTGGCTTTCCATCAACGTGTCTTTACCTGCAATACCTAAGTCAGCGGCTCCATATTGCACATAGGTAGGTACATCAGTAGCGCGAATAACGACTACTCTCACATTAGGATTTTCTGTGTCTATTAGTAACTTACGCGTCTTGTTTAAGTCTTCTACTGGCGCCATGCCCATACTTTCAAGTAATGGCACCGTATCTTCAAGAATACGTCCCTTAGAGATTGCTAAAGTAATTTTACTATTCATTTAACTAGACCATTCAACTGAATCATTTAACTGGGTAGCCTTTGTATATTGGCGCCCAATAAAGTAAGTTTTTCTTCGATACATTCATAACCACGGTCAATATGATAAATCCTATCAACAACCGTATCTCCTTGTGCAGCAATACCAGCCAAAATCAAACTTGCAGAAGCGCGTAAATCGGTCGCCATGACTGGCGCCCCGGTTAGATGAGCAATGCCTGTAACAATCGCAGTATTCCCTTCTACGCTGATTTTCGCACCCATCCGTTGTAACTCTTGAACATGCATGAAGCGGTTTTCAAATACTGTCTCGACAATTGTTGCTGAACCTTCAGCCACTGCATTTAGGGCAGTGAACTGTGCTTGCATATCAGTGGGAAACGCAGGATAGGGTGAGGTCCTAATGTTAACACTTTTAGGCTGATTGCCTTTCATATCAATCTGCACCCAATCTTCACCAGTATCGACATTGGCACCACAATCTTCTAGCTTTTGTAACACCGCATCCAACGTTCTGGGAGCGGTATGTGTGACTCGCACACAGCCTCTGGAAATAGCGCCTGCAACTAAAAATGTACCTGTTTCTATACGGTCTGGTAGCACCGAATAATTACAGCCTCCCAGCCTTTTCACCCCATGAATCGTTATGCAATCGGTGCCAACACCTTCAATATTAGCGCCCATGGTCATCAAGCAATTGGCAAGATCACTAACCTCGGGTTCACGTGCTGCATTCTCAATAACTGTCGTGCCTTCTGCTAACACAGCGGCCATCATTAAGTTTTCAGTACCGGTTACCGTGACGCAATCAAGCACAATGCGAGCACCCTTAAGACGAGAAGCCTTGGCTTTAATATAGCCGCCTTCGACTTCGATATTTGCGCCTAGTGCGCGTAAACCTTCAATATGAAGATCAACTGGACGCGTGCCTATTGCACAACCACCTGGTAGCGATACTTCAGCTTCGCCAAAACGCGCTACTAATGGACCCAGCACTAAAATGGAAGCACGCATGGTTTTGACTAAATCATAAGGAGCAACGTAATGTTGAATAGTACTGGCATCGCATTCAATATTCATACGCTCATCGACTGTCAGCGACACACCCATTTCGCCGAGCAAACCCATAGTGGTAGTCACATCTAATAGATGTGGCACATTACCTATTGTCATCGGGGAATCTGCCAGCAAAGACGCAGCTAATATAGGCAATACAGCATTTTTAGAACCAGAGGCTCGTACTTTCCCATTCAGTGGTTGCCCACCGGATACTAAGAGTTTTTCCATTAATTTAGTCTAGTCGAAGAATTTGCGTTGCTAGCTTACAACGCTGATGGAGAAATAGAAGAATTTTCTTAATTTAAGCAGTATAAAATAGCTTTTCTAATTGGTTATTCTCAATCAGTACTGCAAGTTGATCAGACTTGCCATGCAAGGCAAATTTTTTATCTCTAAAGTTAGCCCAGCGTGCCCAAGCAACTAGCAGCGCCAAGCCACCACTATCTACCTGTACGACATTGCTCACATCAATACTGATAGATGATGCCTGTGTCGGTGGAAATAATTTTTTTGACTGTGCCCACAACTCGGGCACAGTGACTGTTGTCAAGTCACTACTGACTCGAAAATTACCTTCACCTAAGCTTTGTAATTCATTCATTGAGACAAAAGACTAATTAGCTAGTAGTGTTGGTAGAGGCTAGGCGTTCAATCAGCGCATCTAATGATGTTTCACTAATTTCTTGAGAGAAACTGGTGCGAAAGTTTTTTATTAAACTTAAACCATCCACTACCAAATCAAACACTTTCCACGAGTCGTCTTTCCTTCTAAACACATAATCCACTTGTAATGGTGTACCGCTACCGATATCTAAATGAGACTTAACACGATGGCGTTTACCTTTTTGCTCGCCTTGTGGAGGAAACACTGTGACTTTTGCATCGCCAAAATCAGCCACAGACTTCGCATAAGTACGAATCAGCATTGATTTAAATTGCTCTATAAATTGCGTTCTTTGTTCATCGCTAGCTGTTTTCCAATGCTTGCCAAGAATTAGTTTTCCCATGGATTGAAGATCAATCACTGGCAAAATCAAATCATTGATAACTTGATTAACATAGCCTTCTTCAGTCTTAATTCTTTCTGACTGTTCGTTGATAATTTTCAATAACTCAGACGAAGTTTGCTCAACGATTTGCTCAGGTGTTTGTTCTTCCGCACTTACCCATGTAGTAAAACTACATAATGCTAATATTAAAATTGTTGTTAGTTTTCTCATTAGATTTCCTTAAGACCTAGCTAGAACCGGCATTTGATATAAATTTACTTATTATCTCTTCTAGTACCACAGCTGATTGAGTGAATTCAATTTCATCACCATCAGTTAGAGTGTCATCCTCAGCTCCAGGTTCCAACGCAATATACTGTTCTCCCAATAAACCTGCGGTATATATACTTGCCGCAGTATCTAAAGTGAAGTAGTTATGCTTTTTATCAACACGTAATGTCACTTTAGCCTGTAGGCGTTCTGAATCAAATACAATGTCGCTAACCTGCCCGACGCGAACGCCCGATACCGTAATGGCAGAACGTACTTTCAAGCCCCCTATATTCTCAAAATAAGCGGTCAAATAGTAGCCTTCTTTAGAGGATGAAGTAGCAAAGTTACTCACGCTCATTGCTAACACAAATAACGCAGCACCTCCGATAACTACAAATAGGCCTACTGCTATTTCCATAAATCTTGTTGTCATAAGCTGTCTCTCAAAAAATTTAGATGTCGCCAAACATTAATGCGGTTAAAACAAAATCAAGTGCTAATACCGCAAGCGCCGAACGCACCACGGTTTTAGTGGTAGCACGACTGACACCTTCCGCGGTAGGTATTGCGTCATAGCCTTGATATAAAGCAATCCAGTTACAAGCGATGCCAAACACAACACTCTTTATTACGCCGTTAACAATATCGCCAGAAAAATCCACATTGGCCTGCATTTGTGACCAGTAAGAGCCTGAATCTACGCCTAACAAGCCAACTCCTACAAAATATCCTCCCAACACACCGACGGCACTGAATATAGCTGCTAACAAAGGCATTGAAATAATTCCTGCCAAAAATCGTGGCGCAATGATTCTTCGAATCGGGTCAACTGCCATCATTTCCATTGACGCTAGCTGCTCGGTGGTTTTCATCAACCCAATTTCAGCAGTGAGCGCTGAACCTGCTCGCCCCGCATACAACAATCCAGTCACGACAGGGCCTAATTCTCGCACTAAAGATAAGGCGACAAAAATGCCCAACGATTCTTCAGCATTAAACTTTGCAAAATTCACATAGCCCTGCAATCCCAGCACCATGCCAACAAATAAGCCAGAAACGGCAATAATCACCAGTGATAGCACACCAACTGAGTAAATTTCGCGCAGAGTGAGGCGAAATCTGACTAGCGCGACACCTAAACCTTGAAGTATCAACAAAAAAAACATGGTTGAACGGCCTAGCGACTCAAATACATGCAGCCCTTTTTTACCGACATTTTGTAACCAATCAAGCACGATTATCTACCCACCAACAAATCTTCAATGTATTCATGTGCTGGGTAATGGAATGGCGCAGGACCATCTGGATAACCATTTAAAAACTGTTGCACCCATTCCGAGCTGCTCTTGCGCAAACTGACTGGAGTGCCTGACTCAATGATTTCTCCGTCAGAAATAACATATATATAGTCCGCAATAGAAAGCGTCTCTTCTACATCGTGGGAAACGATAATACTAGTGAGTCCTAGTACATTATTGAGCTGCTTAATCAAGGTAACGATGGTTCCTTTGGTAATTGGATCGAGTCCTGCAAAAGGCTCGTCATACATTATCATCATCGGATCTAACACTATTGCTCGCGCAAGCGCGACACGACGCGCCATACCGCCTGATAACTGACTAGGCATAAGCTTACGTGCTCCCCTCAAACCTACTGCTTCGAGCTTGATTAGCACCAGGTCACGAATAATCTGCTCGGGCAGTTTGGTATGCTCACGCAGCGGAAAGGCGACATTTTCGAACACATTAAGATCGGTCAGCAATGCACCACTTTGGAATAACATGCCCATACGCTTTCGTAGCTCAAATAATGATGAGCGACTAATCGCATTGACATTTTGACCTTGTATGTAGACTTTTCCATCTAGAGGCTTCAACTGGCCCCCAATCAACTTAAGCAAGGTGGTTTTACCTGTGCCACTCGGGCCCATAAATCCCGTCACTTGGCCGCGACGGATATCCAAGCTCAACCCTTTAAATATTTGATTAGAACCACGCGAAAAATACAGATCGCGTATTTCTATCAAAGGTTCTGAACTTACATAGTCGTTATTATCAGTCATGGGCTATTTTTTCAAAACGCAATCATACGTGGTCTATCAGTATTAGTGAATATGGGTAATTAACAAACAAAAAATCAAAGAATTTAAAAAATGAGCCGAAATCAAAACATGTATAATCGCTTCTTTCTAAATAAATAGACTTATGACGACCATTATCTTCGGCCTACTAATAGGCTTTGCATTACTCATTTGGAGTGCCGATCGCTTTGTCATAGGTGCAGTTGGATTAGCTCGAAATTTAAATATCTCTCCCTTAGTCATTGGCGTAGTCATTATTGGCTTTGGCACTTCAGCGCCAGAGTTCCTAATTTCCGGTGTCTCCGCCTGGCAAGGCAATAGCGGCTTGGCTATCGGTAATGCTGTTGGTTCAAATATTACCAATATTGCTCTTATTCTAGGAATAACCGCTTTACTAACTCCTCTCCTGGTAGCACGACAGACACTATTCAGAGAATTCCCACTGTTATTGGCCGCGATGGGATTGGTCTGGTTCCTGTTGCGCGACTCTATTTTATCATTCAGCGACGCATGTATTTTGCTTGCCGCACTGATTATTGTTATCGGCTATCTTTCTACAACCTCAGTCTATTCAGAGCAGGAAGATGATCACCAACATTGCACTGTTGCAATGTCATTATTCTGGACCGTGTTAGGCTTAGTTCTATTACTTGTTAGCTCTAATATTCTTGTGTCATCCAGTGTAAAACTAGCACAATTGTTTGGTATATCAGATTTGGTCATTGGCTTAACCATTGTTGCCATTGGCACTAGCTTGCCAGAGTTAGCCGCCTCCATCACTGGCGCACTTAAGCATCACACCGATCTGGCGATTGGTAATGTGCTAGGTTCAAACATATTTAATACTTTAGGCGTCATCAGCGTGCCTGGGTTTATTAACGCGTATACCATTCCAAACGATGTTCTGACTCGTGATTTTCCAATCATGGTTGGATTAACTCTATTTCTTTTGGCCTTAGCTTATTTCACCCACAAAGGCAAAGGCATGTATCGCGTCAGTGGGCTATTATTCCTGCTATGTTTTGTCGGCTATCAAGTCACCCTTTATTTCCAGAGCATTCCAAGTTAACACCATGGTTAAACTAGATTCAAAACAAGCTGTACAACTTGCCAAGGCGGTCATTAAAGAAGAAGCCAATGCAGTGCTAGATCTGAGCGATAGAATTAATCATGATTTTATTGCCGCTTGTGATCTGCTACTCAACCCTAACGGACGCATCGTCGTATTAGGCATAGGAAAATCAGGCCATATTGGCCGCAAGATTGCAGCCACCCTCGCCAGCACAGGTAGTCCTGCATTTTTTGTTAGTGCAGCTGAAGCCACGCATGGCGACCTAGGCATGATCGACAAACAAGATGTCGCCATTCTATTATCAAACTCAGGCCAATCGGATGAACTGTTATCTCTGTTGCCACCATTAAAACGATTAGGCGTTCCTTTGATTACACTAACTGGCAATAGCGAATCCAACTTAGCAAAAAATGCAACGGTTAATCTTGACGTTTCGGTAAAACATGAAGCCTGCCCATTAGGCCTGGCGCCAACTACGAGCACTATCGCCATGTTAGCCATGGGAGATGCACTAGCTATTGCTTTGTTAGATGCGCGTGGTTTTAACGAACAAGATTTTGCACGTTCTCACCCAGCCGGCAGACTGGGTAAACGACTACTAATCAAAGTGGCCGACATCATGCATCGTGACGATGAAATACCAAGCGTGCGTGCAAATATGAGCTTAAAACAAGGTCTATTAGAAATAACTAGCAAAGGCTTAGGCATGACCACAATCACTGATGATCACAATCGCCTGCTAGGTATTTTTACTGATGGCGATCTACGTCGCGTATTAGACACAAACATGAATATTAACTCAACGCTAATGCATGACGTGATGACCGCAGATTGCCAAACAGCTAAAGAAGATCAACTAGCAGCAGAAATACTCGAGCTCATGCAAACGCTACGCATTAACTCCATTCCTGTAACTAACCAAAACAACGAACTGATTGGCGCACTTAATATGCATGACTTACTAAGCGCCGGTGTCATTTAATTTAACCGTCAATAATTAACGTGGAAAAACAAGCCTTAAATAAAACCGCAGCAGACATTCAAATGGTTGTATTTGATATTGATGGTGTATTCACTGATGGTCGCATCTGGATTAACCACCAAGGTGAAGAAACAAAATCTTTCCATGTTCGTGATGGCCATGGTGTACGCATGTTGATTCACTATGGCGTACAAGTCGCTGTACTGTCTGGCCGTGAATCAAAAGCTGTTAATGCACGTATGCAAGAACTTGGTGTTACTGACGTATTACAAGGACACATCGACAAACGTAGCGCATTCACTGAATTAGTAAACTCTAAAAATTTAGCGCCTAAACAGGTTGCCTTTGTTGGTGATGACATTATTGATGTGCCTGCCATGCAGCTGGCCGGACTATCTGTTGCTGTTGCAGATGCTCACGAATGGGTGAAATCTCATGCAGACCACATCACCCAAGAATCAGGCGGGCATGGCGCAGTAAGAGAAGTATGTGAACTGATCCTTGACTCCAAGGGTCTACTTACTAAAGCACTTAACTATAACGTTACTTCGTAGACCACGATAATAGACTAGAAATTAATGATTAAAGCGCTACTAATAAGCTTGTCATTTGTTGCCATCATCGCAGCAACGGGGCGTTATTTATTAGTAGTCGAATCTGAATACAGCAGTCAATTACAAAATACATCTGATGAACAGCAGCATTACACACATCAATTCAAAAACTTCGCACTTACCCAAACCAACAATTTGGGTGAAGCACAGTCTGTGATTCACTCCCCAAGCACACGCTCACTCGTCGCCGAGCAAAAGACACTAATGGACTCACCCAAAGTGACTATGTACCGTGACCAAGAACCACCGATGATCATCACGGCAGATTCTGCTGAGGTTTTGCATCAGAAAAATATTACGTTGCTAAATAGTAATGTGAAATTATCCATGCCTGATAAACACGATAACAATATCGTTATGACCACTGAGCAGCTAACATTAGATAATGCCACACAAAGTGCTAACACTGATTTACCTGCCACCATTGTTCACAGCAAAGGTAATATGAGCGGCATTGGACTAGAATTCAATCCACACACCAAACAAATAAAGTTTTTAAATAAAGTACGCGGCATCTATGAACACTAAAATAATTTTATTCCTCGCACTGTCTGTTTCGCTATGTGTCACCAATAATGCATTTGCACGTACGGACGATGCTGAGAAACCCATACATATCACTGCTGATACTGCCGAGTTAAACGAGAAGTCTGGCATAAGCATTTATCGCGGCGACGTTAAGATGGTACAGGGCACAACTATCTTGCATGGCGATATCATTACTGTGTATACCGTAAACGATGAAGTAGAAAAAATGATTTCCGTTGGCAACTTAACCACCTACGAAGAAACCACCGATGATGGCGATGTTGTCTATGCTGAGTCAGAGGAAATGATATATAACAGTGCTGAGAAAAAAATCGAGCTGTTTCGTCGAGGCAAAATCACTCAAGTAGGTAATGTGATTCGTAGCGATTACATCCTGTACTTAACCGAAGAAGGCTTAATCGATACCGGCACCAAAAAAGATCGCATTAAAATAATCATCCAACCCAAAGCTAAAAACGATGCAAGCAAATAATCGCTTATGGGCTAAGCAGCTCGCTAAGAGTTATAAAAAACGGCAAGTCGTTCAAAGCGTCGACATAGAAGTTAACAGCGGCGAAATCGTTGGCTTACTCGGACCTAATGGTGCTGGTAAAACAACCACTTTTTATATGATTGTGGGCTTAGTGCAAACAGATGCTGGCAGCATTGGCCTGAACGATCAAGATCTAACAAAACTGCCTATGCATGCACGTGCACAACAAGGCGTTGGTTATTTACCTCAAGAAGCTTCTGTGTTCCGTGGTTTAACTGTAGAAGATAATATTCTTGCTGTGCTGCAATTAAGAAAAAATATTCGCAAACAAATGCAGCAGGAAATCTGTGATCGCTTACTCCAAGACTTACAAATAGAACATATTCGTCACAGCAAAGGTTTTAGTTTATCTGGTGGCGAACGCAGACGTGTTGAGATTGCGCGTGCGTTAGCGATTCAACCGCAATTTATTTTATTAGATGAGCCATTCGCGGGCGTTGATCCTATTTCAGTCATGGATATTCAGCGTTTATTAAAACAATTGACAGAACGCGGCATCGGCTTATTAATCACTGATCACAATGTGCGCGAAACGCTTGGTATATGTTCACGCGCGTATATTTTAAATCAAGGTCAAATTATTGCAGAAGGCACGCCGGATCATTTATTAAACGACCAACAAGTACGCGATGTCTATTTAGGTTCCGAGTTTCAGCTTTAAATTATTACAATACTTATACAAATAACGCTTGGTCGGCTTTACTTCTCTCCCGTCATATCACCACGCTTCTCAAAGCAACCTTTTTGTGTAACCATCAGTAAAGATTAAAGCAATTATTACGCCAATTTTTTAATGCTAAAACCCTCTCTTCAACTACGTGTCGGCCAATCTCTGTCGATGACACCGCAATTGCAGCAAGCGATTAAGCTTCTGCAACTTTCTTCTTTGGAATTACAGCAAGAAATCCAGCAGATATTCGAAACAAATCCAATGTTAGAACGAGATGAAGAATCTTCGACTAATAATCAAGAAGCTAACGAAAAAACTGAAGATGCATCGTCCAATGTCCCTGCAGAGCAAGATATCACTGCCACTAAGGAACAAATCTCAGACGAACTTCCTATTGATAGTAACTGGGAAGATATTTACCAAGCATCTAATGTCTATAGCGAGACACCCCACGAACCTTCTCGCGATGTATATGAAAATGAAAGTGGTGCAAGCAATTCTCTACAACAACACCTTCTTCAGCAAATTGATTTAATAAATCTTAGTGATGTTGACCGCATTATCGGTATGACACTAATCGATGAAATCGATAATGACGGTTACTTGACAGATAGTATCGAAAATATACATGAAGGTTTAGTAGAAACATTCCCCGAATTAGAATTAGACGAAGTCCAAGCAGTGTCGCATTTAATTCAACATTTAGGCCCTATTGGCACATGCGTTAAAGATTTATCTGAATGCTTAGGCGTACAATTACGCACACTACCTGCAGATACCCCGTATCTAGAACAAGCGATTGGGGTAGTCAAAAATTACATTGACGCATTAGGCAGCCGCAACACAAAACTCATACAGAGACGTATGGATCTATCTGAAGCTGAATTACAAGCCACGATAGAACTGATCCAATCTCTAAATCCTCGTCCAGGCGCACAAATTTCAAGCATCAGTACAGAATATGTGGTTCCTGATGTATCTATTGTAAGGCGTGGTAATTCTTGGCGTGTAGAATTAAATACCGACACTGCACCAAAACTTCGCATTAATAATACTTACGCTGATCTTATCAAGCGTGCTGACAGCAGTACTGATAACAATTATATGCGTACACAACTACAAGAAGCGCGTTGGTTCATTAAAAGCTTGCACAGTAGAAACGAGACACTACTGCGCGTTGCCACATCAATCATTGAGCATCAACGCAAGTTCCTAGACTACGGTCCAGAAGCAATGAAGCCATTAGTGCTTCGAGATATTGCCGAAGAATTAGAGCTACACGAATCTACCGTATCGCGCGTCACTACAAACAAGTACATGCATACACCCCGAGGAATATTTGAATTTAAGTATTTCTTTTCTAGTCATGTAGGTACCGCTGACGGTGGCGTATGTTCCGCCACTGCAATACGTGCCATGATTAAAAAGCTTATCGAAGAAGAGGATAATGCAAAACCGTTAAGTGACAGCAAAATCGCAAAGCTACTTGACGAAAAAGGCATCAATGTCGCGCGCAGAACCGTGGCTAAATATCGTGAAACATTATCAATTCCGCCATCAAATGAGCGCAAACAGTTGTAATCTATTAAGTTTTCTACTTTTTTAGCCTATAATACCGTTTATACGGGCAATTTAAATAATCGACATAGCCCACACATTAAACCACCTTGTTACGTTATGATTGAGTTAACAACAAGGAATTAGCGCATTAATTTATGCGCATAACCGCCTAAAAAATGCAACTGGAATTGCTTGCAGAAGGGGGTTATAAAGAAGCTGAAAAAACATCATTAAGTAACAATTCACGGAGGGATAAATGCAAATAGAATTAACCGGTCATCATCTTGATATTACTCCCGCAATACGAAATTTTGTTAACGAAAAATTCAAACGCCTAGAAAGACACTTCGATCACGTCATCAACACCCACGTCGTATTATCTGTAGAAAAAGTTCGCCACCAAGCTGAAGCTTCTATGCTAGTCAGCCGAAATAAAATTTTTGCGAACGCGACAGCCGACGATATGTATGTCGCCATTGATGATCTCATCGACAAACTTGATAGACAGATCGTTAAGCACAAAGAAAAAATTAAAGATCACCATAACCAAGAAGGCGCGCATCGAAATCTCGTCTAACGTGATCAATGCTTAATTACTAACATGGAAAACACCTCACTAGCACGTTACCTTGACGCAAGTCGAATTTTACTTCTACAAGATGTCAGCAGTAAAAAACGAGTGTTTGAGTTGCTTGGAGAACTTCTAGCCAAAGATCTAGATGGAGTACAAGCAACTCAAGTGAGTACCGGCTTGCAAGCACGCGAGCGCTTGGGCACCACCGCCTTAGGCGAAGGCGTTGCAATTCCCCACTGCCGCATAAGTAGCATCAACGAAATTCGCAGCGCCGTGATTAAGCTTGAACAGCCAGTTGATTTTGATGCGCCTGATGATCAAGAAGTATCATTATTCTATGCCCTGCTAGTGCCTGATGAAGCTACCGACGAACATTTAAAAACACTAGCATCTCTGGCAGAATTCTTATCCGAGCAAAAAAATCGCAATCAGCTTCGAAACTGCACTTCTGCCAAACAATTACTAGATATTTTTGCTAAAACTTCAGACAAGCATGCTGCATAATACTGGCACTTAGTCGCCAGTACGCCTAGACTTCTAATAGCACCCACTCAATGTTGTCGTAGCATGTCAGAAAACACTACTCCACAATCGATTCTAGACTCATTAAGCAACGAGTTAGGACTGTCAATTTGGTATGGAGAACAATACATCAATCATCCCTTCTCGCATCATAGCTTTAGCGATGATTCAGCCACATTGGTGGGTTACTTTAATCTCATCCATTCTAATCAAGCACAGGTATTAGGCAAAGTAGAATCAAACTATCTACAGTCTTTGGGAGATCAAGAAAGACATAAAGCCTACCAACGATTATTTGGATCTGACACCATTGCTATCTTTTTTACTGATGGCTTGATGCCACCGTTAGAATTAAAAGCCTTTGTTGACGAATATAAAATTCCAATCCTTTGTTCAGATTTTTCTTCAACCGAAGTGATCACCCATTTGCGTTATTTCTTATCACGCGCATTAGCCGATAAAATTATTTTACATGGCGTGTTTATGGAAGTGATCAGCCTCGGCGTGATGCTTACAGGTGAAAGTGGTTTAGGTAAAAGCGAGCTGGCATTAGAATTAGTCACCCGCGGACACCGACTGATTGCCGATGACGCCCCTGAATTCATGCGCATCGCTCCAGATATAGTGGTCGGCTCATGCCCACCGGTGCTAAGAGACTTTCTAGAAGTACGTGGCTTAGGCGTACTCAACATTCGTGAAATGTATGGTGACAGTTCAATTAAATTCAGCAAGTATTTACGTTTAATTATTCACCTGACTGCCATGCAATCGATCCCCAAATCTGAAGACAGGCTTGCCACACCTCAGTTAACTAAAAATGTATTGGGTTTAGAGATTCCCGTAATCCGCTTACCTGTTGCGGCAGGTCGCAACCTGGCGGTGATGACAGAGGCTGCTGTGCGCAATCATCTATTAATGCTCAAGGGTTACAATGCAGCCGACGATTTCATTGAGCGACAGCAGCAATCTATCCAGCAGGATGCATTATGAGGATATTAATTATCACCGGCCTTTCTGGTTCGGGAAAGTCTGTTGCCTTAAACACGTTAGAAGATGATGATTTTTACTGCGTGGATAATTTACCGGTAGAGCTATTACCTACATTTATCCAACAATGTTTAAAAGAAGAAAAGCCCTATCACGAAAAAATTGCTGTCGGCATCGATTCAAGAGCTGGACATGAAAGCATCGACAACCTCATCGACATCGTACAAAAATTTAAAAATGACAATATTCCTGTCGAAGTTTTATTTTTCAGTGCTGAAATCAATACATTAATTAAACGATTTAGCGAAACACGTCGGAAGCATCCACTGACTACCAACGATATCCCGTTAATTAAAGCCATACACTTAGAAAAAGACTTGCTCAGCAAAATTGCTGATTATGCAGATCTCAACATCGATACAACTAAGACCAATGTCAGACAGCTACGCACTTTAGTCAATCAAGTCGTGATTGAAAAATCATCGACTGGATTAACCATTATTCTTCAGTCGTTTGGTTTTAAGCATGGAATACCTAACGATACAGACTTTATGTTTGATGTACGTTGCCTACCCAATCCTTATTGGCAACCTAATCTCCGAAGCTTATCGGGCAAAGATACTGCCGTAATGAATTACTTAGGTTCATATCCTGAAGTCGATGGCATGATAAAATCGATCATTGAGTTTATGGAAAAATGGATTCCATTATTTGAAGAAGAAAACAGAAGTTATCTCACGATATCCATTGGTTGTACTGGCGGGCACCATCGCTCGGTTTATTGCGTCAACCAAATTGCTCATGACCTAGGCAAGAAGCTGCAGCAACCAATTACTGTAAGACACAGGGAATTTGAATAAAATATCATGTCAGTAGGAATACTTATTATCACTCACGGAGAGATTGGCGAAGAATTATTAGCCACTGCAAAATCCACTCTAGGAGGCACACTCCCTTTGAATTGCAGAGCACTATCGGTCTCTCCCAACTGCGATCCAGACTCTCAGCATAAAAAGGCTGCAGCCATGTTAGCTTCTGTTAACGACGGTAGTGGCGTGCTGATTCTTACCGATATGTATGGCTCAACCCCGAGCAATATCGCCAACGAATTCAAAAATCTTGAAGATATCGAAGTAATCGCCGGCGTTAATTTACCAATGTTTATCCGCATACTAAATTATTCTGCATTATCCTTGTCTGACATGACTGAAAAAGCATTATCTGGCGGACATGACGGCATCATTTTATGCGAACAAGAAAGTAATAGCTCATGATTGAAGATCAAGCGACCATCTGTAATAAGCTAGGATTACATGCACGCGCGGCAGCAAAATTTGTCGCCACTGCTAGTGAATTCGAATCTGAAATTGAAATTGAAAAAGACAGCAAACGCGTCAATGGCAAAAGTATTATGGGCGTGATGATGCTAGCCGCCAGCAAAGGCAGCCACATTAAACTATTCATCGACGGCGCAGATGCTGAAGATGCTATGATCAAAATCAAAGACTTAATTGCTTCACGCTTTGGTGAAGACGAATAGTATAACCAACACAATGATATTTACATGGCGTTAATTATTAGTGGATTAGGTGTATCAAGAGGCATTGCCATAGGCAATGTGCATTTACTATTGCGCAGCTCGCTAGAAGTTTATGAGCGCACTTTACATCCTGACGAAATTAATGCGGAAGTAAAGCGATTCAAATCGGCAGTTGATCGCGCCGGGAAACAACTACGCAAAATTCAAAGCTCCATTCCTGCTGAAGCACCGAAAGAAATAGCTTCGTTCATAGAATCGCATTTACTAATGCTAAATGATTCTATGCTGTCTAAAGCACCAATCGACATCATTAAAGAAGTTTACTGCAATGCCGAGTGGGCACTGAAAATACAACGCGACAAATTAGTCGCTGTGTTTGAACAAATGGAAGATGAGTACTTACAGACTCGCCAGAATGATATTGATCATGTCATCAATCTTATTCAGAAAATGTTATTTGATCACCAGTACGAAGTTGAAAAAGAAATCCAAACATTGCGTGGCTCTATCATTGTTGCTGATGATTTAACCCCAGCAGACACAGTAGTGCTTCAACATCAAAATATTGCAGGCTTTATTACTGAATTAGGTGGCCCATTATCACATACCGCTATCATTGCTCGTAGCTTAGGCATTCCTGCCATTGTTGGCATGCAGGATGCGCGTTTATTACTAAAAGAAAATGAGCAAATTATTATTGACGGCTCTGAAGGCATGGTACTCGCCGGTGTCGATGATAAAACTATTAAAGAATATAAAGCAAAACAAAAAGAGCAAAAAGAAGAACGACGAAAATTAGAATCTCTACGTGATGTTAAAGCAAAAACCAAAGACGGCGTTGCCATCAACCTACAAGCTAATATTGAATTAACAGATGATGTTAAAGCGCTAAAAAATAGCGGCGCCCAAGGCGTTGGCTTATATAGAACCGAATTTTTATACATAGATCGTGATGAGCCAGCATCAGAAAATGAACAGTTAAACGCATACAAAAAAGTCATTCGTGCGCTGAAAGGCCTGCCAGTCACTATCCGCACTTTAGATTTGGGTGCAGAAAAAGAATTTGATCCCAAATACAAAGGACCCTTAGTACAAAACCCTGCGTTAGGCTTACGCGGATTAAGGCGCTCTCTTAAGGATACCGAGCTATTCAAATTACAGCTACGCGCTATTTTACGTGCATCAATTATTGGTCCGGTGCGCATCATGTTCCCAATGATTACTAGCCATGATGAATTAATGACAACGCTGACCATACTCGATCAAGCTAAACGTGAATTAAAAGAAGAAGATAAAGAGTTTGACAACGATATACCGATCGGCATCATGATCGAAGTGCCTGCAGCGGCTTTAGTCGCTGCGCGTTTTGCCAAACAATTAGACTTCTTATCAATTGGTACCAATGACTTAATTCAATACACGCTTGCTATCGATCGTATTGACGAATCGGTCAATTATTTATATGACCCACTACACCCTGCCGTATTAAAGCTAATTCAACTCACTTTACAAGCAGGCAAGCAAGCTAAAATCCCTGTTTCCATGTGTGGAGAAATGGCAGGAGATCCTCGCTATACACGTTTATTACTAGGCATGGGCTTAACACATTTCAGTGCTCACCCAGCAACAGTACTCGATGTGAAATCGATTATTAACTCTAGCTCGATAAAAAAATTAGAACCTCTATGTAAGCGCATTCTCAGCGCAGCCACACGACCTGACAAGATTCACCAGCTAGTTGAACAACTAAACGAATAATATTATCTAAATATGACAGCTTGAATATAAATCTTTTTTTTAATACAAGCACATTATTTGTCCAGCACTAAAACATCATTACTTATAAATCCTTTTTTGCATTCGCCTAACTAACGGGTACACTTCAATGCATCGATGCGCCGATGGCGCAATCAAGGATTTACCATGCCAGACACCCAAGCACGTGACAATCTGCAAGTCATTACAGAAGCACTCGACACCGGCGAGATGCAGCGTGCTGGGCGCATATTAAATTCGTTTCACCCCGCTGAAATTGCTCATCTACTAGAATCATTACCGCAATCTCAACGCATGTTCATCTGGAACATGCTGGATCATGATGATGACGGCGAAATTTTGCTCCATGTAGTAGATGAAGTACGTAGCGGCCTTATCGAAGTCATGGATAAGGAGCAATTGATTTCGGCTACCGAAGGACTTGATCTTGATGACTTAGCTGACTTATTAGCAGATCTTCCAAGCGCGGTTACCGATACCGCACTCAGCAACTTAGACATTAGCGACCGTCAACGTCTGCAAGCGGTACTGTCATTTGATGAGGACAGTGCTGGTGGACTGATGAACCCTAACACTGTCACCGTGCGCAAAGAAATTAGTCTCGATGTAGTACTCAGATACTTACGTTCACGTAAAAATCTCCCTGCACATACCGATAGTTTATTTGTTGTAGACCGCTATGAAAAATACATAGGCGCATTAACTTTAGCTGATGTACTCACACATGATCCATCAACACTGGTTCAAGACTTACTACAAGATAATATAGAACCCATCCTTGTCAGCGATAGCGCTACTGACGTGGCTCATACATTTGAAAATCTAGATTTAATTTCCGCACCCGTGATTGATGAAAATGGCAAGCTACTAGGTCGAATCACCATTGATGACGTGGTCGATGTAATTAGAGAAGAAGGTGAACACTCCATTATGAGTATGGCCGGCTTAACTGAAGAAGAAGATTTATTTGCTCCTGTCACCAAGTCTACACGCCGTCGTGCATTATGGTTAGGCGTCAATATGCTTACCGCATTTTTAGCCGCTTGGGTAATTAGCTTATTTCAAGAGACGCTAGAGCAGATAATCATGCTTGCGATACTGATACCCGTCGTTGCGAGTATGGGCGGTATTGCGGGTAGCCAGACATTAACATTAGTCATTCGTGGCCTAGCACTAAAACAAATCGGTAAGGCAAATTCAAAAATACTATTAATGCGTGAACTCGGTATCGGCCTTCTTAACGGCTTACTTTGGTCCACGATCGTCGCCATGATTGCAATTCTATGGTTTCAAGACCTACAACTCGGCTGGATCATTGCATTGGCGATGATGGCAAATTTAGTGTGCGCAGGATTAGCAGGAGTCATCATCCCCATTGCCTTAAGAAAGTATGGCATTGATCCAGCACTTGCTGGCGGTGTAGTGTTAACAACAATCACCGACGTGGTTGGTATCTCCGCTTTTCTTGGCTTAGCAACCTGGTTACTTTTATAATCAAGATAAAATCATTCAAAAATTTTGGAATAACTCAATGAATAATCTTCACATCAAGCTAGTTAATTTATTATTAATTTGTGCATTAACTATATTCCCAGCACATGCTGATAACCCACCAGCGATTGATTTTGAGTCCATCATGAATGGTTACTTTGATGACAGCTCAGGTTTAATTAGTTTTGGTGATTACCGCATTGCATTTGCACCCGAAGGTCAATTCAATGGATTAGTAGCAGTACTAAATGCCAAAGGAGAAATAGTTGCATAGCATAAATTCTTTGAAGATTATGCCAACAAAGAAGGTGTCTTTGCCACAATTCGCGCTGTTGGTCCGGCTGATGTCACTCTTACTGAACCAGGTTTATATACTATTGTATTTGTTGCCAACGACAAACCAATCACTCGTTTCCTAGTTAAACTAGAACAAACTTCTGCCGGTGAAGATGCATTCAATCCAGAAAAAACTTTTCGGTTTGATGGGTGCTGGCGGACACGCGCGCATCTTTCATTGAAAACTTATAAAGATGAGCCATTTCCTGAACTCACCATGTGGCTTGGCGGTAAAGATTTAGCTGAAGGAAAAAATAAAGACTTATTTGTTGCAACATTATTGCGTGACGGTGAAGTTGTCGCACATAGCAAAAGTACTACTGGTTTTATTGACGACGGACATTTTGAACCCAAATATGTCAGCTTTTATCACCCTCACGAAAGAAGCTAATGCAGAACTATTCATGTTAAAAGATTGGACCGCTAATGGTAGCTATGAGATTAGCGTAACGCGCCAATCGGATGAGGGGAAAATTCGTTCTTATGATTTCGATGTCGTCGATGGAAAAATTCAAGAAATGCCTGAGAGCCAATTAGGTTATGACCCGGCAACCGACTTCATCCTCCCTAGAGTACAGAAAGTAAATGCCACCAGCTTAGAAATGTCTAAAGCTATTTGGATACAGGATATCAAACGTTAATTTCGTTTATTTAAATAAAACTTATCGCTCATGAAAAAACTGAAAAACGAAAAAGAATTAGTTAAAAAAGCGATAGCCGCCGGCGTTAAATATGGCGAAGAAAGAGGCGTTGTTGAATTTGAGCCGACTGACTCAGCCAGTGAAAAAATAGAATATATTTACCGGCTGTTAGTGCACGACAAAGTCATTCAAGCGATTCCTCAAGAACAAATCTCTCAGCAATCGATGCGCCATAGATTAGCTATCTGGGCGTCAAAATTGGACTAAAGCGTTAAGCTTTAGGTAATGTAACTCCGGTCTGCCCTTGGTATTTCCCACCACGATCTTTATACGAAGTCTCACACTCTTCATCAGACTCAAAAAACAACATCTGAGCAACACCTTCGTTAGCATAAATTTTTGCAGGTAATGGTGTAGTATTTGAAAACTCTAAAGTCACATGGCCTTCCCATTCCGGCTCTAATGGAGTGACATTCACAATAATTCCACAGCGCGCATAAGTAGACTTACCTAAACATACGGTTAACACTGATCTAGGAATTCGAAAGTATTCCACAGTACTAGCAAGTGCAAACGAGTTAGGCGGGATAATACAAACATGGCCTTCAAAATCGACAAAACTTTCTGGATTAAAAGCTTTGGGATCAACCACGGCAGAATTTATATTGGTGAAAATTTTAAAGTGATTCGAGCAACGCACATCATATCCATAACTAGAGGTGCCATAAGAAATGATTTTCTCATCGTTAACTTGTTTTACCTGGCCAGCAACAAATGGATCTATCATTTGTTGCTGATCCGCCATTCGCCGAATCCAGCGATCAGATTTAATCGACATAGTGTTTAGTTATTTAAATGGCGAAACAAATGGCAATTTAAAATCGCCTTGTTTAGAAAATGGAATCGGGTGATTAAAGATGGAAGCTTTAATATTACCTTTCACAGTGTAGTCAGCCGTCCCCGTTCTCAGTACTTCAGGCAAGGTTTCGATAATGCCAAAATAGGATAGACGAACAGGCAACTCAATCGTCTCTCGACCAAAGGCCGGCACAGAAATCGAATTGTCATCCTGCCCAGTGACTAATTTATTACCAGCAACAAATACTTCGTAACTCAGCCCACGTGCACTCAAACGAGTGTCATTGGGATTATCAATATCTAATGTCACAATGGCATCAATACCGCCCAATGTCGCATCGGTAATTTCTAATCCACGCACTTGAACATTTGGTTCAATCAGTGGTTTTGAAAGCGGGCCCGCACACCCCACGAGCAGTAGTGTCATGCATAACAAACTAATCGCAATACGTAACATCGAGTGAATCCTTATAGTTATTATGTATTCTGAATAACAATCTTAGGGAATTTAGCACTATAGTCTTTACTTTTCACCGCTAATTTAGCAGCCGTTTTACGCGCAATCTCTTTATAAATCTGACTCACTCGACTATCAGGTGTCGCAATCACAGTTGGCTCACCACCATCGACTTGTTGACGAATGCTCATATCTAGCGGCAACTTGCCAAGTAATTCAACATCACTTTCTTCTGCCATCTTCTCGCCACCACCGGTGCCAAAGATCGCTTCTTCATGACCGCACTCACTACAAATATGCAAACTCATGTTCTCTACGATACCTAGTACTGGCACTTCAACCTTCTCAAACATCTTCAGGCCTTTACGTGCATCTAACAACGCAATGTCTTGCGGCGTCGTCACAATCACAGCACCACTGACAGGAATTTTCTGAGCCAAGGTCAATTGCACATCACCAGTACCCGGCGGTAAATCAACCACCAAGTAATCGATATCTCTCCAACGCGTGTCGTTTAGTAACTGCTCTAATGCTTGGGTCACCATCGGTCCACGCCAGATCATTGGAGTTTCTTCATCAATCAAAAAACCAATCGACATCGCTTGAATGCCATGACCTATCATTGGCTCCAAACTCTTACCATCGCTTGATTCAGGCTGCCCAGAGACTCCCAACATACGCGGCTGACTTGGGCCATAGATATCGGCATCAAGAATACCAACATTGGCCCCCTCGGCGGCCAATGCCAGCGCAAGATTCACCGCAGTAGTAGATTTACCGACGCCGCCTTTACCAGACGCCACCGCAATCACATTCTTGATATTCTCCATTGGCTTAAGGCTTTTCTGAACCGCGTGGGCCTGGATATTCCAACCAATAGTGATATCGACATTCTTAACGCCATCCAACTTACTCACTTCAGTGCCTATTTTTTCAGATAATTCCTCTATCATGCTCTTGGCAGGGTAACCAAGCTCTATAGTGATGCTGACGTTATCGCCATCCACTTTCACGTCTTTCACCCATTTAGCAGCAACAAGGTTCTTGTCAACATTAGGGTCTTGTATGGTTTTTAGGGTGTCTTCTACTTGCTGTGGGCTAACGCTCGCCATTGGGTGAATCCTCTTAGTGACTAATTTTCTAAAATGGTGTGCAGTTAAACACTCCAGCAGCCTTATTCCTAGCTCCTGATTGAGATATTAGGACGATATACAATCTATCTAGCCGCACTTTTACGAAGCTGGTAAGGTACGCCCTCATTAAGCAATTTGTTCTGTAAACTCGTGAATAATCGAAGAATTTTAGTTACCAGCGCGCTCCCCTATGCCAATGGATCTATCCATTTAGGTCACCTCGTAGAGTACATCCAGACGGATGTGTGGACACGCTTCCAAAAAATGTGTGGTCACCAATGTATCTATGTCTGTGCAGACGATGCTCATGGCACACCCATTATGATCCGCGCTCAGCAAGAAGGTATCACCCCTGAAGAACTGATTGCTAAAACCAAACAAGAACATGAACAAGACTTTGCTGACTTCCATGTCAATTTTGATAATTTCCACAGCACACACTCGAATGAAAATCGACACTTTGCGACAAGCATGTTTAAAACGCTACAAAGCAATGGCTACATAAGCACCAAAACAGTCACCGATTTATTCGACCCTAGTGAAAAAGTGTTTTTGCCAGATCGATTCGTACGCGGCACCTGCCCAAAATGTAAAGCAGAAGACCAATATGGCGATAACTGTGAAGTCTGCGGTGCCACTTACACACCATCAGATTTAATTAATCCACGTTCTGCCCTCAGCGGCGTGGAGCCGGTTAAAAAAGAAAACCTTCATTACTTTTTCAAGCTCAGCACTTTAGAGCCTGCGCTGAAAGAATGGACGCAATCTGGCAGCTTACAGCCCGAGATTGCCAATAAAATTTCAGAATGGTTTGAGGATGGATTACAAGATTGGGACATCTCGCGTGATGCACCTTATTTTGGCTTTGAAATCCCAGACGCTCCAGGCAAGTATTTCTATGTATGGTTAGATGCACCGATTGGCTACATGGCTAGCTTTAAAAATTACTGTGATCGCACTGGCGAAGATTTCGATTCGTTTTGGAAACCTAATAGTGATGCAGAGCTTTATCACTTCATAGGAAAAGATATTGCATACTTTCATACTTTATTTTGGCCTGCGACTTTGATGGGTTCAGGATGGCGTACACCAACCAGCGTGTACTGCCATGGATTTTTAACGGTTAATGGGCAGAAGATGTCTAAGTCGCGTGGTACATTTATTAAGGCGCGCACATATTTAAATCATTTGCAGCCAGAATATTTACGTTACTACTTCGCGGCAAAATTAAACGACGGCGTTTCTGATATTGATTTAAACCTTGAAGACTTCCAACAACGTGTCAACAGCGATGTAGTTGGCAAGCTAGTTAATATTGCTAGCCGATGTGCTGGATTCATTTATAAAAAGTTTGATGCAAAATTAACATCAGAATTTATCCAGGAAGGCACTGATGCTTTAAACCTCGCCAGCGAAAAAAATAGTGAAATAAAGAACCTATACGAAGCACGCAAATACTCAGAAGCAATGCGAACCATTATGAGTCTTGCGGATATCGCCAACCAAGTAATTGATCAGTACAAACCTTGGGAACGTATTAAAGATGATGCTAACCAAACTGAAGTTCATCAAGTATGCAGTTTTGGTTTAAACATATTTCGCTTGCTAATTGGCTACCTAAAACCGGTAATGCCTGAACTCGCCAAAAAATCTGAGGCTTTCTTAAACACAGAAATTTGCTGGGATGATTTAGCTAGCGGCAAACCTTTTGCTGAAGGCCATCAGATCAATAAATTTAAGCCACTAATTACGCGCATTGAAAAAGAAGCAGTAGATAAGATGATCGAAGAAACAAAGCAAGATGCTGCACCTAAAGCTAGTGATCCAATTAGCGATGAAATCACATTTGATGACTTTGCCAAACTGGATTTACGCGTTGCACGCATTGCCAAAGCAACACATGTTGAAGGCGCCGACAAATTACTTCAACTCACACTAGACCTCGGTGAACCCAGCGGCGGATTACAAAAAAATGTATTCGCAGGTATCAAGAGTGCATACAACCCAGCAGATCTGGAAGGCAAGTTAGTCGTAATGGTAGCGAATCTTGCGCCGCGAAAAATGCGCTTTGGCTTATCCGAAGGCATGGTGCTCGCTGCTAGCGGCACTGACAGTGGGCTGTACATAATTCATCCTGATAATGGTGCAACACCAGGAATGCGCGTTAAGTAGTATTCATATGGAATTACACGCGATCTCATTTAGCAAAACTCTTGCTGTTATAGATGAAGATCGCTGCATTGGTTGCGCTCTTTGCATTAAAGCATGTCCATTCGATGCGATCTTAGGTGCATCAAAACAACTACACAGTGTAATCAACCAATTTTGTACTGGTTGCAAATTATGCATCAAACCATGTCCAGTTGATTGTATTTCTATGCAACCGAATAATGCATTAGAAACCATTGAGCCTATCGCACCAATATTCGATAGCCACAAAGCTTGTATAAAGTGCGATGATTGCATTCCGGTTTGTCCTAGCAATTTAAACCCAAAAAATTTATACCTAAACATTCGCAGTAAGAAATTCTCTCAAGCAAAACAAGATTCATTACTATCATGCGCACAATGTGCTGATTGCAATAACGCTTGCCCAAGCAATATTCCGCTTTCTCAAACATTCGCATACGGCATCACTATGTTGAAAAACAAAGCCGCCAAGAAAGCATTTACCAACGAAAGCAAGCTACGCATAAAAATGCGCGAGCAAAGATTAAAAAATAAGAAATCTCAACAACTTGCTTTTTTATCTAGTAAAAAAAATGAGCTCGCAGAAAAACTACAAGCATTAAAAAGTTCCTCTTTAGAAAAATAATTACTGCTATTTAATGTGAACAAAACTAAACGCACAGAAATATTTACTCGCTTACGCGAATTGAATCCCCATCCCACGACTGAACTCAATTTCAGTAATGAATTTGAATTGCTCATTGCAGTAATACTTTCCGCGCAAGCAACCGATGTCGGCGTCAATAAAGCAATTGGCCCTCTATATAAAGTCGCCAATACACCCGAAGCGATTTATAAATTAGGTGAAAAAAAGTTAAAAACCTACGTCAAGACCATTGGCTTATACAATACTAAAGCCAAGAATATAATTAAAACCTGCAAGATTTTGATAGATGAACACGACGGTCAGGTGCCTGAAAATCGCGAGGCATTAGAAGCGCTGCCAGGCGTAGGTCGAAAAACAGCCAATGTGGTGCTAAACACTGCTTTTGGCCATCCCACTATTGCCGTTGACACACATATATATAGGGTATCGAATAGAACCGGTATTGCTCCAGGGAAAAATGTATTAGAAGTCGAAAAACGCTTACTAAAGCTTGTTCCGGAGGAATTTAAGCGGGATGCTCACCACTGGTTAATACTGCATGGTCGCTATACATGTACCGCGCGCAGCCCCAAATGTACGACTTGTGCAATACATGACCTATGTGAATACACTAAAAAGACTCCTTAATTAATATATAGAGCTATCACTCAATATACTGGGAACTCGATTGTTTTTATTACCTCTAAAAACTGTAACCATTTTACCTTATTCATAGTAAGGTATTAAATAACCTGGGCTGATTTGTAATAAATACCTCGCCTCTAAGGTCTTTATAGTCAGGAAGCAGCATTCCAAAATTTAACTAAATACTTCAACAAACTAGTACGGAGAAAGTAAATGTCTAAGAAATTTGAACTCAAGCCAATCGCTGCTGCAGTCGGTGCTGCTTTAACTGCAAGTGTTATCGCTATGCCTATTGCTAACGCTGATGCAAACCCATTTGATTTAACAGAGCTTTCTTCAGGCTACATGGTTGCTGAAATGGAAGAAGGCAAATGCGGCGAAGGTAAGTGCGGTGAAGGTAAATGTGGCGAAGGCAAAGCCGAAGAAGGTAAGTGTGGTGAAGGCAAATGTGGCGAAGGTAAGTGCGGCGAGAGCTAAAACAACCCTACTAAGCTCCATAGGTATCAGCATGATACTGACACACTAGATTCACGCATTTATCGAGTCTAGAACACCGAAACGGCGGGATCCATTAAAAGGACCCGCCGTTTTTTTAACTCTAACGATATATACTAAGCATCAAATATAAGATGCCGGAGAGCTTTAATGGAAATGCATGAGTTGTCGCGATTCGCCCTAACTACGCTTGAAGTCTTAGCATTCCTATTTATATTTATTATTGGCGCTAGCATTATTATAGTGGCGGTTTTATATGTCATTGACCGCTCTCAAACCAAACAAGCTATACGACATAATTACCCTGTTATTGGTCGCTTTCGATACTTCTTCGAGCATATGGGCGAATTCTTTCGCCAGTATTTCTTTGCAATGGACAGAGAAGAATTACCATTTAACCGAGCAGAACGCTCTTGGGTCTACCGTGCTTCAAAAGATATAGACTCAACGATTGCATTTGGTTCTACTCGAGATTTATACAAACCTGGAACGGTGATTTTCGGCAACTGCCCTTTCCCCAAATTAAGCATCGATTCAGCAGAACCTGGTGAAGTCACAATAGGCCAATATTGCAAACATCCATACAGCACTCGCTCTATCTATAATATTTCCGGAATGAGCTATGGAGCCATTTCCAAACCTGCGGTGCTCGCATTATCAAACGGTGCACGTGAAGCAGGTTGCTGGATGAACACCGGTGAAGGTGGACTATCCCCTTATCATCTAGAAGGTGGCGCTGATATTGTTTTCCAAATAGGTACCGCTAAATACGGTGTGCGTGACCCAGAAGGAAATTTAAACACGGAAAAGTTAAAAACTGTCGCAGCTCATGAACAAGTTAAAATGTTTGAGCTAAAACTGGCACAAGGCGCCAAGCCGGGTAAAGGAGGTATTTTGCCTGGTGCTAAAGTCAATGAAGAAATATCCAATATTCGTGGAATTCCCGTCGGCACTGACTCTATTAGCCCTAACAGACACATTGATATCAACTCAATTGATGAATTACTCGACATGATATCTACCATTCGAGAAACAACAGGCAAGCCTGCGGGATTCAAAACTGTGATTGGTGCGCGCGCTTGGCTAGATGATCTATTCAAAAGAATCAATGAACGTGGTATTGAAAATGCTCCTGACTTCATCACTCTAGATAGTGGTGATGGGGGTACCGGCGCAGCACCTATGAGTTTAATGGATAATGTCGGCTTACCTATCAAACAAAGCTTGCCACTATTAATCAATAAACTAAAGCAACATGGATTACGTGAGCGGATAAAAGTCATCGCTTCAGGCAAATTAATCACGCCTGTAGAGGTAGCTTGGGCGCTAGCGACTGGTGCCGACTTTATTACTTCAGCACGCGGGTTCATGTTCTCTATTGGTTGCATTCAAGCTTTACAATGCAATAAAAATACTTGCCCTACTGGCATTACAACGCATGACAAAGATTTACAAAGTGGATTAAATCCAAAAAATAAAGCCGAGCGTGTAAGGAATTACGTTAAAAACATGGTCTATGAAGTAGGTGTTATTGCTCATTCATGTGGTGTCGTCGAGCCTCGCCAGTTGCGTAGGCAACACGCGTATATTGTTAGTCCACAAGGAAGATCTATACCACTAGACGAACTGTATTCCGGCGAAACAACTTATGTACATACATAAAAATACAAACTAAAAATTGGGAGAAACCATAATGGGCATAATTAATTTCATCAATTCAATTTTTGACAAACTGCGCGCGATAGATTTTTTAGCGCCATTACTCTTGCGCATATTTTTGGCCCCTATCATGATCTACGCTGGATTATCTAAATTAGGGGACATCCCTAATACTGCATTATGGTTCGAACATAGTCTTGGATTACCCTTTCCAAAATTAATGGTCTATCTCGCAGGTGGTGCTGAATTTTTCGGTGGTATCGCACTATTAATTGGTTTTGCTGTGCGTTGGGTATCCATTCCACTCATGATCACCATGGTAGTTGCGGCAACAACAGCACACTGGGAAAACGGCTGGCATCAATTCCACGAAGCAAAACAAACTGTTCCTTGGGAATGGAGAGCTGACTTAATCGAGGAAGGCAATAAGCGCAAAACAATTGTTAAAGATGTGTTAAAGAAAAATGAAAATTACAAATACTTAACTGAAGCGGGTGCTATCACTATACTGAAAAATGGTATTGAAGTATCAGCCTCATATTTTATTATGCTACTAGCGCTTTTCTTTATGGGTGCAGGTAGATACTTTAGCGTTGATTACTATCTATCTAGAGCATTTGGATCAAGGCAATAGGAACTAGTAGCATCATTTTTAAGTCTCATAAATATGGATAAAAAAATTAAAGAATATTGTGTCAGTGACGCCGGCCTTGGGCTTCGGCGCGGCCACATGATGGAACAACTGCTAGAAATGGACCCAGCTCAAGTCCAGTTCATGGAAGTAGCACCAGAAAACTGGATTAAACTGGGTGGACGCTTAGGCAAACGTTTCCGCGAATACACTGAGCGCTATGACTTTGTCACCCATGGTTTATCTTTGTCTATCGGTGGGCCAACGCCGTTAGATGTAGAGTTAGTCAACGACATTAAAACATTTATGCAACAGCATAATATACTCAAGTACACAGAACATTTAACTTACTGCTCCGACCAAGGCCATCTGTATGACTTGATGCCCATTCCATTTACTGATGAAGCTGTGCATTACGTAGCGGGTCGCATCAAGCAAGTACAAGACATACTTGGTCAGCGTATCGCTATGGAAAATGCTTCTTACTACGCAGCACCTGGCAAACAAATGGAAGAAATTGATTTTCTCAAAGCGGTTCTTGAAGAAGCAGATTGCGAACTTCTATTAGACGTCAATAATATTTACGTCAACTCAGTCAACCACGGATATGATGCAATCAGCTTTTTACAATCATTGCCGAAAGAACGCATTACTTATTGTCATATTGCAGGTCACTACAACGAAGCAGAAGATTTAATTGTCGACACACATGGGGCAGATGTGATTGACCCAGTATGGACAATACTAGACAAAGCATATGAACATTTTGGTGTATTTCCTACATTATTGGAAAGAGATTTCAACATTCCTGAGTTACCCGTATTAATGAAAGAAGTTGATCAAATTTGTCAGCTACAACAAAAATGGATAGCAGCACCATCTGCTTCAGCCATACATGCCTAAAGCTGAAAAAAATTTTAAAGATGTGCAATATGAATTTACTGCACACTTAAGAGACCCAGAAAAAAATCCAGCACCTTCAGGGATTGAAGATCGGCGCATAGAAATTTATCGCGGCTTACTCTACCGAAACGTACAAGGATTTTTAGCTAGCGGATTTCCTGTTACACGCCAACTTTATAGCGACGAAGACTGGCATAAGATGGTAAGAGACTTTTTCTCTAAGCATAAAAGTCATTCGCCTTATTTTAAAGATATCTCAAAAGAGTTCCTAATCTATCTAGATGAAGAGCGAAACCCACAACCAGAAGATCCTGCTTTTTTATTGGAACTTACTCATTATGAATGGTTAGAAATAATGTTGTCTTTTTTAGATGCAGAAATAGAATGGGAAAGTATTACGCGTGATGGCAACCTGCTCAAACAGATACCCGTGTTATCACCACTTATGCAACTCAATCGTTATGATTATCCTGTGCATAAAATCAAACCAGATTTTCAACCTGATACAGCGCCAGAACAACCGACCTTTATTCTAGTGTATCGAGACCAACAAGATAAAGTTGGATTTATGGAAATGAATCCTATGACAGCGCGTTTAGTAGAACTAGTCGCGAGCAATGAAACTCAAACGGGTGAAGAAATTTTACTCACTATTGCTAAAGAAATTCCTTCACTCTCACAAGATGTCATTTTGCATGGTGGCCATACAACACTTACCCAACTGCGCGAAAAAGATATAGTGCTTGGCACGAAAAGAGAATCGTAAACTAGAACCTTGCAATAATATTATCAGCAAACTCCATCGTGTTTGCTTTACCACCCAGATCAATTGTTAAACCTTCTCCACTAGTAAGTTGCGCGTCTAGCGCTTCACGCAAACTCGTTGCTTTTTGATCCTCCCCTACATGATCAAGCATTAATGCTGCCGCTAACATTAATGCAGTTGGGTTAGCAATTTTCTTACCTGCGATGTCTGGAGCTGAACCGTGTACCGCTTCAAAGATAGATGCGTCCTTACCAATATTTGCCGCTGGCGCTAATCCTAAGCCACCTACAAGTCCTGCAATTTCATCAGAAAGAATATCGCCAAACATATTGGTCGTAATAATCACGTCAAATTGATTTGGATTTAAAACCAGTTGCATAGCGCAGTTATCAACAATCCGCTCTTCTACTTTCAGTTGACCTTCATATTTTTTGCCAATTTCTGTCGCAGTTTCAAGAAACAATCCAGTTAATTTTTTTAAAATATTAGCTTTATGAATAATAGTAACTTTTTTACGTTTATTCTTCACTGCCCAGTCGAATGCAAACTCGGCAAATCGCGTACAGCCATGTCGAGTAATTATTCCTGTTGCCTCAGCCACCGCTTTAGGATCACCGGCTATGGGAATGTAATGTTCCACTCCCACATATAAACCTTCTAGATTTTCTCTAATTAATACTAGATCAACATTTTCAAATCTTCCGCCTATCAAAAAGCTTCTTGCTGGACGCACATTGGCAAATAATTCAAATTCTTCACGAAGTCTAACGTTGATTGAACGGAAACCACTTCCAATAGGTGTAGTTAGCGGACCTTTTAACGCTAACTTGGTTTTACGAACGCTATCAATGGTTGTCTGCGGCAGAGGATCGCCATATTTAGTTTCAGCAGCAACGCCTGCTAACTGCTCATCCCATTCAAATGATGCTCCCAAAGCATCTAACACCTTAAGAGTGGCATTAACAATCTCTGGGCCAATACCATCGCCCGGTATTAACGTGGCAGGTATTTTTTCCATGTTATGGTTCCTTGTAGTTAGCTATAAATTGATGAATAACTGTTCAATATAATGCTTGTTCGATGATGACTATTATCTCTTTATTCAAGCTATATGAAAACCGGTTTAACCAAACAATACGGATCAAATATCACAATAATTCGGTCTGTTTGAGTGCAATAACTGCAACATAAGAGCGCTAACGCTTACTTTATAGGCGTTTAAGAAGGTAGAATTTATAGAGCTGGTGTTTTAAGTTTACAAGCTAGTATCTACAACAGCGATTAATCATGCTGATCAATAAACTCGCGAATAAAACGTCGAATCTCTCTCGCTGCACTAGTATCAAGCTCATCACAAAGAGCCACAAACTCGTCACGCTCTTTTTTATTGATGCGTATCACTAGCTGGCTGTCCTTATTTTTATTCTTGTTCTTATTCTTGCTTTTGTCGCTCATTATTTTTGATCGTCCTGACCTAAAGATATACAATGTATATACATTATAGTGTCTGATGATTCAGCCAGTCAATGCAACTCGTCTGTACAACTAGCCAAATATGCATAGTAACAGACCTAATGAGTATACTTTTCTACTATAACTGGACCCCAATCAAGTAAATATCTTAATAATCAAATTACCCACTACTAACAAATTATCACGCCTATCTGACAGAAAAAAAGCGCATAGATAATGCCGTGAAAGTCGGAAAAACCAGCCTAATCAATCTGGTGACAGAACTAGAATCAAAATCCTCAATGCAGGTAGATATTTTTCTTAGCTCACTATAGAGATGAATATTATTTAAAATATAAATAACAACACTTAGAATCAATCTTAGCTATTCAGCTAAACAGTATTTAAATAGTGTACTGGGCAAGCACGGACAATTTAATAAGCAATGTATTAGTTCATGATTTATGTTTTTTTAAAGCTTGCAAAAACTGTTTGTCAATCATTAGGCTTCCGATCCAATTAAGTCATATTCTGTTGCTTCTTCTATGGCTACTTGGACAATCTCACCTACTTGCAGCGTTCTATTACTATAAACGTGCACAGCACCATCGATCTCTGGAGCATCCGCATAACTTCTACCAATAGCCTCTTCTTCTGTTATCTCGTCGATCAACACATCTAATGTTTGGCCAATTTTTTCTTCTAATTTATTTTCGCTTATTTCTTGTTGTAATTGCATCAGTCGATGCCAACGTTCTTGTTTGAGCTCATCATCCACTTGCCCATCTAACTGATTAGACTTCGCACCTTCAACTGGCGAATACTGAAAACACCCCACTCGATCCAATTCTGCGTGTTTCAAAAATGTTAATAGCTGTTCAAAGTCATTATCTGTTTCGCCGGGAAAGCCAACAATAAATGTACTTCGAATAGCAATCTGCGGACATAACTCTCGCCAGCGTTGAATTTGTTCTAGTGTGCGATCACTTGATGCAGGCCGACGCATACGTTTTAAAACATCGTAACTTGCATGTTGAAACGGTGCGTCAATATAAGGAAGGATTTTTCCTTCAACCATTAACGGAATCACATCCTCTACATGCGGATAAGGATACACATAATGCAAGCGAACCCAAATACCCAACTCGCCCATGGCTTTGCATAAATCTAACATCGAGTTGTTATACACTTTGCCGCGCCACAATTGTGACTCGTGCTTTATATCTAAACCATAAGCACTAGTGTCTTGTGAGATCACTAGCAACTCCTTCACCCCAGCCTCTGCTAACTTTTCTGCTTCTTCCATCACATCATGCAATTGACGACTTTGCAATTTCCCGCGCATAGAAGGAATAATGCAGAAAGTGCACTTGTGATTACAACCTTCGGAAATTTTTATGTAGGCATAATGCTTGGGTGTTAACTTAATTCCCTGAGGCGGAAGTAATTCTATAAATGGATCATGCTTGATTGGTGCTGCCTTTCGCACTGCACCCATCACCGAGTTCACATCTTGAGGACCAGAGATACTTAATACTTCTCTTGGTATCGCTTCAAGATCTTCAGCATTGACGCCCATACACCCAGTCACAATGACCTTGCCGTTCTGTGTTAACGCTTCACTAATCGCCTCTAGCGACTCTTGTTTAGCAGAATCAATAAACCCACAGGTATTCACTATCACTGCATCAGCGCCATCGTATTCATTGGAGATTTGGTAGCCCTCGCTACGCAACTGAGTAATAATGCGCTCAGAATCCACTAGTGCCTTAGGGCAACCTAAACTGATCATGCCCACAGAGGGGCTATTTTTATTTTCAGTAGACATAAATAGCTATCGATTACGGGTAGTGCTTATTAATTTGTTTATATAGTACGCTTTGCGTTGGACCTCATTAAAACATACTACGCCATGGGTCAGATACTTTTCTCCGCTGCACACAAGTCTTCCGGAAAAACCATTGTCACTACAGGAATTTGTGCTGCTTTGCGCGCACAAAACAAAGTTGTTCAGCCGTTCAAGAAAGGCCCGGATTATATAGACCCAATGTGGTTAGCAACAGCCTCTCAACGCAATTGCTACAACCTAGATTTCTGGACACAATCCAATCAAGAAATACTGGAACTGTTTCATAGTAAAAGTATCGACGCAGACATTTCCATCATCGAAGCGAATAAAGGTCTTTATGATGGTCTCGCCTTAGATGGCAGCAATAGTAATGCGGCATTAGCCAAGCTACTCAAATCGCCAGTAATCCTAGTGTTGGATTGCCGCGGCACCATCCGTGGCATTGCTCCATTGTTACTTGGCTATCAGCAGTTTGACACTGAAGTAAATATTAAGGGCGTGATCTTGAATTTTGTCGGCGGCGATCGTCATGAGAAAAAACTTCGCCAAGTCGTTGAACATTACACAAATCTGAAAGTACTTGGTGCAATACGTCGTGACGATGCGTTAACACTAGAAGAAAGATATCTTGGCTTAATCCCCAGCAATGAAGATGCTCTAGCCAACAAGAAAACACAATCATTGGCAAACATTGTTGGCAGCCAAGTGGATCTTGACGCACTCATGGAAATTTCCACACCCATCCCGCCAGTACACATTACTTCAAAAAAGATTCATGCGTCTTTTGATTTGCGTATTGGCTATGCAAAAGATCGTGCGTTTGGTTTTTATTATCCTGACGACTTGGAAAATTTTCAGCAATTGGGCGCTACGCTAGTTCCTTTTGATACTTTGAATGATAAAGATTTACCTAATGTAGACGCCATCTTTATTGGCGGAGGGTTTCCTGAAAAGTGCATGCAAGCATTAGAAGACAATCAATCAATGCGCATGCAAATCAATAATGCACTCACACAAGGATTACCTGCATATGCAGAATGCGGCGGACTCATGTATCTATGCAATAACATTGAATACCAGGGAAATCGTGCAGCCATGACAGGCATCATTAACGCAGATTGCATAATGACACCGACTCCTCAAGGACGTGGCTATATTCAATTCAAAGAAAATCAGCATGCATTCTGGCCTAGCAGTCCATCATCACCGATTAATGCACATGAGTTTCATTATTCGCATTTGTCGGGCTTAGACCAAGACAGCACTCTTGTATTTGACGTCACACGCGGCAGCGGCATTCAAAACAAACAGGATGGTATTCGTATACACAATACTCTTGCATGTTACGCACACCAACGTCATAGCGTGCACAATCCCTGGATTCTACAATTTTTGAGTTTTATCGAATCTTGCCAATCCAAACAGGCTTAAATCTGCCAAGCCAGGTATAATACTCTTAACAATATTTTTGGAAGTTACATTATGGATGAAGTGTCAATAACAGAAACAGCCGCACAGCAAGTTAAAAAATCAGCACTAGAATCACAGACAGAAAATCTACCTTTGCGTATCGCTGTCACAGTTCAAACAAACGGATCATTTCATTACGGCATGGGTTTTGATGACGTGGGCAACGCCAAGGGTGAAGATATAAGCTATCACTCGAATGGTGTAGACATCGTGATTGCCAAAACAAGCTACGAGTTACTGAAAGGCACCGTGGTTGATTACGCTGAGCTAGAACCGAAACAGTTCCACTTTATATTTCTCAACCCCAATGACCCTAACTATAAACCTAGCGCTTCCGACGAGACATAACGCCAACTAAACCTGGCGAGCATTAAATATAATTCAACCTTAGTGCAATCATTGTTAGAAAAATTAACCAACAATATTAACCTGCCAACCGCTGGCGTGTTATTAGGTTTATGCTTATCCATAACAAGTGCATTTATGACAACCTTGTCTTTGTGGATTTTACTTGCAGGGCTGTCTCTTATCGCCATCGCATTTTGGAATTTATGGTCTAGCTACATTGTTCCTGCACAACGCATTAAAGATTGGACTCAAATGATTCGCGCTGGTGATCTAGGCGCGAAGTTTACTCACAAACCGATTGGCGACTACGTCCACATTTATCAAGACCTGCAGTTTATTGGTGGGATGCTGAAAGCGCTTTCAACTAACGCTGAAACACAGGTACAAAAGCATACCAATCACATCGCACAAAAAACTCGCTCTTTGTCAATTTTGTACGATGTTGCTAACAGCATTAACTTATCTAGAGATGTAAGCTCGTTATTAAGTCAGTTTCTTTTCAATATGACTGAGCTTATCGACGCACAAGCTGCGGTCGCTTACTTAGTTAATGAGAATGATGAAGTAGAATTACTCACACATATAAACGGCAATGAAGAACTTGTTGCCGGACACGCCAGACATTGCTTAATCAGTCATTCTAGCAATACCCAAGAAGATGGCTTCGGCATATTAAATATAAAATTGCTAGATTGTGATGATTCATTTTGCAAAAAATATTTTCACGATGAACAAGTGTGCGTACTTATCGTCCCTTTACAGTATCAAGAGAAATTATTAGGCGCGTACAATTTCTATGTGCATAAAAACACTTTGAACGACTTTGAGGATTTTGACGATCTATTTACTAGTATTGGGCGCCACCTTGGTGCTGCTATCGAAAAAGCACATCTAGACGAAGAAACGACCTCATTATCTATTATGAGGGAACGTACGCATATCGCTAACGAGCTACATGACTCACTGGCACAAACACTAACCAGTATTCGCTTTCAAGTACGCGTATTAGATGAAACCTTACACCAAGGGAATGACGCGCAAACATGGGCCGAGATGGAAAGAATTGAAGCCTCTATCAATGAAGCGCATACTGAAATTCGCGAACTTATTGCCCACTTTAGATCACCCGCTGTCCTTGTCAGCTTGATTGGCTCTGTAGAGCAAACAATTGATCGTTTCCGTCAAGTAAATGATGAGATACAAGTGTTTTTCCAAAATGAGTGGCCAGAAACTGGCTTGCCTGCAGAAACAGAGTTTCATATTCTGCGTATAATTCAGGAATCGTTAACTAACATAAGAAAACATAGTGATGCTGAAAATGTGCGCATTATGATGTGTGCCAGTGGCACAGACAGCTATAAAGTATTAATTGAAGATGATGGCGTTGGCTTTTCCAAGCCCCAAACAAGCTATCATTCTGGCGAGCATATCGGCTTATCGATTATGCGCGACCGGGCTAAGCGCTTTGGCGCAGAATTCACTGTAGAAAGTGAACCAGGCGAAGGCACACGAATTGTTTTAGAATTCACCAATAACCAACCATTCACGACCACGACAGACCAAATAAATAATGACCTCTAATCTACGCGTACTGATTATTGACGATCACACACTCTTCAGAGATGGCCTTCAGGGCCTACTGGAGCGACATAATATTGATGTTGTTGGATCGTTAGGCGATGGCCATGAAGGCATTCGACTGGCTCAAGAATTAAAGCCGGATATTATTCTTCTCGATATGCGCATGCCCAGCCTATCTGGCTTAGAGGTATTAAAGCAATTACAGCAGAATAACTTTGAAGCCCCAATCGCCATGCTCACCACTAGTAATGACGAACGCGATTTAGTCGAAGCACTACGAAATGGCGCCAAAGGTTACCTATTAAAAGATATGGACCCTGATGACGTTGTCGCAGCATTACGCGAAATCGTTAAAGGTGAAACCGTGGTAGCACCCAATCTAACCCAAATATTAGCGCGTGTGGTCAAAGGTGAACCCATCTTAGAATCCGAACCCAGCCCTATTGACGACTTAACCCCTAGAGAAGCAGAAATTTTAAGCTTATTAGCCGAAGGTCAAAGCAATAAAGTCATTGCCAGAAACCTAGGCATTTCTGATGGCACTGTAAAATTACACGTCAAAGCTATTCTACGAAAGCTTAATATCCATTCTCGCGTTGAAGCCGCCGTAATTGCTGTTGAACAAGGAATGCGCGCTAACAAAAAACCGCTGTAATTGATTCCTGCTGAAGTTCCCTAAATGAAGACGTTCGACCAACTAGTTGAGGAAGCGGCTGAGCACATTAATGAATTAATGCCCTGGGATCTTGAGCAAAAAATCGATAGCAACGACACACTACTGTTAATTGATGTGCGTGAAGCGGAAGAATTCAATGCGATGCATATTGCAAACGCAATCAATATTCCGCGTGGCATTCTTGAAGCCGCCTCAGAAACCGGCTACGACGAAACCAATGCCGAATTATCCACTGCACGCGACAAACATGTTGTCCTCATCTGTCGCTCTGGCAAACGCAGTTGCATGGCTGCTTACACCTTAAAACAACTTGGTTTCAAACACGCTGCTTCACTAAAAACTGGTTTGCGCGGCTGGAATGATTACGACCAACCCATGATTGACCAACACAACCAACCAGTGGATGGTGATCACGCCGAAGAATATTTACGACCACAGGTACGTTAAGCAGAAATCCTGTCTACCCTGTACAGAACATATTATCAGTCACGTTCAACGAGCACCTGTTGCATGTAACATCTGTACTTACAACCAATTATCGCTGATAATTTTAGGCATCTCCTCATTCACACTAAACAAATGAAACCTTGGCAAAGAAATCGATTCGCTTTAGTAGCTGTAATACTCGTAAGCGTTGTCACCGTTAACATTTCCAGTCTTACCACTGCACAAATATTGTCATTGATTGCGTTGTATCTTTTATTATTTTTTCTATATGTGAAATTTTTTAATCACTACCAGAAATAGTTTTTGCTCAGTTACTGCTAACACATAATACTCAAGCCAACCGAACATCATTCCCATTGAGATGGGAATCCAGCCAGACACAAAAATATCGATAATATATTTATCATTCGCTCTACGCATTGCCTGAGCGAGACCCCGCCTGTGCAGGAATGGCTGGGGAAATTAAAACGATAAGCTTAATCGTAGTGCTTATGGTATTTTCTTCTAGCACCAGCTCTTTGTGTAATCACACCACGTACAACACTTGGACTTTCAATTTCAACAACTTTATAGCCGGGATTAATCGCCTGCAAAAGAAACTTTTCTCCGTCTTGAATAAGCTGGCGGAAAATATATTCTCCGTCTATCTCTGCAATCACATAACGACCACTTTCCACATTAGCCACAGGGTCAATAATAATAATGCAGCCATCTTTAAATTCTGGCTCCATGCTGTCACCAAGCACACGCAGTGCAAATGGTTCGTCGCTGGCACAGCCGCCGCCGGCATCTAGATCAAGTAATTCAGTTTCTTCACTCATAACTTTTAACTTAATAGTTGTTGTTCTTGTTCAGCATCTTTTTGCTGTAATGTCCACAGCTGTGAGTATAGCTGATTCCTCTCTAGTAATTGAACATGGGTACCGTGCTCAACTACTTTGCCCGCATCAATAACATAAATTTTATCCGCATCCACAATCGTTGATAAACGATGCGCAATCATCAATGAGGTAACATCCTTAGTCACTTTTTCGATTGCCTTCATGACAGCAACTTCTGTATTGGTATCCAAGCTGGAGGTCGCTTCATCAAATACAATAATTTTTGGTTTCTTTAATATTGCGCGCGCAATTGCCACGCGCTGCACTTCTCCGCCCGACAATTTCAAACCACGCTCACCGACGATGGTATCTAAGCCATCAGGCAACTTAGCAATCAACTTATCTAAATTTGCTAATGAAATTGCTTGCTGCAATTCTTCTTCGCTTGCAAGTGGATTACCGTATTGAACATTAAAGCGAATAGTTTCGTTAAACAGCATAGTATCCTGCGGCACCATACTGACATGACTACGCAGGCTATCTTGACTACAGTCTGCAATATTTTCACCGTCAATAGTAATGCTGCCTTCGGTCACGTCATAGAACCTAAATAACAAGCGCGCAATGGTTGATTTGCCCGAACCCGAAGGACCCACCACGGCGACTTTTTCTCCCGGCTTAATTTCCAGTGATACTTGATCTAATATTTTGCGCTCAGATGTATATGAAAAACTTACCTTGTCAAAACGAATTGCGCTATGAGTAATATTCAATGCACGAGCATTAGCCTTATCTTGCACTTCTGGGGATTCTTCTAATAACTTTGCCAGCAAATCCATATCAGCTAGCGAGTAAGTAATCTGTCGATACACAATACCCAGCATATTCATAGGCACAAACAGTTGTAGCATTAACGCATTCACTAACACCAAATCTCCAATGGTCATTTCATCGGCAACCACTCCTTTGGCTGCAAAAATCATAATGCCGGTAACTCCAAGCGCAATAATGGTGGCCTGACCAAAATTTAATAACGACATAGTAAAAGTACTTTTAACTGATGCCTGTTCCCATTGGTTTAGAGTGTTGGCATATCGATCTACCTCATATTTCTCATTGTTAAAATATTTGACCGTTTCATAATTAAGCAGACTATCGACCGCTTGTGAGTGTGCTTCAGAATCTAATTTGTTCGCCAGATGACGATAATGCATACGCCAGTTAGTGAACAACACGGTAAATACGACATACACAACGATGGTGGTTAAGGTAATCACCGTGAACAGAACATTATACGAACCGAATAAAATCGCGGTCACTAAGGTGATTTCAAATAGCGTAGGAATAACAATAAATACAAAATAGTTGGATAGAGAGCTGAGACTTTGTGTACCACGCTCTAAATCGCGCGTGACTGAGCCAGTACGACGATCCAGATGGAAGCGTAAGGACAACTGGTGCAAATGAGCAAGTACCTCTGAAGACAATCTCCTGATGGCATGAAAACGTGCACGTGCAAAAAATACGTCACGCAATTCATTGAATAACCCCGTGGAAAGACGCAATGCGCCATAGCCCAACAGCAGCACGATTGGTAGCTGTAAGGCAATTTGCTCCATATCGAGCGCATCAACTATATGTTTAAGTACCAGAGGAACGGCCACAGTCGCCACTTTTGCCGCAATCAAGCAACTTAGTGCTAGCAGTATTCGACCACGAAATTCCCATAGATAAGGAAAAAGGCGGCGTAAATTTTTCCAATCTGTACGAGTTGTGTGCGGATCTTCGGTGCGCGCGTGGATTCCCTTCATGACGCTTTTTTGTCCCTATTCAAAATTATTTTTTACTCAATAAGTTAATAAAAAAATTCTATTTAATTTGATCAATTAGTTTTTGTTCACTCTACTTTTACTTAAAATTTGTAAGTACGCGATAGTACACATTATTTTTATTTTAAGTTGTCCATTACACAAGTTATCCACAGCTTACTGACACCTCTATCCACAACATATTGGGGTTGACGACCGATCCTACCTCAACTTATAGTGTTCTCAGGTTGGGAGGCATGCAATGTCGCTCCTTTGAAAATAAAAAAATCTATAAATAATCATAAAGTTCCAAGAGAGTCTTAATGCAATCTGATAATACAATTACATCTCAAGAAAATAGTAGTGCTGTACCCTTCACTGACGCCCCCAGCGAGCTAGAATTACAGTCCACCGCCCCAGGTCATTACCGAGTCATTCGTCGCAATGGCAAAGTGACTAGTTTTGACCGCGATAAGATCAAAATTGCAGTCACTAAAGCATTCCTCGCAGTCGAGGGAGGAGAAGCTGCTGCCTCTACTCGCGTTCATGACACAGTAGACCAGTTATCTACTCATGTAGAAAATGCCCTGACTCGTAATAAGCCAGATGGCGGCACTTTCCATATCGAAGATATTCAAGACCAGGTAGAACTGGCACTAATGAGAGAAGGCCACCATAAAGTAGCACGTGATTACGTACTTTATCGTGAACGACGCGCGTTAGAACGTGCCGAGAAGGCACAACAAACTAATGAATCGTCAGCATCTGCCACAGACAGCACTGGAATCAATGTCACCGACGCCACTGGCAAGGTAAAACCTCTTGATATTCAAAGACTGACTACCGTCATAGACGATGCTTGCCAAAACCTAGATAACGTTTCAGCACAACCTATTATTGATGAAACACTACGCAATCTATACGACGGCGTACCTGAGAGCGATGTCTATACTGCAGTGACTATGAGCGCACGTACGCTGATTGAACGCGAGCCCAACTACACCTATGTCGCAGCACGTTTACTACTCGATAATCTGCGTTGCGAAGCACTCAGCCATATCAACGGCAAGCCTAGCCAAGCCACTCAGAAAGAAATGGACACTGAGTACACGATCTATTTTGAGAAATATATCAAAGAAGCAGCAAAGCTTGAATTAATTGACTCTAAGTTAGCCAAAGACTACGACTTAAAGGCATTAGGTAAAGCACTAGAACCTTCTCGTGACTACCAATTCACTTACCTAGGTCTGCAAACCCTTTATGACCGTTACTTCATCCATACAGAACAAGGCATTCGTATAGAATTGCCACAAGTGTTTTTTATGCGCGTAGCCATGGGTCTAGCAATCAACGAAATTGAGCGTGAAAAACGGACTATTGAATTTTATCGCTTACTGTCTTCGTTTGATTTCATGAGCTCTACCCCAACACTATTTAACTCAGGCACATTACGTCCTCAGTTATCGTCTTGTTACCTCACCACGGTGCCAGATAATCTTCACGGTATTTTTGATGCGATCAAAGATGACGCCATGTTATCTAAATTTGCTGGCGGTCTTGGTAATGACTGGTCACGTGTTCGCTCTATGGGGTCACACATCAA
>CALJEX010000002.1 GCA_938074525.1 uncultured Gammaproteobacteria bacterium
GGCAATACGATTTAATCAATTACACACTTGATAAAACAACACTCACCATGTAGCATATGAGAATCATTATCATTCGTATTATTATCAAGGTAAGGCATCCATGGAAATCATCCTCAATAGAAGAGATATCGACTTTTCGGCTGACACCGTCGCCAAGCTGAGCAAAAACCTCTTATCTCAAATTGAGATAGTTGCTAGGGCACTATGCGAAAAACCATCAACCCTCAAACCTGCTATTGAACAAGGCCGAGTTAAAATGGGTACGTACCAACCAAGCGATGGACAAAAGATGATTTACATTCACCTGAATAACCATGACTTCGTCATTCCCTATGTGACTACTTATTAGCCTCTCGTCCCTTTGAAAAAGTTATATTTACAAGTTTAGTTTGCAACGCATTTAACAAAGACTACGACTAACTTCCAACTTGATCCTCTGTCTATTCAGCTACAAAAGTGGGCAAAAGCAGCCTAATTCTTCAGATTTCATAAGGCTAATTAATTATCGATATGGTCGCGACGCATTTGTTCGCTTACTGTGCCTTTTGGCAAAAACCCCATTCATAATCATAGATTTGACATAATCCTGATATTCCAAACTAAATCACAGCGTTAGCCGAGTTAGCTAGCAAATACTTGTAAGTAATTACATAAGTTGTCATACTTCTGTAATTACCAGTTACTGACCAGAGTATTCATTTGGCTGACAAACACCCTACAGACCCCGCCCTGCTCCAGGTTAGGATTCCACGATCATTGCGCGATGAATTTATGCGCTCTGTAAAGATGGAAGACGATAACGCCTCGCGCCTTGTTCGACAGTGGATTCGAGAATATTTACGCGAAAGAGCACAAACCGATCTTTTTGAAGGCGAAGTAAGATGACCTTACTCGCTAACAATAAAAACAACTTTACTAGAGCAGGATAGATTCTCGTCTCATGGCAGCGAAAGTTTCACTAATTAATATCGGCAAAGACCTTTGGTCTTACTTGTGTCGCCAGAAACCACCACCCGTGGCCTTATCTAACTACACTAGCGAGACCCAACTATCAGAAGTTTTGAAATCTGGGAATCTAGATGCAGACATTATTGTTTTGGGGCACCACTTGACAGACCCACTCAAGATCGCAAATTGGGTGAAGGCGGTAAATCCATTTACAAAAATATTTGTATCACGCCGACCCAGTGATTTCGAACTAATGCGCCAAGACTTCGAACTCAATCCTGCGTTAGGCGAAGGATTATTTTTATGCTCGACCGCAGATATAAAAAGTTTGCCTGCGGCATTAATCAGTTCAACCGCTAGCTCTGCAAATGATACTAATATTAATGCGGCTATACCAAGCAACGATCAAATACCCGTTCTTAATAAGAAAGCATTACTCACTCAGCCTGATGAGATAGAAGTTGTTGATGACTTACTAAATAGTGCCAATGTTGGATTTATCTTATTAGATAAAAACCACACCATCACACATGCAAATCAAGTGTCTTGTGAAATGCTTAATATAGATGCTAAAGAATCCATCGGCACACCCATTGATTTAATTTTATCCGCCCAAGAACAAAGCACGGTTAAGCGCTTAATCACGGAGACTCAAGATAACGAAGACAAATCTACTGGGCTGATTACTGTAGACACTATCAACGGCACACTGCACTTACGCTGCACAGTGGCACTTAACGACAAAACAAATAGCGCATCTGGTTTTGCTTTGGTGATTCAAAATCAAAGCAACCTAATGCGCATTGAAGCAGAGCTCTTAGAAGAACAAACGCGTAACAAGCTTACGCTTGAGTTACTCAAGGAAGGCGTGATTATTACAGACAACAGTCTCGATGTAATTCACATGAACCCAGTCGCAGAAAGCTTAACTGGCTGGCCTACATTTGAAGCTGAAGGTCATAACATCAAAGAGATTATCCGCTTAATCGATTCTGATAAGCGTGAACGCTTCGAAATACCGGGCCAAACTGCAATCCAAGAAAACCGCACAATCCAAATATCCCAAAACTTATTACTAGTGAATAACCATAATGATGAGCGCGCTATTGAAATTACTATCGCACCACATTTCCCGGTAGATAATCATGCACAGGGCGCAGTAATTATCATTAAAGATTTATCTGAAACCACGCGTTTAACCAATGAAATACAGCATCGCGCATCGCATGACTCGCTCACTGGATTATTAAATCGCCAGGAATTTGAATACCAACTAGAAAAGTCTATCGCAAGTGCCGCAATGCATGATGTTCAACATGTGCTTTGCTACATAGATGTGAATCAATTCAAAATTATTAATGCGCAAGCGGGACACACTGCAGGTGATTACATACTTAAAGAAGTTGCACATTTCTTACGCTCGAAAATTCGCAGCATTGATTACATCGGGCGCTTAGGTGGTGATGAATTTGCTGTACTGCTAGTAAACTACTCAATAGACAATGCCAAACGTATCGCACAAACACTGATTGAAGAATTTCAACGCCATCGCTTTACCTGGGAAGGTCAAACTTTCGAACTTGGCTTAAGTGTTGGCATAGTCCCCGTTACCAAAGAATCACCAGAGCCCGCACAAATGCTGACGCGCGCTGAACTGACTTGCTACTCCGCTAAAGAGCGCGGACGCAATCAGTTTCATGTTTACCAAATTGATGACGACGAGCTCACTCGTAAGCATGCAGAGATATTACGCGCAGCCGGCATTACTGGTGCATTAAAAGAAGATCGCTTTATGCTTTATTGCCAACCGATTGTTTCTTTATCGCTAGGTAACCGCGCGATACAGCACTATGAATTATTACTAAGACTTAACGATGCTAATGGCAACATCATTATGCCTGGCAGCTTTATCCCTGCCGCAGAACGTTACGGCCTAATGCCTAACGTAGATCGCTGGGTGATTCATACCGCACTACATAGTTACCATGAAACATTTGGCGAGAAGTCTGGTGTGCATATTGCCATCAACTTATCCGGGAACTCACTTAATGATGATAAGTTACTGCCGTTTATTAAAGATGAACTAGCGAGCTCCGAAGTTGATCCTCAATACGTATGTTTCGAGATCACCGAAACCACTGCAATTAATAATTTAACTCAAGCGAGTCATTTAATTAAAGAGCTAAAGACTATTGGTTGTTGCTTTGCATTAGACGATTTTGGCAGCGGGTTATCTTCATTTACTTATCTCAAAAACCTGCCTGTTGATTATTTGAAAATTGACGGCAGCTTTGTCACCGACATGTCAAATGACACTATTGATTACGCCATGGTTGAAGCAATTAACCAAATGGGGCATGTAATGGGAATTGGCACTATTGCCGAATGCGCAGAAAGCGAAGAAGTTGTTGAGCAATTGCGCAAACTCGGTGTTGATTTTGCACAAGGTTACGCCATGGGATCTCCAATGCCTATGGATGGCTTAAAGTTACTCCACTAAGGAAACTCTTATGGCCGCGCAACCAAAACAGAAAAAACTGCAACTGAATGAAGTCGAGACGCTCAAGCAAAGACTTGAGTCGGTCTACGATGATGCGCGCAACAATGAAAAGATACTCAAAAAATTCCAATACTTGGAGTTAAAACTACTTAGCTGTAGCTCACTATCTGAATTGATTCAAATTATTACTCATCATAGTCGTTCAACTTTTGGCTGGGATACATTAACTATCATCCTACATGATGAAGACAGAAAGATTTATAAACTGTTAAAAGAATCCGGCAAAGATCCGGACAAGCAGGAAGCATTGCAGTTATTACCAGATATCACCCATGTAAAACATATCTACGGAATGACGCGCAAACCGACACTGGGTAAATTCGATCTGGAAAAGCACCGTCCGTTATTTTTAGCGAATCAAAAATACCCACGTAGTGTTGCCTTACTTCCACTACAGAGAAACAATTGTTTATTAGGCAGCCTCAATCTAGGCAGCTATAAACTCGAACGTTTCCAGAAAGGCAGTGCGACAGACTTCTTGCAGCATTTGGCAGCTGTCCTAGCAACTTGCTTACACACTGCGATAGCTCATGAGAGACTTAAACAGGCCGGTTTAACTGATGCGCTTACCGGGATTAATAATCGGCGCTTCTTCGATCAACGCCTAGAAGAAGAGATCTCACGCAACAAGCGTTTAGAAACCAGCTTAAGCTGTTTATTCATTGACATTGATCACTTCAAAATCATCAACGATAGTTTTGGCCATGATGTTGGTGACACGGTATTAAAGAAAGTTGCAGAATTAGTACGCGCACAAATTCGCTCAATTGATGTTGTCGCTAGATATGGCGGTGAAGAGTTTGCCATTCTGTTAGGACAAAGTGGAGAGACTAAAGCAATAGAGATAGCAGAACGCATTCGCGCGATTATTGCCGAAACGAAATTCAAGAACGCAGGCAATAATATCAATATCACCGTCTCTGTTGGCGTTTCAACGATTAACTTCCAGCAACGACACAACGAAGTGCCCAAGCTAATTGGCCGGCACTTACTTCAGCGTGCCGACAAAGCACTTTATCAGGCTAAGCAAAATGGCCGCGATCAAGTCATATATCTAGAAAATTAATACCCACTTGCTGCATTACCTAGCAGCAATCTGCCTGATTAGACTTTATTTATAGGCTATGCTCAAATGCGTAACCTCACCAGCCAAGAGGACTACTCATGCGAACTCTTCCCTTAAGCATTATTGTTCTACTAGTTCTTATATTAACCGCTTGCTTGCCAAGTGGTGACAAACAACCCGAACCATTTACTAAACAGCAAATGACTGAAGTCCTCGATGATGCACTAGCTAACCCCAAAGGTTTTCAAACTTCGCTCAAGGAAACCTGCTCAAAGTTCAGCCCTCTGTTATTAGAAGTTGCCGAAACCATCAATATGGGTTCACGCATTTGGAATGCAGGAGGTCTACCAATTACCATAAGACTTTATGAAGGCGTCGCATACCGTGTGCTATATGAAGCTGGTGATGAGTGCCCTAATCTGTCACACGCTTTTCAAGCAGGCTTAATGCGTGCCGAAGAAAGAGAAACGGCTAATGGCAAAGGTCGCGTACTACGCCAAACTTTAGATTTAATCATGGGTGGGCTTCCTGCCAAACCACCTGGTGCACAATAGATTGTATATAGCACTACATGAGTAAAGACGAAATATACAAACGGCCATTACAAAACATAGAAGACTTTAGTTTTGACAAGGCTGTCAGTGACGCATTCGACGACATGGTGGATCGCTCGGTGCCTGGTTACAGAACCTTAATAGCCAACATTGGTCCCATTGCATCACATTTTTTGCGCCCGAATACGCATTGCTACGACTTGGGTTGCTCTCATGGCGCAGCTTCGTTATCAATATTTAATTGCCTTCCACATGATTCGATTACTATACATGCAGTAGATAATTCATCAGCCATGATCGAACAATGCAATCAATTAGTCCTGCAGGCTGGTGCTAATGCTTGTATAAAAACCCAATTAGCAGACATTAACAACTTAGATATTCAAAACGCATCAGTTGTCGTACTTAATCTAACACTACAATTCTTACCTCTTGAACAGCGACACACATTACTTAAGAATATCGTTAAAGGCATGAACCCTGGTGGAGCATGCATACTCACTGAAAAGATAATCTTAGAAGACAACTCTACTGAACAGCTATTCCAAGCGCTGCACACTAATTTCAAATCGGCCAATCAATACAGCCAACTTGAAATTAGCCAGAAAAGAAAAGCCATCGAGAATGTCCTTATTCGCGAATCGCTAGAAGATCATCGAAAAAGATTGATTGATGTCGGCTTTAGTGATGTCACCGTTTGGTTTCAATGCCTTAATTTCGTATCTTTAATTGCGGTTAAGTAACTCATCAGATGAACCTCGAACGTTATACTCATCTATTTGAGTTAAATAACCTTTCCAATGATTCAAACTGGAAGCCTTTACTTGAAGAAAAATTACAAGCAGCTTTCCTCAAGCCATCGCATGGACATTTCCCTAAATGGCAGTCCGCAGTCAATCAGCTATCCATCGCTAACAGCACTCATTGCAAATTTGACACACCGATCATAGAAATAGGAACCCGTAGCGATCTTACTGACCAACAACATGAAACCATACTAGAATCATTACATGCACTACATCCATGGCGCAAAGGTCCGTTTAATTTTTTTGGTGCGCATATAGATACTGAATGGCGTTGCGACAAAAAATGGCAACGCATACAAAATTATTTACCCTCACTCAAAGATAAAACAATTCTAGATGTGGGCTGTGGAAATGGTTATTACATGTTACGCATGCTCGGCGACGGGGCTAAGAATGTCATTGGTGTTGACCCAACATTAGTCTTTTTGGCTCAATATTATGGGCTCGTTCAATGCCTTGATCAAAATATTAATGCTCACTTACTACCTATCGCATTTGAAGAGTTACCAGCACAAATAAATCAATTCGATTATGTGTTTTCCATGGGTGTTTTATATCATCGCCGTGATCCACTCGAACATCTCAAACGCTTACTTACACATACACTAGTTGGCGGCAGTGTATTGATTGAAACATTAGTGATTGACGTTGAACAAAGCACACAACTAATTCCGCAAGACAGGTATGCAGGAATGCGTAATGTCTGGAGCGTTCCCAGCCCATCCCTAGTAAAATCTTGGTTACACGAAAGTGGTTATGACAATATTCAATTGCACGATATTCAAACAACACAGATTGAAGAACAACGTGCAACACAGTGGATGCAAAATTATTCTTTAGTTAATTTTCTTGCCCCCGACGACCACAATAAAACAATCGAAGGCCATCCCGCTCCTACACGTGCCATCTTTTCTGCGCGTCGCCCTAAATAATTCAACCCAACAATATAAATGCACTATAACTGTGCAATTAGCTCTCATGCGCCATTAATTGGTGCCACATGCATTATTCAGTGGCATACTTCCCTTTTCTAGCGCACAAAACTAAGGAGCTAATAACAATGAAGCTAGTCACCGCTATCATTAAGCCATTCAAATTAGACGATGTACGTGAAGCACTTACTGAGCAGGGCATTCAAGGCCTGACAGTCACTGAAGTAAAGGGATTTGGACGTCAGAAAGGACATACTGAACTCTATCGCGGAGCAGAGTACGTGATTGATTTTTTACCTAAATTAAAAATCGAGATCGCTATCCCGACAGAACGCGTTGATGAAGTCATTGAAGTCATTACTCGTACAGCAAACACTGGGAAAATTGGTGATGGAAAAATCTTTATCACTAATTTAGAACAAGCTATTCGTATAAGAACCGGAGAAACCGGTCCAGAAGCACTCTAAGGAGAGAGAGGGAGCATGAATAATAAAAATATACTACTCAGCATACTGCTACTAATGCTACTACCTGCATTTGCTAGTGCAGATGATTTAAATGGTGCCGATACATCCTGGATTTTAACTTCAACAGCATTAGTGCTGTTCATGACCATTCCAGGGCTTTCGTTATTTTATGCAGGACTTGTACGCAGTAAAAACGTGCTATCTGTCCTTATGCAATGCTTTACTATTACCTGCCTCGCATCAGTTGTGTGGCTAATATTTGGTTACAGCATGAGCTTTGGTACACATGGTTCTCTAAATCAGTGGATCGGCGGATTCGACAATCTCTTCTTGTCCGAGGTAACACGTGACAGTATGTCAGGAAGTATTCCTGAGTCTGTCTTCGTCATGTTCCAAATGACTTTCGCGATTATCACGCCGGCGCTTGTCATCGGTGGTTTTGCCGAGAGAATGAAATTCTCAGCCATGCTTTGGTTTACCGTGTTATGGATGACCATTGTCTACTTCCCAGTATGTCATTGGGTATGGGGCGGCGGTTGGCTAGGCGACAAAGGCACTTTAGATTTCGCAGGCGGATTAGTTGTTCACATCACTGCCGGCGTTGGTGCTTTAGTCGCTGCCATTGTCTTAGGCAAACGCAACGGCTTCCCTAAGACGCCTCTACCTCCACACAATATGACAATGACCGTCACCGGTGCAGGCATGTTATGGGTAGGCTGGTTTGGCTTCAACGGCGGTAGCGCATTGGCTGCCAATGGCGATGCCGGCATGGCTATTCTTGTGACACATATTAGCGCGGCTATTGCTTCTCTTACTTGGATGACTATCGAGTGGATTAAATATGGCAAGCCAAGTGTGTTAGGGATTGTAACAGGCATGGTTGCAGGACTTGGCAGTATCACGCCAGCATCAGGATTTGTAGGCCCAATGGGTGCTATTGTGATCGGCTTGACTGCAGGAGTTGTGTGTTTTAGCGTCACTAACTTCATGAAGCGCACGCTACATATTGACGATTCACTTGATGTATTCCCAGTCCACGGTATCGGCGGCATTATCGGAACATTACTTGCCGGAATATTTGTTGCGTCACAATTCGGCGGCGCTGGTTTAGCTGACGGCGTTAGTATTGCTGATCAATTTGGTGTTCAGTTAACAGCCGTGGCGGCAGTTATCGTGTGGACCGCCATTGCTAGCTACATTGTTCTAAAAGTAACCGATCTTATCTGCGGATTACGCGTGACTGATGAGCAAGAGCGCAACGGCCTCGACATCACTCAGCATGAAGAAAAAGGTTACAACCTTTAAATTTCTGCAAATAGTTTAAAAAGGCGGCTTTATAGCCGCCTTTTTTTCCATACGGATGTTAGATCCCTCTATAATTAGCCGGTGGAAAATACTAATAACAATCATCACGCTCTCAATAGAATTCCGGCCAGCGAACATCGCATTGATGAAAACAAGATATGTGACAAAGCACGCTATGTTGTCGAAACCCTACTAAAAGCAGGCTACGAAACCTGCCTAGTGGGTGGTTGCGTACGTGATTTAGTGCTTGGCATTGAACCTAAAGATTTTGATATCGCTACCAATGCACATCCTGAACAGATCTGTGAGCATTTTGATAATAGCCGCTTAATCGGTAGACGCTTTCGTATAGTGCATGTTTACTATCACCGCAATAACATAGAAGTATCTACATTCCGCGCGCAAGCAAGTCAGGCTAATAATCAGGCTTCTAATGCCGGCGCTAACGGTAGAATACTTCGCGACAATACCTTTGGCACGATTGAAGAAGACGCCATACGACGCGACTTCACTATCAATGCGCTCTACTACGATATTGAAAAATCTGAAGTACTTGATTACTGCAACGGCTACCAAGATTTAAAAGTAGGCAACATTTGCATGATTGGTAATCCTGAGACCCGTTACCGAGAAGATCCAGTGCGCATGTTAAGAGCGCTACGCTTTCGTGCAAAACTAAACTTAACCATCGAAGATAAAACTCAAAGCCCAATCAAATCGATGGGACACTTGCTATCTGAAATTCCTCCGGCGCGATTATTTGATGAAGTGATTAAACTTTTCCATAGCGGCTATGCAATGCGTTGCTTCCAAGAACTAGATAACTTTGATTTATTACATGTGTTGTTTCCAATCACACAAAAAGCTTTGAATCATGACGAATCATTCAGCTTACTCATACATAACGCTCTGGAAAATACTGACACACGTATAAGAAGTGGAAAATCCGTCAACCCTGCCTTTATATTTGCAATCTTATTGTGGCGTCCATATTTACAATTACTGGAACAAAGTAATCAACAAGGCATCCCTTATTCAGAAGGCTCATGGGCATCAGGGCGAAGGACTGTCTTGGATCAAACAACCGTCACTTCAATTCCAAAAAGATTCTCTGTGACTATTTGTGAAATCTGGAAATTACAAAACCGCTTTCAAAAGAAACATGGCCGCAAGGCATTACAACTAATGTCGCACCCACGTTTTCGAGCAGCGTATGACTTTATGTGCCTACGCGCACGCAGCGGAGAACTAGACGAAGAAGATTGTGCTTGGTGGACCCAAATACAAACCTTATCAGAACAAGAACAACGCAAAATGGTGGATCAAAACAATAAAAAACCACGCAAACGAAAAAACAATCAATAACATTATGCTAAACCAATTTATCACTGATGCTTATATTGGCATTGGCAGTAACTTACAAAACCCATTCCTACAAGTCGCCAGTGCAATAGAGCAGCTAGCGTTAATTGACGAGTCAGAACTACACTCATTTTCTAGTCTGTACTTAAGCCGGCCAATGGGTCCCCCTGACCAACCGCCCTATGTCAATGCAGTTGCCTGGTTACAAACTAGACTCGATGCGCATTCTCTATTGCTCAAATTGCAGGCGATTGAAAATGAGCATGGTAGAACCCGTGACGGCGAGCGCTGGGGACCACGCATACTAGATTTAGATATTCTTGTATATGGAAATTATACCATTGAAGATCAATCACTTAGCGTCCCACACCCGGGGATAAAGACACGTGAATTTGTTCTCTACCCATTGCACGAAGTGAATAAAAACCTCATGATTCCAAATCTAGGAGCTATACATCGTATACAACCACGATGCTATACAAACGGACTCACCAAACTATCAATATAAGATGCACACGCCATTACCAGATCATATTGTTATTGAAGGCCCCATTGGTGTTGGAAAGTCCAGCCTTGCGCGCCGCTTAGCGAATGACTTTGATTCCGAATTAGTCTTGGAAGAAGTAGATGACAATCCATTCCTAGAACAATTTTATCAGCGTCCTCGTGAAGCAGCATTATCGACTCAGCTGTTCTTTTTAATGCAGCGTACTCGACAAATTCAAGAGTTACGCCAGGGCAGTATTTTTTCACAATCTAAAATTGCCGATTACTTAATTGAAAAAGATCAACTGTTCGCACAAGTCACATTAACGCCAACAGAATACGATCTATATCTCCAAGTTTATGAGCACATGATTGTAGACGCACCCAAACCTGACTTAGTCGTGTACTTACAAGCACCAGTACCAACATTAATTGAACGAATAAGAAAACGTGGGCGCAACTATGAACGTTTTATTGAATCCAATTATCTTGAACAGCTTAACGAAGCTTATGCTGACTTCTTTTATCACTATAACGACACACCACTGTTAATCGTCAATGCTAGTGATATTGATTTCATTAACAATGAACGCGACTACGAACAATTAAAATCTCAGATTGTTAACACCAAGAGCGGCCGTCATTACTTCAACCCCCTTTCATTTGTGAGTTAATCCAGTTATGAGCGCACAAAATTCTATTGGCGTCACCATTAATCAACTACAAAAAATGCGTGACAGCAATGAAAAGATTGCCTGCCTTACTGCCTATGACGCAGCATTTGCAAAACTATTAGACCAATCCGGCATGGATGTGATTCTGGTGGGTGACTCACTTGGTATGGTGGTACAAGGGAATCCATCGACTGTCTCTGTCACCATGGACGACATGATTTATCATACTGAATGTGTTGCCGGCTCAGCAAAACATTCCCTAGTGGTATCAGACATGCCCTTTATGAGTTACAGCAATATTGATAGCGCATTGTATAACGCAACCCGCCTGATGCAAGAAGGCGGTGCGCAAATGGTGAAACTTGAAGCCACTCAAAGACAAACAGAAATAGTTGAAGAACTTAGCGCTTGCGGCATACCGGTATGTGCTCACCTTGGACTGCGCCCACAATACATTCATAAGCTTGGCGGTTATCGCGCCCAAGGCACAGACGCTGACTCAGCAAACGAATTGTTGTTAACCAGCGCTGCATTAGAAGCTGCTGGAGCTGACATATTATTAGTGGAATGTATCCCAGCAAAACTTGCTGCAGAAATAACTAAAACCGTCAGCATTCCAGTGATAGGCATAGGCGCTGGCAAAGATTGCAATGGCCAAATCTTAGTATTACAAGACATTCTTGGCATTACTCCAGGCAAAATTCCTCCCTTTGTAAAAAATTATATGCAGTCTTGCAGCATTCAGCAGGCAGTCGCTAATTACATTAAAGAAGTTAAGTCTGGCGATTTCCCTGCCTAGCACAAGCAGCGCATTCCTACTATGAAGGTATATTCCGAATCCGAACTTATTCGAGAACATATCAACCTTTGGAAATCCAACGGCGAGAAAATTGTTTTGGTGCCCACCATGGGTCACTTGCACAAAGGACATGCTTCTCTAATAGAACTCGCCAAGTCATTAGGTCAGCGCGTATTAGTGTCTATTTTTGTTAACCCACTACAGTTCAATCAAGAAAGTGATTTCACTCGTTACCCAAGAACATTGGAATCAGACATTGAACAATTACTCACATTAAATGTAGATGCTGTTTTCACTCCTAGCACTGAATCACTCTACCCTCACGGCATACAATCAGCACCAAAAATTATAATCCCTGAATTAACTGAAGAATTTGACGGCCATTATCGGCCAAGACATTTTGAAGGTGTATGCACTGTCGTTTGCAAACTATTTAACATTCTGACACCAGATGTCGTGGTGTTCGGCAATAAAGATTATCAACAGTTATTAATAATTCGCCGTATGGTGGATGATCTTAATTTCAACATCGATATCGTTGCAGGCAATACAGAACGCGAATCAGATGGACTAGCAATGAGTTCGCGTAATACTCATCTAACACCAGACCAACGAGTAGTTGCTAAGCATTTGTATGCCAATTTAACACAGGTAAAAACACAATTTTTACCATCAGAAGTGTTGTCCTTAGAATCATCTGCTCGTGCCAATCTAGAAGCAGTCGGTATGACGGTGGAGTACTTCAGTATTCGCGATGCGGTTAATTTACAACCAATTGATAATAACACTAAAAATGTTGTGGTTTTAACCGCTGCTTGGCTGGGAGACACCCGTCTGATAGACAACATACTTTTCCCCATGCCTTAATTGTGTATACTTATAAGCATACAAAGTGATTAATGTAATTTTAAAAATTTAGGAGAATAAATATGGCATGGTTTGTAATTGGTTGTGTTGTACTCGCATTTGTAATTAATATTGCAGCGCAGTTAAACCTATTCTCACATCTTAAGAACGGCACTATTTACCGATAGTTCGGGCGCATTTCACAAAAAAAGCGGGCTTTTCAGTCCGCTTTTTTTGTGCTCGATTTTTGTCTCAGAGAATTGATTCATCAACAATATTTCCTTGCTATGATAATCATTACTCGTTGTTTCTCACCCTTAGTCTGATAAACGGCATACGACAACTAAAACATAGTGCTCAATTGTTTTTAAATCCTAGTATTATCCGCAGATGATAGCCCCGCATTGGAAAAAACTTATTAACCACGCATCACTCATGCGTGATGTAGAAATGCGTCAGCTGTTTGATGAAGATCCAAATCGTTTCAAAAAATTCTCAATTCAATCAAACCCAATTCTTGTTGATTTCTCAAAAAATCGAGTGATCGAACAAACACTATCTTTATTATTCAACCTTGCCAAAGCAGCAGAAGTAGAAAAGTGGCGCGACAAAATGTTCGCTGGTGAAATTATTAATGTCACCGAACAACGCTCAGCATTTCATACAGGGTTGCGCAGCCCAGTAGAGACCCACGTCAGCAAAGAGGTTGATACTGAATTGGCCAGAATGGAACGCTTATGTAACAAATTACACCATGGCCAATGGTTAAGTTACAAAGACACGCCGATCAAAGAAGTGGTAGTGATCGGCATTGGTGGTTCCTACCTAGGACCCAAGCTTGCCTGTGAAGCACTCACCAAGTTCACGCAAAAAGATATCAAGGTTCATTTTGTTGCCAATGTTGATGCACATTTGCTAGATGATGTGCTAAAGCACACAGCACCCGAAGACACCTTATTTGTTGTTATTTCTAAAAGCTTTTCTACCCAAGAGACGACTGCCAACGCAGAAACAGCAGCAGCATGGTTAAGGGAAAAAAGCGGTATTCGTAGATCGGTGCGCAAACAATTTGTCGCCATTACTTCAAATGCAGAAGCGGCTAAATCCTTTGGTATAGATTCCGACCATATATTAAACATGTGGGATTGGGTTGGTGGACGTTACTCTCTATGGAGCACGGTTGGCTTTCCATTAGCATTACAAATAGGTATGCAAAATTTTCGCAGCTTATTAACCGGCGCTTATGCAATGGATAAACATTTCCAAACAGCGCCGTTAGAACAAAACCTGCCGGTCATTATGGGACTACTTGGTATTTGGTATATCAATTTTCTAGACATGCCACATCATGCAGTACTACCTTATGATCACCGACTACGCAGCCTACCGGGTTACTTGCAACAGCTAGACATGGAAAGCAATGGAAAGGGGGTAACACGTGATGGTAAACGCGCAAATTATAATACCGGTCCTATTATTTTCGGGGAAGCGGGCACTAATGGGCAACATGCTTTTCACCAATTACTACACCAAGGGACACCTGTCGTTCCATGTGACTTTATAGGATTTTCTAAAGCAGAACATTCACATAGAAACCACCATGATATTTTACTCGCCAATATGCTAGCTCAATCGCAAGCTATGATGATGGGAAGATCGAGAAAAGAAACAATAGAACTATTAGCTAGCCAAAACATTACCGGCAAAATGGTCAAAGACTTATCCCCACATATGTCTTTCCCTGGCAACCGTCCTAGCAACACAATTATGTGTGAATCACTGACACCGACAACATTAGGCGCACTGCTAGCGCTTTATGAGCACAAAGTGTTTGTGCAAGGCGTGATATGGAATATCAATTCATTCGATCAGATGGGCGTAGAACTAGGTAAAACCTTAACCAACAAAATTCTTCCAGTACTTCAAAGCGATAAAGAATTAGTCAGTGGCGACTGTTCCACCAAAGCATTAATCGATTACATTCGCAAAACTAGTTAACCCATCCCAGTCATGCTCAAGAAACCTTTTGCGCCGGCCGCCAAAGAAAATCGCGACGCAATTCTCAATGTGCTTCATCAAGAATTCAAGCAAACAAACAAAGTCTTGGAAATTGGCAGCGGTACCGGTCAACATGCCGCATATTTTTCTCAACAGTTAACCCATCTAGCCTGGCAAGCTAGCGACAAACAAGAAATGCTCGCAGGCATTACCATGTGGCTTGATGATTTAAACTTAGATAACGTTCTTACTCCTATAGCACTTGACGTTAATTTAAATTGGCCACAGCAAACCTATGATGGCGCATATGCGGCTAACATCGCTCACATCATGCATTGGAATGAAATTGAGGCACTGTTCTCAGGCTTAGATCAAGTGCTTACTGATTCAGCGGTATTTTGCTTATACGGCCCATTTAATATTAACGGAGATTACACCAGCGAAAGCAATCGCCGATTTGACCAATGGCTAGTCAATAGAGATCCTTTATCTTGCATCAGAGACAAGAAAGATCTGGATCAGCTTGCACTCAACAATAACTTCCAGCCGTCCACTGAATGGGAAATGCCTCACAACAATAAAATATTGTGCTGGAGAAGATAGACTCTACTTTTTCTTCCAACCTGTTGCTGTTTGAATATAATTTCCAGCTCGAGTCTTTTCTACTGCCTTTTTACCTGCAAGTAGTTCAACTGTCTCTAAACTAGTGCTGTTTGCCGAAGCAATTGATTGATACTTGGCTTTACGTTTTGCATTAATATCAGCAACAAGATCTCTTACATCAGCATCAGCATCGGCTCTTACCACACCGAGATAACCATTTAGCTGCTCACCAATCACGCCATCATTTTTAACTTGTTGTAAATCAACAGCAAAAACATACGCAGCATTAAACGCTAGCAGACCAATAAACAATACTTTTAAAATTTTATCTTTCATTGTTTTTATTCCTGTTAGAACAGACCACTATCATCTGCAAATACATCATCCAATTCCTTATCGACCTTAATACGTACTTCATGTTCAATCTTAATATTCATGTTGATCGTAATAGGCTCATCTGGCGCTTCAACCTTAACCGTTGGATTGCATGCAGATAATAAAAAGCCACCTATAACAAAGGTACACAATAATTGTTTATTCATTGACGTTATACCGATTATATGTGAATGGTTGACCAATAGCGCATTAACAAAGTTCCCTCTAATGCTTTTGATTAGACAGTATTTGCTCACTAATATCTTGATCAATATGTGTTAACAATCTAGCACTCTCTAAGAATTTCCACAAATTAAAGTCAATATTAAAATTCAAATTCACTTGCTTATTAAGCTCAGCATTAGGACTACGACCGTGCAGTTTAGTCGCTAATGTCAGCTCGCCTCCTGACACCAAATCAACTTGTGCAGACATTTCGTTATATTGAAAATCTTCTAGCAATTCGCCAACCAGTTGTAAGTTTTCATTGCCCACCAATACCTCTCCAATGCGAGCATATTTAATATAACCGCCGTCTTCATTAGCACTTAACCAACCCCCATCAATTAACAATACGCCATCATCAAGTCGCATAGGCAATTCACCATCGAGTGTACCGCTTGCTACTAAATCTTCAGTTTGATTTAAGGCAATTAACTTACCCAAAGACAATGAAGATAGAAATATAGAGAATTTATTCTCGCGTCGATTCAAATCAACCTCTATCTGTTTAGAATAAATACTGCCATCTAAAGCACTCGCGTATAAATCACTCAATTTTACCAACGGTTGCTCTTGCACTTGGTACTCCATACGATCTAGACGCATCGACACATTTCTAAGTGGCACACCAACATTCACTAGCCCTATCTTAATGTCAGCTGCTCGCGTCAACTTCCAACCATCTTGCACTGAAAATTCTAGCGCCACATTCAAATCAGAAAATTGATTTTGCGCGTAATCACCCATGACGCGATCAGCTATCAATTTAATATTCACTTCAGATGCCGAGTTATTTACATTCCAAATAGCATCGGCATTGACATCCAACCCCCCTCCTTTTAATTGCAGAGGAAATCCCGACTCGCTGATCTGACTAGCAATGATTTCATTATTAGCCAACGCAATTGAATCTGCATTTAGAGTCCCTGAGCCCAAACCCACTAGCAAATCATGTGTAGCAGAAAAATTCAGCGCATGCTTTTGCTCACCCAAACTCATATCGCCATCTATAAAAAGTTTATTTCCATTCAAATCAATATCAGCATTTAATTCATATGCCGACAAAGGGACGCCGCGCTCTTTTAGTATGAAATTATCCATGTGTATGTTGGCATTCATTTTTTGTCGAGCGTTGGAATGATCAAGACTATGAATATGTAGCTCAATAGGTGCTAACTTGAGCTCAGTATTGGCGTTTACCAATTGCTTAAATGACAAAGCAAATCGCACATCTTTCACATTAATATCATTATCTTGGTAACGATAAATAACTTCAGCCTCTTTCAAATGTTCGAGCTGGATTTTTTTAGTCTTATAAGCTTGGTAATCCACATCCAATGCATTTGCAGTAAAGTTCTCATCCACATAAACACTCACCTGCTTATTATCCGCATTAACATTTCCTTGCACTTTTACCAGCAGACGAGAAATTTTAGCTGGCATTGATACTTTCTGACCTTCCAACTTTAATTGATAACTAGCTGCCAGCTGCCAATCTTGATAAACACCATTAAAATTCAAATCAGACAACAACCCATGAATCTTTAAACGTGAGGATGAAGTCGCAATATTAACAGCAGCATTACCTTTAACATTAGCTGCCAACACCTCTTTAAGCGACAATTGCGTGATCACTTGGTCGCTAGGATTTACTTCAACGACATATTCATGATCAATGTCATAGAAATACTCATTCAACCAGCCTGGTATTTGATAAAACTCTACTACTGCTCGCTGTGGATCTCTAAATGAGCAACTAGCAAAATTCAGCTTCTCGATACGGCAACTTGCGCTCACATCAACTTTCGCTTGCTTTACATTAAGCTGCTTAGAGGAAATATTTAGGGAGCTATCTATATTCACATCGGCAGCTAAAGACTGGATAATCGTTTGTGTAGAACGAGTTAAATCTATTTCCAATTTAGCTTTTATATTAGTCACGTCTTGTTGAATATACTGATCAACATCAAACGCCAATAAAAATTTATTAATCGCAGTAACACTCACATCCCCAGCCAGGCGAACATCCAACCAATCATCTTGCACATTATAATCACCGGCCATCGTTATCATTGCGACGTTATCTTGAAGAAGATCAATCGAAAAATCAGACTCATCGATAGACAAATTGAATGTAATATCAAACTCACCCTGATGACTTAGCACGCCTTTCAATGTTGCTTGTTGCGCATACAGCAACTCACCATCAAAATGAAATACTTCGCCGTCATTCGCACGATATCTAAATTCTAAATGCTCAATATTGATTCCAAATATTGGTAATAATTCAATGACCTCTTTAAAGCTTTGCTCACTAGTAGATACAGAACCACGCCCCACTGACTCCACATCAATATAAACATGACTTGATGATGCAGCAATTACTTCAGCCTTATATGTATCGATGTCAACGACAAGGTTATGGATTTCAATGTTAGCCTGTAATGACTCATCAACATGCTGCATGGCCAACATAGGAACAACTATTTTATCTGCATCAATTTGACTGACTTCAAAACTACTAACATCGAGGCCATAAAATTTAGCCACTTTAGGTGATATTTCTTGAATGATAGGTACGCGCAGCAAAAATAAGCCAACAAAAACAACCAAAATAAAGATTATGAAAAATATCTTTTTCATAATCTACTCAATGACCATGTTGTTGTAATGCCCATTGCACATGTTCACGAACCAAATCAGAACTGTCATCTTTACGACTATTTAAAGCATCAACCACTTCAGGAGCAGTGATAGCATTTCCCAAAGCAACTGCCACATTTCTCAACCATTGTTGATAACCTATTCTGCGTATAGCAGACCCTTCAGTGAAATGCAGAAAATCTTGCTCACTCCATAAAAACAACTCGACCAAACTAATTGCATCTAAACCATGTCTTTTAGCGAAGTCTGCCAGTGGTGATTTTTTAGCAAACTTATTCCATGGGCATACCAACTGACAATCATCACATCCATAAATACGATTGCCCATAGGTTTTCGATACTCAATCGGAATTGATGCTTTATGCTCTATGGTGAGATAGGAAATACACTTACGCGCATCTAATTTATAAGGCGCAACAATTGCGCGTGTTGGGCATATCTCAATACATGCTTCACATGTTCCACAATGGCTTGTTGAAGGCTGATCAACAGGTAATGGCAAATTAGTGAATAATTCGCCGAGAAAAAACCATGACCCAGCATCCTCTGACAATAAATTCGTATGCTTACCCACCCAACCTAAACCAGCTTTATGCGCGAGTGCTTTTTCCAATACAGGTGCACTATCAACGAAAGCGCGATATCCAAATGCACCGACTTGTTGTTGTATATGATCAGCAAGTTTTTGCAGACGCTTTCTCATCACCTTATGATAATCACGACCTAATGCGTAGCGAGAAATATAAGCCAGATTAGCATTCTCAAGCACTTGTATTGGGTCTTGTGCATCGGGAGGTAGGTAATTCATCCTAACCGAGATAATACGCACAGTACCCGGTAACAATTCATCCGGTCGAGAGCGCTTAGTGCCATGCTTATGCATGTAGTCCATGTCACCCTGCATACCCGACTGCAACCAATTCAGCAGATATGCCTCATGTTCAGCAAGATTTGTATCGCTAATTCCAATATGATCAAAGCCAAGCTCACACGCCCAATCTCGGATATTATCCATTAGGCTTTGCATACTCTGCTCAGTAACGATAGGCTTTTCCACAATAATTTAAATTGTTTAATCACACATGAATTTTATAAACAACGGCAAACAATATCCGGTCTTCTCTAGACAACAAATACAAGATGTTGAGTCTAACGCAATCGAGCAGCATGGGTTTAAAAGCTATGACCTTATGCAACGTGCTGGAAAAGCGGCATTTATGTTCATTCAAGAACATTATTCAGATGCTAAGCGAATATTAGTGATTGCAGGTGGTGGCAACAATGCTGGCGATGGCTACATTTTAGCGCGACTACTGCACAATGCCGAGATGGAGTGCTACACCATGCCCGTGGTGCCCATCACCAAATTACGTGGCGATGCGATGCGCGCGCAAAATGACTATGCTATCCATGATGGCAGAGACATTGATTGCAGCGATGATCTACCAGAATGCGATTTAATTGTTGATGCGCTTTTTGGCACAGGATTAACACGTCCAATCGAAAATGAGTTTGCCGACATGGTCAATGCGATTAATCGCACACCAGCTCCGGTGCTCTCGCTTGATATCCCTTCAGGACTTAGCGCAGATACTGGTAACCCTATGGGTCCGACGGTTTATGCAAATAGCACACTTACTTTTATCGGCCTGAAAAGTGGGTTAATTACGGGCGAATCACGCAACTACACTGGCAAAGTAGGTGTGGATACATTAGATCTACCCGATACAATTATTGATAACGCAGAAAAACTAGGCATGTCGTTGAGCGACGTTATGCCAGCACGTTTGTTACCGGCTCGCACACAAAGCGGTTACAAAAACTTATACGGTCATGTACTAGTAGTAGGAGGAAATATTGGCTACCCCAATGCGGCACGTCTAGCAGGAGAAGCCGCTGCTCGCACAGGTGCCGGTCTAGTCAGTGTAGCCTGTCACCCAGATAATGTTGCCGCCGTTGCATCGGGTTGCGGTTCTCTTATGGTGAAAGGAATTCATGAACCACGCGATCTTGGTGATCTTTTGAAAAAAGCCGATGTTGTGTTAATTGGCCCAGGGTTAGGTCAAGACAAATGGGCACAAAAATTATTTGCGCGTGTCATTGAAACCAACAAACCCTTAGTGGTCGATGCCGATGCGTTACGCTTATTAAGCAACAATCCAAGCAAATGTGATCACTGGATATTAACCCCTCACCCAGGTGAAGCTGCCCAATTACTTGCTTGTAATACGCAAGAAATTCAGCTTCATCGTGTTTCCTCAGCACTAGCAATTCAGGAACAATATGCGGGAATAGCAGTACTCAAAGGCTCAGGCACACTTACTTGTCACGACCAACATATTTACTTTAGCACTAGCGGCAATGTCAGCTTGGCTACCGGTGGCAGCGGTGACGTGCTAGCAGGCATCATTTCCAGCTTAGTTGCCCAAGGCATCTCTTTAAATGATGCTGCCAATTGTGGCGTTATGTTGCATGGACTTGCAGCAGAATTAATCTCTAAAAATGGTACGCGCGGGATATTAGCTGAAGATTTATTCCCCGCCATCTACAAATTGGTTAATCAATGAAGAAAATAATTCGCTCATCAGATGATATGGAAGCGATGGGTGCATCACTAGTAAAAGATTTACATGTGCCCGCAGTCATTTATTTACATGGTGACCTCGGCGCAGGAAAAACCACCCTGGTTAGGGGCGCATTACATGGGCTTGGCCATCAAGGCTTAGTTAAAAGCCCCACATTCACTCTAGTAGAGACTTATTCTTTTGATTCACTTGATGCTTATCACTTTGATTTATATAGAATTTCTGATCCAGAAGAACTAGAGTACATTGGTATAAGAGAATTCTGCAACGGTTCAAACATCTGCTTTATTGAGTGGCCCAATCTGGGACAACCGTTAATTCCTAAAGCAACGATGGAAATTTTCATTGAATATGTCGACGAAGGACGTCAGGTCAGCATTGAAACCCATACCCCTCAACCCCTCTAATACTTGACTCATAATATAGATTTTCATTTAATAATTGCCCGTAGGTCATTATTTTTGTTACAGTTAACAAAAAATAGACAAAGGTCGCTGGGAGATCTGCTGGATGTCACATCCAAAGTCATCAAATACTTATCATCTGATTCAAATGATAATTGCGATTTTCGCAATATTCAGCATCTTGCCTGCTAATGTATTTGCCGATTCTTTTAATGTAGAAAATATTCGTGTGGCCAAGAACGGTCAGGTCACTCGCGTGGTATTTGACACCAGCGCTGTGCCCTCTTACAAAATTTTCACCCTCAACAATCCTCGACGCATAGTCATTGATCTGACCGACGCCAAACTATCAACAAAAGTTGATCAAGCTGTATTTAAAGCATCATTCGTTGACAAGTTACGCCATGCTAATCGATCCAATAACAAACTTAGAATCGTATTAGACCTTAATCAGCAAATCGTCCCTAAAAGTTTTGTCCTTGCCCCTAATGGCGATTCACTTCACCGCTTGGTGATTGATTTAAAGAATTCTCAAACAACAAAGACTCAAATAGCCAAGGCATCAGTCTCTAAGCCAGCAACAAAGGCCAAAGTCAAACCTGCTGTTAAAAAAACATCAAAGCCTGTTAGCAAGCCGGTAGAAAAAATTGCCAGCAGCAAAACCCCGAGCAAAGCTAAGCCGAAGCAAGACATCATTGCCAAAGTCACTGCGCCCAAGGCTAAACCCGCTCAAACAAAACCTGTGCAAAAATCAACGCCTGCGGCAAATAAATCAAAATCTAAAACACTTGTGATTGCAGTAGACCCAGGACATGGCGGCAAAGATCCAGGCGCAACCGGTTACGCTGGAACTCGCGAGAAAGACGTAGTACTACAAATCTCTAAAAGACTGGTTCGCTTAATCAATGCCGAGAAAGGTATGCGTGCGGTAATGACGCGTGACTCAGATAAGTTTTTAACTTTGCGCGGACGCATTAAAAAAGCACGCCAAATGAAAGCTGATATCTTTATTTCGATTCATGCCGATGCTGTTGATGATCGACGCGTGCGAGGCTCGTCGGTGTACGTACTCTCAAAGAATGGTGCAAGTAGTGAAGCCGCAAGATTTTTAGCTAAGCGCCAAAATGAATCTGATGTAATCGGTGGAGTAAAACTTGAAGGCAAAGGTAAAGACGTACAGAAACTGCTCGTCGATCTTTCGCAGGCAGCCACCATTGACGCAAGTATGAAGCTAGCAAACTCAGTGAAAAACCAACTGAGTAGATTAGGCAAAACACGCAAACGAGTTGAACATGCTGGTTTCGCTGTACTCAAATCACCTGATATTCCTTCTATCCTTGTAGAAACAGCATTCATTTCTAACGTTTCAGAAGAGAAGAAATTACGCTCAGCAACACATCAACAAAAACTTGCCAGTTCAGTGTTCAACGGTTTAAAACAATATTTGAAGCATCACGCACCTAAAGATGCAGTGCTTGCTAACAATATTCAGACAGATAAACATACCATTAAATATGGTGAGACATTATCGGAAATAGCCATTCAATATCGTGTCAGCGTTGATGCTATCCGCAAAACAAATGCTTTGGCAACAGACAGAATTCGTGTTGGTCAGAAATTAATTATTCCTGAGGTTTAAGCAATTTCTATCGCGTCACAAAGAAATTAAGAAAACAGTTTCCTCTCCCATAATACAGTCATTACTTTCTCAAAAGCTAATTGCGCATTACCCATAATCTTTTCACTCACTGATTTTGGAGCGCTGTGTTTTACTTCATACACATCGGCGGACTCGCTTTTACGTAAAAGATAATCATCGCTGGTAATTAATTCATCCACTAGTTTCAGCTCCAAAGCCCGCTTACCCAGCCAATACTCGCCGGTAGCAATTTCTTGAATATCAATTTGCTTACGATTATTAGCAACGAATTCTTTAAATAAAGCGTGGGTCTCTTCCATCTGCTCAGTAAATTTCTCACGATCTTCATCAGTATTTTTACCAAACATCGTTAACGTACGCTTAAGATCACCCGCCTTAACCTGCTCATATTCAATCCCATGCTTCTCAAGCAAGCGGTTAAAATTGGGTAGCTGTGCAATCACTCCAATGGAACCGATGATTGAAAAAGGCGCGGCCACTATTCGATCTGCTACACACGCCATCATATAACCACCACTGGCAGCGACCTTATCAACCGCCACCGTTAATGGAATATTGCGCTGCTTAATACGTTCTAACTGTGACGAAGCAAAACCATGCTCATGCACCATACCGCCAGCATTCTCAAGACATACAACCACTTCATCTTCAGGTGTTGCCACAGCCAACAATGCTGTTATCTCTTTACGTAAATGTTTAACTGCACTGGCTTTAATATTGCCGACAAAATTTAATACAAATACTCGCTGACGCTTGTCTGCATTCTTATTCTTTTTATTTTGTTTTTTATTCTGCTTAAGCAATTCTTTTATTTGCTTTTTTGAAAGCATAGACTTTTGCATCAATAATTTCAGATCATCGAATTTTTTATTGAGATTTTTAATTTCAATTTGATCCTTCTCATGAGGCTTATGCGTCAACGACGCAACCAGCGATAACAACAACCATATAAAAATTAGGATTGTGGCTGCCTTTGCCAAAAACAAACTGTAATTAGAAACAAATTCCATCATTATTATTCTCTAGTTAAAATTATTTATCTTCAAAAGAAAACTCAACATACCATTGCCCCAGCGCATTCGAGTTCTGCAAATCCATATACATATTCTCAAGCTTCATGCGCCCAGACTGGTTAAGCGTATTACCCGATAACAGACTCTTAAAGTCGCCCCCACTTAGCAACTGATGACTCATTGTCATATAAAAGCTCTGCACATAGCCATGCTCTATCAAGTCTTGCAACAAGTCCGGGCCAGCAACCAAATATACCGACTTGTAACCTTGCTTGATCAAGAATTCGATCAAGCATTTCGCATCAACATGCTGCTGCTCACCCAGCTGATTCACTTGATGCCCCGCATCTAGCCAATATTGCTTTGCTTCTTGGCTTGCCTTACCACCCGTAGCTATATGTACTTTTTGCTCAGAGTCATCCAGCGATGCATGCCAAGGAAAATCCAAACTACCGCTAATGATCATCACATCAGGATTTTTTCTCATTCCTTGTTGCTGACGCCAATCATGCATGTACTGAGTAGTGCTATATTCAGGCAGCTGTAACACATTCCCCAAACGGCCAGCATCTAATGCGCGCATGTAACCACCATGAGTAATAATGCAATCAGCACGTGTATATAACTCCAAAAAAAGTAGAAAATCTTCGTCTGACTTTAATTGATTTGGTAATCGATAGCTTTCATCACCCTCATCACGCAGCGCGATTCTCCCGTCCAAGCTGGTCAAAAAATTAGCATAGATATACGGCTGGCCATTATCTTCTGTATTAATTCCCTCAATATTTCTTAGAGCAGGCTTTTCTTGTCTAAGATACAATCCTCTCAGGGACACAGATTCACCGCTTCCCGGATATAAGCGAATAACATTTTTATTCATCGGATATATAACAACTCTCTAACAAATGGCACTTCCAGCAATTCAATCAGCAATCCCCAAAAGACGTTATCAATTTGGCGAGTTCACTATCACCTTATTAACTGACATCAATAGTAGTGACCCAGTTTCATACTTATACATAGCAGCAGTATTACGTGAAGGTGAACCAGAGCCAGAAGTATACATCACGTGTGAAGCGACGACTTCAAATGACGAAAACACTTATCGTATTCGTGTTTTATCTAAGCAAGATGAACATATTATCAGCCTAGATAAGCAATGGCGCCATGAACAAAAATTTTGTGACTATGCCCTACAAGGCATTCAACAGATGTTTGAACTGTCTGATGAAACCCCAATCCTAACCGGTTAAACATCGCAAGCAAAATCATGCCAAGACTATGCATAGAATAATTCAGAAATTACCTGATAATTTAATCAATCAGATTGCGGCAGGCGAAGTCATCGAACGACCTGCCTCAGTGATTAAAGAGTTGGTCGAAAATAGTATTGATGCCACTGCAAGCAGCATCACCATTGATATTGAAAAAGGTGGAATTCAACGAATCTTAATCCGCGATAATGGTACTGGCATTGAGAAAGACCAATTAGCGACAGCACTAACACGACATGCCACGTCAAAAATACAAAGCATGGATGATCTACAAAGCATTCACAGTTTAGGTTTCCGCGGTGAAGCATTACCAAGTATTGCTTCAGTCGCTAGATTATCTATCACTTCCAATACTGAGCAATCTAACCAAGGGTGGACCCTACACTGCGAAGGCGGCAACTCGGAAGTACCGAAGCCAGCCGCCCACACTAAAGGCACCAGTGTCGAGATTAATGACATCTTTTACAACACTCCAGCACGCAGGAAATTTTTGCGCACCGAGAAAACCGAGTACTCTCATAGCGAATTGGTCGTCAGACGATTAGCCCTATCTAATTTCCACATCTCGATCACCTTGCGACACAACCAAAAAACAATTTACTCGTTACCTGCCGCACAGAACATCGAAGATAAAGTCAATCGCTTAGAAAAACTGATTGGCAAAGCATTTATTGAACATGCAATTTACGTTGAGCGATCTATCGATGACATGAAGCTTTACGGTTGGATTGCAGCACCGACCTTTTCAAGAGGACAGGCAGACTTACAGTACCAATATGTCAATGACAGACATATACGCGACAAAACAATCAGCCATGCTGTAAAACTAGCTTTCCAAGACGTGCTTTACCATGGGCGCCACCCTGCATACGTGTTGTTTTTAGAAGTTGACCCAAGTAGCGTGGATGTCAATGCACATCCAGCCAAACATGAAGTGCGCTTTCATGACACGCGAGCGATTCATAACTTTGTTCGTCAAACTATCAAACAAGCCGTTAGCGAGATTCGCCCATCGTCTATAGATACTAAAGACTTAAACAAACTCTCTAATAGCAGTGCAACTGACTCGCGTCCTATTCAATCATACATACCGACAAATACATCCTCTCCAGGTGAGAATCGTCAATTCCAAGCGTTATATTCCTCTGCTGTCGCAGAACCACAAATCAGTTATCAATCATCATTAGACGCTCAGCCAGATACTCAAACAGAGAAGAGTGATATTCCATTACTAGGTTATGCTGTGGCTCAATTGCACGGCATTTACATACTTTCGCAAAATCAAGATGGCCTGGTATTGATTGATATGCACGCAGCCCATGAACGTGTCGTGTACGAACAATTAAAAAACTCACAAGCAAGCGATAATCTTGCGCGCCAACAACTACTAGTGCCACTGCAAATAGCTGTCACCGAATCTGAAGCTAGTTTAGTCGATACTCAACATAATTTATTTGACTCTTTTGGATTTGACATCAATCGTCTTGGCGACACCTCAATTGTAGTACGCACAATTCCAAATATATTGTCGACAGTAGATATTCCAGAACTAATCCGTGATGTCATTGCTGACATCCAGAAAAATGCTACCAGTACGCGAGTGGAACAATCACATAATGAAATGCTATCTAGCATCGCATGCCATGGATCAATTCGCGCAAATCGCAGCATGACTATCCATGAAATGAATGCCTTACTCCGGGCTATGGAAGAGACTGAACGCAGTAATCAGTGCATTCATAGGCGCCCCACCTGGATTCAACTGAGTATTTCAGATCTGGATAAATTGTTTTTACGTGGTCGCTAAATAACAAGTGAGTATGAATCCCAAACGCCCAGTGATATTTTTAATGGGCCCTACCGCCAGCGGTAAAACTGATTTAGCCATTTCGCTAGTGAAAACTTCAGCCTGTGAAATTATCAGCGTGGATTCAGCAATGATTTATCGCGGCATGGATATTGGTACGGCCAAACCTTCAGCCAAGGAGCTGTCGGTCGCACCTCACCATTTGATTGATATCAGAAACCCCGATGAGAGCTATTCAGTCGCCGAATTTTGTCATGATGCCAATACGCTGATCGATGATATCCATGCGCGCAACAAGATTCCTTTACTGGTTGGCGGCACAATCATGTATTTCCATGCCTTACAGTTTGGCTTGTCTGAATTACCTGCAGCGGATGAGCAATTAAGAGCACAAATGAACAGCATCGGCGAGCAACAAGGCTGGCACGTTCTGCACCAAAAACTAGCAGGTGTAGACCCTGAATCAGCCGCCAAAATCCATCAAAATGATGCGCAAAGAATCCAACGAGCGTTAGAGGTATTCGAGTTAACTGGCGTCAAACTGTCGGCATATCATGCGACTAAGGATCCTGTGCGAACGGATATCTCAATTATTAATTTCGGACTATTCCCACAAGACCGCAGCCAGCTGCATGAAAATATTCAGCGTCGATTTGAGCTTATGTTGAAAAATGGCATAGTAGAAGAGTTAAAAATATTACGTCAGCTGTGGCCTCTTTGTGCACAAATGCCTTCCATGCGCTGCATTGGCTATCGTCAAATATGGAAATATTTCGAAAATGAAATTACTCTAGAAGAAATGCACGATCAGGCAGTTGCAGCCACTCGTCAACTAGCCAAACGTCAATTAACTTGGTTGCGACATTATCCTGAAACAAAGCTAATAGACCCTTATAGCGCCAGTACAGAAGATATTAGCAAACAAATAATTTACCAATTACAATGAACTAGCTGCTAAACTAATGACTAGACAATAGTTTTTAGCAGTGCTCAAGCACGACTTTTAATAAAAAGAATAACGAAGGTTAGGAGCAAACATCATGTCAAAAGGGCAAACATTACAAGAACCCTTCCTAAATGCGCTACGTAAAGAAAAAGTAGCCGTCTCTATCTATTTAGTGAATGGCATTAAACTGCAAGGTCAAATCGACTCATTTGATCAATTTGTTATCGTGTTAAAAAACACTGTGAATCAAATGGTGTATAAACATGCTATCTCAACTATTGTTCCGGCAAAATCGGTAAAAATTCCTTTTGGTGACGAAGCAGAATAAAGCCCACCTCGCGTGGTGGAGAACACCACTGCATGTTTGAAAGACCCAAGTCTGGTGAACGCGCTTTATTAATCCACCCCGAATTCGGCAAATCTCCAGATCCTGCAGACACCGAAGAATTTCGCTTGCTGGCCCATTCAGCTGGCGCGCAAGAAATCGAGGTTATCACCTACTCTCGCCCCAAGCCTGAATCTCGTTTCCTTATTGGCCAAGGAAAAATCGATGAATTAGTCACGCTAGTCGAAACCGAAGAAATCGAATTATTGTTATTCAACTACGAATTATCGCCTAGCCAAGAACGAAATATTGAAAAAACCTGCAAATGCCGAGTACTGGATCGCACTGGTTTAATCCTAGATATTTTCGCACAACGTGCACGCTCCTATGAAGGCAAACTACAAGTAGAGCTGGCCCAACTTAAATTTATCTCAACGCGACTGGTGCGCGGCTGGACCCATCTTGAAAGACAAAAAGGTGGTATCGGTTTAAGGGGCCCAGGCGAAACTCAGTTAGAAACTGATAGACGCCTACTTGCTCAGCGAGTAAAACATCTAGAGAAACGTTTACAAAAAGTACGTAAGCAACGCGAGCAAGGGCGCCAAGCACGCAAGAAAAACTCTGTCCCTACGGTGGCATTAGTGGGTTACACCAATGCTGGTAAATCAACGCTTTTCAATAGGGTCACATCTGCCAATGTCTATCAGGCTGACCAGCTATTTGCCACACTCGATCCGACCTTACGCAAATTAGAATTAAGTAAAACTCAACATGTGGTACTCGCCGACACAGTCGGATTCATACAGAATTTGCCACATGATTTAATCGATGCTTTTCACGCCACACTACAAGAGACTTGCGAAGCTGACTTACTATTACATGTGGTAGATGCTAGCAGCGAATTGCGCAATGAACATATCGAGCAGGTCAATCAAGTGTTAAAGCACATTGGTGCAGGCGAATGCCCACAGTTGCTGGTATTCAATAAAATTGATCAAACCCAGCAAATCCCTCATGTTGATATCGGAGAAGATAAGCAAATTAATCGAATTTGGGTATCTGCGCTAAAAGATCAGGGTATGAATTTACTAGATTCAGCTCTGCTACAATATTTCGAGAGCAAGCATACTCATGTCACCCTACATTTACCTTTAGAACAGAACGAATTACGTACGTTGCTCTATAATCAAAAAGCAGTAATTAATGAAACCTTTAACCCGGAAGGGATATGGGAAATTGAGGCATCTTTAAGCAATTCACTCAGAGATCGCTTTAAACCCTATCTGTACAAGCAGCCAGATAGTAAATCATCGCAACATAAGGCTGATTTTTTAGCCCAGAGTGAATAGAATACACCCCTTAACCTTTTAATTTTTTTCATATCGGAGAACTCCATGCCTTGGAACAGCCCAGGTAATAAAAACGATGACCCCTGGAATAAAAATTCCAATAATCAAGGTCCGCCTGATCTAGATGAGATTTTTCAAAATCTCAGCCGCAAGTTTGGTGGTATTTTTGGAGGCAAAGGCGGCGGCTCAGGTGCAGCGCCATCCGGTGGCAATACTGCAGGTATTGGATTATTTGCACTAATTGTGGCTGGTCTGATCTGGGCAGGATCAGGCATCTATACTATTACCGATGGTGAAGCAGGTGTGATTTTACAATTTGGTAAATACAAAGAACTTACTGACCCTGGATTACACTGGCACTTACCTTACCCCATTGAACAACTAGAAGTGGTTGATATGCAGCAGGTGCGTAGCTCGAAGCATCAAACCACCATGTTGACTAAGGATGAGAATATCGTTGAGATCATTCTTGCCGCACAATTCAGAATTAAAGATGCGCCAAATTACTTATTTAATCTACGAAATCCTACAATCACAGTCAAGCAAGCAATGGAAAGCGCTATCCGCGAAGTCGTTGGTAAAAGTACTGTTGACTTTGTTTTATATGAAGGACTAGAAATAATTTCTTCAAACACTAAAGCACTCATGCAGGAAATTCTAGACCGCTACGATGCTGGCGTTGAAGTCACCACGCTCAACTTAGAGAAAACTCAACCACCCGCACAAGTTCAAAGTGCGTTTGATGATGTGATCAAGTCTCGAGAGGATTTAGAAAGATATATTGAAGAAGCTGAAGCCTATGCAAACACTATCGTGCCTCAGTCTCGCGGTGAAGCTGCGCGAATAACGGAAGAAGCCACTGCCTATAAAGAGGCTATTGTATCGAAAGCAGAGGGTGAAGCTGAAAGATTTGAAGCATTACTAACTGAGTACAATAAGGCTCCAGACATTACCCGCGAGCGCTTATATTTGGAAGCGACTCAAGCCGTCTATTCCAACACAACTAAAATCATGATGGATGTTGAAGGTGGCAACAACATAATGTACTTGCCTCTAGATCAAATCATACAAAATAGTCGCGCTCCCTCTGGCTCTGTGAACTTTGGAACACCTAGCACTTCAAGCACAACAGCCAACACCAACCCAAGACGCCCTATACGCGGTAGAGAGGTACGATAAGATGATTTCAAAAATATTAATAGCTCTTACCATATTAGTGGCAGTTGTTTTTAGCTTGTGTACATACACTGTTAAAGAAACTGAACGTGCCATTCTATTTAAATTTGGTGAAATCAAAAAAGCAGATATCAAACCTGGTTTGCACTGGAAAATGCCCTTCATCAATAATGAAAGGAAGTTTGACTCACGTATTTTAACCTTAGATGTTCAGCCGGACTTATTTCCCACTAACGAGAAAAAATATGTCTATGTAGACTTCTTTGTAAAGTGGCGCATAGATAATGTACGTGATTACTTTGTTGCTACTGGCGGATTAGAAGAACGTGCTAACAGTCGCTTAAGTCAAATCACTAAAGACGAATTACGTGATGAGTTTGCCCAACGCACCATTAAAGAATCCGTCTCTGGTGAACGCTCGGATATAATGAATTCACTAGTTCTTAAAGCCAACAACCTTTCTAAAGAACTGGGTATTGAAATCGTAGATCTTCGCATCAGTCGTATTGATTACACTGATGATATTAGTGACTCTGTCTACCAACGTATGAGTGCGGGTCGAGACAGAGTTGCCAAAGACTTTAGAGCGCGCGGAAAAGAATCAGCTGAAAAGATTCGCGCAGCCGCTGATCGCGAACGACAAATCACCTTAGCAACAGCCTATAAGACATCTGAGCAACTTCGTGGTGAAGGTGATGCTACGGCAGCTAATATCTACGCCAAAGCCTATGGCAAAGACCAAGAGTTCTATACGCTCACCAAAAGTTTGACTGCTTATAAGCAAACTTTTAACAGCAAGAATGACATTCTAGTACTGGAGCCAGATTCTCAATTTTTTCGCTATTTCAATCAGTCAAAGCCAAAATAGTTATCGTCTAATTATTCACCATGGCTAACGATCTGCTAGCCGCTTGCGCACTCGTCCTAGTGATAGAGGGAATACTCCCCTTTGCCAGCCCAAGGACGGTACGCAAGTTATGGGAGAATATCGCTACCATGCCAGATCGCACTTTACGCATATTTGGATTGGTGAGCATGCTAGTAGGCGTGGTACTCTTAACCCTTATCCGTCAAAGTTAAAACTATTAAATCTTCATGTCTTCACGCACTCGTTGGTTACTACCCGCAGGGATCGAAGAGGTGCTGCCCGAAAATGCAGCCATTCTTGAATCGTACCGAAGAAAATCCCTCGATTTATTTGCTTCCTGGGGTTACCAGTTAGTCATTCCACCATTCATTGAGTTTTTAGATTCATTGCTTGTCGGTGAGTGTGAAGATTTAAATCTTCAAACATTCAAACTGACCGATCAGTTATCTGGCCGCACCATGGGTGTTCGCGCAGACATGACTCCACAGGTAGCGCGCATTGACGCTCACATGTTGAAGTCCGAAGCAGCAAGCAGATTATGTTATTGCGGCACGGTCCTACACACGCGACCTGAAACAGCCGGCGGTACTCGCAGCCCATTACAAATTGGTGCTGAACTATATGGTCACTCAGGCATTGCAAGTGACGTAGAAATAATCTCATTAATGACTACCACACTCCATGCCAGCGGCATTGACCAAGTCTTACTAGATCTAGGTCACACTGGAATATTCGAAGCGTTGATGAGGTCTGCTAATCTAAGCCAACAAGTTGAAGCAGATTTATTCTCAATGCTGCAACGCAAATCGACCCCTGATATCGAAACACTACTTAAATCTGTTGATTGCTCAAACGAATTCAAAGCAGCCATTCTAAATTTAGTCAACTTACACGGCTCCTCTGAGGTACTTAAACAAGCCCGCGAGCAACTCAAAGTCGGCGGTAAAGACTTGTTGCAATGCATCGATTACATAGAAAATTTAAGCAGCGCTTTAATCCTTAGTAATACAAAAATTCATTACGACCTAGCAGAGTCACGCGGTTATCATTATCAACAAGGTATTGTTTTCACTGCTTTCTGTGCTAACAACGGCGATGAACTGGCACGTGGTGGCCGTTATGACAATATCGGTGAAACATTTGGCCGCGCTAGGCCTGCTACTGGATTTAGTGCAGATTTAAGACGCTTAATCACAGCATCTAGTCACCAGTCAACAAAAGCTACTGGTGCAATTTATGCTCCGCAAGTAAACGATGCCAGCTTAGCAACCACTGTTGCTGAGCTACGCGCACAGGGTGAAGTGGTAATTAACGGCTTAAGCGACAAAGCTAACGAAGCCAGCTTAGTCGGCTGCACACGTAGCTTACAAAACGAAAATGATAAATGGGTGATCAAGGATATCTAAAATGAATAAGAATGTAGTTGTTTTAGGAACTCAGTGGGGAGATGAGGGCAAAGGCAAAATCGTAGACATGCTAACAGCTCAAGCAGATGCTGTGGTCCGTTTCCAAGGCGGGCATAATGCCGGTCACACAATTGTCGTTGGCGAAGAAACAACTATATTGCATTTAATACCCTCGGGCATATTGCGCAAGAATGTTGAATGCTACATTGGTAATGGCGTCGTACTTTCACCAGAAGCCTTATTCGAGGAACTAAGCATGCTGGATCAGCGCGGTGTTGATGCTCGCTCAAGATTATTTCTCTCTGATGGCTGCCCGTTAATTCTTTCGTATCACATTCTATTGGATCAAGCGCGCGAAAAAGCACGCGGTAAATCCGCTATCGGTACAACAGGGCGTGGTATTGGCCCTGCTTACGAAGATAAAATTGCGCGCAGAGGATTACGCGTTGGTGATTTCTTAAACATGGATAACACCCTATCCAAATTAGAAGGCATTCTTGATTATCACAACTACGTGTTGAAAAATTATTACAAGCATGACACTTGTGATATCAAACAACTTTCAGATCAGCTCTATGTATGGGCAGAGCAAATCATCCCAATGATCAACGATGTCAGCGCACGTTTGAATGTTCTACAAAAACAAAACAAGAAAATCTTATTTGAAGGTGCACAAGGAACATTGCTAGACATTGATCATGGCACCTATCCATATGTAACCTCATCAAACACTACTGCTGGCGGCGTTTGCTCCGGTAGCGGCGTAGCACCCAATTCAATTGATTATGTGCTCGGCATCGTCAAAGCCTATACAACACGCGTCGGCGGCGGACCTTTCCCCACAGAACTGTTTGATGCAGTAGGTAAAGAACTAGGAGAACGAGGACATGAATTCGGCGCAACCACTGGTAGACAACGTCGTTGCGGATGGCTAGATGCGATCGCACTTAAACGTGCCATGTATTTAAATGGTGTGACAGGTATCTGTTTCACCAAGCTTGACGTGCTTGATACGCTGGATGAACTTCGTATTTGTACTTCATACCAATCAAACGGAGAAGCGGTAGAATCACTGCCGTTGAATGCAGAGAACATTGAAAACTGCACACCGAATTACATCACTATGCCTGGCTGGAAAAGCTCAACGGTGGGTGCAACAGAATTTGATCAGCTACCCGAAAATGCAAAGAACTATATCAAGAAAGTAGAAGAACTATTAGAAACTCCAATCGACATTATTTCCACAGGTCCGGAACGCAGCGAAAACATTATTCGATTAAGTATATATTAATTGTTACTTGACAAATCGCAGCGCATTAACACCAGTGGGCTTTTGTCATTCAAAAACTCATGTTTACTTGCATCAATTTTTTTACACTCAACAAACCCATTATGTTGATAAAATCGAATCGCTCTGGCATTACTAGCAAACACAAAAACTTCTAATACTGAGAATGTATAGTATTTGGCTTGTTGCTTAACAGCGTCTAACAAGTGCTTGCCAATACCATTTCCGCGACACTCGCCATCAATGCAAATAGCATCCAGATGCCAACTATCTTTCAATTTGTTATCCACAAAGTATTGGATATATTGAAATTGTTGCGCAGAGTAGTATTGCTTCATTTGCTCGTTAAGCAATAGCCCACTGGCAGGAAAACTTAAGGCCGCCCCAATGACCTTGTCCTCCATCTGTGCAACCAAAGTATTAGCATAAGAGTAATGAACCTCTCTTGCCAACAGCTCACTCACGATTGCCTCGGCACTACTTCCAGTTTGACTCGCACCAGCAAACAAATAGTCAGCCGCACCTCCTGAGGATTCATTAACAAACCGCGCAATAGCCAAACAATCAGACTGTTGACCATCTCGTATTGAGAACTCTTCCACGCTAGCCTCTTGCCTTATCAAATAAATACGCTCATATTAACAACATACTCTATACTGCTCTACAACAATCCATATGATTCGACCATGCTTGAAGAATATATAAATGAAGAAAATACAAAACTGCTAATGATCGCAGCATTGTATTTAATACTCTTCACTATTGAGCATTACACGCCTTATTTTAAAAACCGACAACAACACCTTCCACACTCACTTAGAAATTTAGCACTCGCCGGCATTAATGTATTGCTATCAACGTTATGCTTCATTGTTATCATTAAGCATGTCTGCGACTGGACATGGGAGAATCAATTAGGAGTACTCAACCAAATTAATTTACCTCCTGTGTATTCACTACTACTAGCAATAGTACTCATTGATCTATGGCAGTACATATGGCACCGGCTCAATCATGAAGTTGCTTTCCTATGGAAATTTCACCAAGTCCATCACGCAGACAAAGATATGGACGCAAGTACTGGGCTTCGCTTTCATCCGATAGAAATAATTTATTCTAATATTATACGCATCAGTATTATTCCTCTGCTTGGCATTCAATTAGATCACCTGCTTGTCTATGAAGTTTTGTTATTACCCATCATTCTATTTCATCACAGCAATATAAAATTATATGAAAGACTAGATAAAATATTACGATTAATCACCGTCACGCCACATATGCATAGACTGCATCACTCTGACATTCAAAGTGAAACCGATTCTAATTATGCAAGTGTATTTTCTATTTGGGATAGACTTTTTAAGTCTTATACGATGCGCCCAATTGAACAGGCATTCAATTTAGGATTAGGCAGTAGATATTCTGAAAAAAAATGGAATCGCTTATACGGAATGCTGACCATACCTTTTTCAAATAAAAGAAATTAACAACTTCTTTTAGTGTTTACTATACTCCTGAAACAATTGCTCAAATTCTTCCGATGACACTTTAAGCTCGTAGGTTTCAAGCCCTGGGTGCCTGCGATCAGGATTAACACGTCGCTCACGTAACACGACTTCTCCACCATTTGCTTTCATCGGAAAGCGCACATGATTAACATTCGCGCGGCGACTTTTATTTTCTCTAATTGTAAAATCTGCTTTAATTTTCATCATGATCAGCCCTACTGACTCTTAGGCAACAATTTTACTCCGCTAAAACACCAAAGATGTGATTACGTTAACGTAATTCCAATGCACAAGACCTGTACATATTATTTACATCGCTTGCGTCACATTTTAATAACACAACCTGTATGTTCTATTTTTGACCTAAACTGAAAAAATCATACGTAACAGTACTTAGGATTAGCTCATATAACCCTAAACCCATCAATGTTGAACACTATTATTGTTAACAATTCGAGCAGAATTAGTCCTTTAAAAGCCCGTCATATGCATTACACTCCGCCAGGGATTTACATTGCTTAACCACAGCGACCAAATTCCCAAAGCATCTAACTTAAAAAAACACCGAGACAAACTATGAATAGCAACAAAAAATTATTCGCCGCAATAATGTCGGCGCTATTTTTATCCGCGTGCGCAAGCACTCAAACTTCAGATACCGCAACAGCTAATACAAGCAAAACTGAAATGGAAGCAAAACAAGTAATGGCTTCCGACTTAGACGCAAGAACCCAAGCATTAAATGAAAGAGAAGCTCAGCTAGCAAGTGCGCAAGCAGAGTTAGATGCTCAACGCAGTAATACATCAGCCATGTCAGCATCTACTGCGGGCAGTGGCCAATTACTCCCACCAAAAGCGAAAGCCGGCGAATGTTATGCGCGCGTTTGGGTTAAACCTACTTACAGAACGAACAGCGAAACTATCTTAGTTAGTGAAGCAAGTGAAAAATTCGCCACTACTCCAGCTCAATACGAAACTGTCACCGAAGAAGTATTAGTCAAAGAAGCCAGCTTCTACATGGAACCAATACCGGCAGTTTATGGCACAGAAACAGAAACTCTCTTAGTGTCTGAAGGACAAATGTTCTGGAGCGTTGATTTACAAAAAAATGCTGCGCCAGCAAGTGATGAGCTACTTGCAGCTGCAAAAAACCATGGCATCGACTTAGACCTGGCACTTGTTACCATGAGCATTACATCCCTGCACAATACGAAACTGTTTCAGAGCAAGTATTAGTAGGTGAAGCTTATGATCAAGTTTCTGTAAGTGATGCAACATACAATTGGGTTGAAAAAGAAGTCCTTGTTCGCGAAGCATCAACAAGACTGGAAACTATTCCAGCAACATACGAAACAGTCACTGAGCAGATCATTGACAAGCCAGCTCATACTGTATGGAAAAAAGGCACTGGCCCAATCCAACGCATTGATGAAGCGACAGGTGAAATCATGTGTCTAGTAGAAGTGCCCGCAACTTACAAAACTATCAGCAAGCGCATTCTTAAATCTCCTGCAAACACAAGAACTATTAGCGTTCCTGCAGAGTACAAGACTGTTAAAGTTCGCGAATTGGTTTCTGGTCCAGAAGAGATTCGTAATCAAGTCCCTGCTAAATACAAAGCTGTCACCTCACAACGCAAAGTGGCAGACAAATCTTTTGTTTGGCATGAAATCCACAACACAGATCACCCTAGCAGCACACGTACAGGCAATAAAATTTGTTTAGTAGAAACACCACCTCGTTACGAAACAATTACTAAGACGATTGTTAAGACACCAGCTTCAACACGACGCGTTGAAGTACCAGCAGAATACAATCCTGTCAAAGTGAACAAGGTTGTTGCAGAAGCAAAAGAAATGCGCGAAGTGATTCCCGCACGTTACGAAACTGTAACTTCACAAGAACTTGAAAGAGATGGTTACATGGAATGGCGTTCTATTCTTTGTGAAACCAACATGACACCTGGAATGGTTAGTTCAATTCAGCGTGCTCTTTCCACAAAAGGATACAATCCTGGATCTATCGACGGCGTGATTGGCAGCAACACAATCAAAGCAGTCAATGAATTCCAGACTGACAACAAACTCCCCACAGACAAATACATTAATATCGAAACTGTTCGAGCATTAGGTATTAATCTGTAAATTCTTGCATACCAAGAAGAGTGGGAAATTATCCCACTCTTCTTTTTAAATCTCATAATCTCTTATCTATAGGGACAACATAGTGAAAAAAATTATCTTCCTCACCATGCTAGCTATATCCAGCATGACTTTCATTGCTCAAGCAGGCCACCATGGAAATGCTTACACAGTCCAAATAGCCACATACAAAAACTTACCAACCAACTTTTTAACATCTGCAGAAGCATTTGGTGATGTGCATACATCTCAAACAGGCGAGCTAACTCGAGTCAGCGTTGGCAGCTTCAATAGCAGAAGCGAAGCACAAGCATTATTATCTCGCATCAAACAAGCAGGCTATGATGATGCATTCATCAATCAATTAGGCACTAGTAATGCAGCCAATCGCTCTCATAGCAGTAGCTCTAGCCAAGATAGTTTTCAAGCAAATCCAAGCAGTGAAATGGCAAAGTTTCGTAATTTGCCAGAGGCTGAAAAAGATCGAGCAGTATTTGTTGACGGAAAACTACATCTCAAAGATGGCAATCAATTTATCCCCGTGCCGTAATATCGACTCTCAAAACCAATAAAAAAGGAGCTTTTTAGCTCCTTTTTTATTGGTTTCAATTTAGTTATACGTTTATTCATCTAAAAGCGTTAGTATCCCTCAATGACGAACAAATACTCACCTACTGCCCTCCTCTGCAATGACCAAATCAAAAAAAACTAAAAAGAATCATGATCCTCATGCGGATCGAGAAGCAAAAAAATATGCTCATCCGATTGCTAGCCGTGAATTCATCCTAGAGCTGATCGATAAAAACGAAGGTCCTGCCACTTTCACCAAATTAAAAAAATCTTTAGGCCTATCTAGTGAGCGCGACCTTGAGTCATTGGAGCGACGACTTCGCGCAATGGAGCGAGACGGTCAATTAGTCCGCAATCGGCAAGGCTCTTATATTCCTGTAGGACGCGCCGACTTGGTACGCGGACGCATTATTGGCCACGCTGATGGATTTGGGTTTTTAAATCCAGATGAACAGGGTGAATCCGATATATTTCTATCCCCAAGAGAAATGCGCGCGGCTTTACATGGTGATCGTGCTGTAGTTCAGATCACTCACACAAAAAGAGATGGTCGCAAAGAAGGTCATTTAGTTGAAGTGCTTGAACGCGCTAATGACCAAATCGTTGGCCGCTATAATGAAGAACAAGGCATGGGCTTTGTCACCCCAGACAATAAACGTATACATCAAGATATTTTCATTGCCCCAGATAAAAAGAATGGCGCAGTCCACGGTCAAATAGTTATCGCCAAAATTGTCGAGCAACCAACCAAAAGAAAACAACCTATTGGTGAAATATTCGAAGTATTAGGTGAACATATGGCGCCCGGCATGGAAATAGACATTGCTATTCGTGTGCATTCACTGCCTAGCGTGTTCTCTCAAGAAGTGATTGATGAAGCGGAATCTTTTTCTGAACAATCCATTATTGATGAATCACCCAAAAGAAAAGATCTTCGCGCAATTCCCTTTGTCACTATTGATGGTGAAGACGCTAAAGACTTTGATGATGCCGTTTATTGTGAAAAGCGCGATGGTGGTTGGAAACTATATGTGGCGATTGCTGATGTTTCTTTCTACGTACAACCAGGTAACGAATTAGATAAAGAAGCGCAATGGCGAGGAACCTCAGTTTATTTTCCTGGCCAAGTGATTCCCATGTTACCTGAAAATTTATCCAATGGATTATGCTCGATCAATCCGCAGACTCCACGTTTAACTTTGGTGTGCGAAATGAGTATTTCTCCTGAAGGAGACATGCAGAGTTATCAGTTTTATAAAGCCGTCATCAAATCTCATGCACGCTTAACTTACACTCAAGTCGCTGCCGCCGTCGTCGACAAAAAAGTTAAAGCGCGCAAAACTATCGGTGATGTATGCCCACACCTAGACGAGTTATATCGACTATTTCTAGCCATGGTCGGCTATAGAGAAAAACGCGGCGCCATTGATTTTCATTCCACAGAAACCAAAATCGAATTTGGCCCAGACAAGAAAATTGTTCGCATTTATCCCTATGAAAGAAACGATGCACACCGCGTCATTGAAGAATGCATGATTGCAGCCAATGTTGCTGCTGCAAAGTATCTGACGAAAAATAAAATTCCAGGCTTATACCGAATTCACGAAGGTCCTAAAGAAACAAAGTTAAAAGAGTTGCGCCAACTACTAAAAACTTTAGGCTTAAATTTACCTGGAGGCGAAAAACCAGAACCTAAACATTACGCCGATCTCATCAAACAAGTAAATGAACGCGAAGAAGATAGATGGATTGAAACCATGCTATTACGTTCGCTATCGCAAGCAGTTTACAGCCCGGATAACGCTGGCCACTTTGGTTTAGCACATCCATTTTATGCGCATTTCACATCGCCAATTCGTCGCTATCCTGATTTAATCGTGCATCGAGCCATTAGTCACTTAGTCGATAAGAAAAAAGCTGATACCTTCATGTACAGTCATAACGACTTAGTATTACAAGGCGAACACTGTTCGATGACAGAACGCAGAGCCGATGATGCGACACGTGATGCTGAAGCCACTTTGAAGTGTGAATTCATGCAAGACAAAGTAGGCAAAATATTTACTGGCTCTATCACTGGCGTGACATCTTTTGGCTTATTTGTTGAATTACTTGATGTCTACGTAGAAGGATTAGTCCACATCAGCACACTATCTGATGATTACTATCAATACGACCCGGCTAAAATGACTTTAGAGGGTGAGCTTACTCATAAAGTATATCGACTTGGTGACACAGTAGAAATTATTGTCACTCGCGTAGACATAGATGAACGTAAAATTGATTTTGTATTAGAACAAAACAAAAATCCAAATAAGCGCAAGCGCCCTAAAAAACCTAAGCGCAAATAACCACAGCGCAAGTCATCTATCATGAGTAAAAAAGAAATACTTCCGGGCATACATACGGTTACTTCGCTATTACGTTGGCAACCTGAGCGCGCTCAATCCATTTGGCTGGAACAAAATAAAAGTAATCCCCGTATTGAGCAAATAGTGGGACACGCCAACAAACTTGGGATATCCATCCAACAAGTGCAACGGGCAAAGCTCGACCAACTATGCGAAGGCACTCAACATCAAGGTATTGCTGCCAGTTGTATGCCTACTCCGCTAGTCGACGAACAAGAGCTAGCCGATCAAATAGCCAACGCATCAACTCCACCACTAATATTAATTTTGGATGAGATCAGTGATCCACATAATTTTGGTGCTTGTCTAAGAACTGCGGATGCCGCTGGCGTAGATGCTGTGGTGGTACCTCAACGAAATTCTGCGCCATTATCTCCGACTGTTCACAAAATAGCCTCAGGCGCCACTTTACGACTCAAAATCTCTAAAACCACTAATTTAGCAAGGTTTATAGACGCGATTAAAAAATCAGGTGTGTGGGTCTACGGTGCAGCAGGAGAAGCGTCCAGTTCGATTTATCAATCCAACCTATCCCACGCATGCGCCATTGTGATGGGCGCTGAAAGCCAAGGCCTTAGACGTTTGACCCAAGAGCGCTGCGATCAGTTGTACTCGCTGCCCATGTTAGGTGGTGTCGAAAGTCTAAATGTCTCTGTTGCCACAGGCATTTTCCTCTATGAAGCGGTACGCCAACGCAGCAATTGAATGTTCTAACGCTCTCACGTACACTTCGCTTCTTTATTTTTCCAGCTACCTTTCCTCACCGTCAATGTCCACGGGAGGACAAAGCCCTAAAGGAGCCACAATGAGACATTACGAAATCGTATTCTTGGTCCATCCAGACCAGAGTGACCAAGTATCAGCCATGGTCGATCGCTACAAAACCATGATTGAAAATGGTGATGGCAAAGTCCATCGTCTAGAAGACTGGGGTCGTAGAATCCTAGCTTATCCAATCAATAAAATTCTTAAAGCTCACTACGTGCTAATGAATATCGAAACTAGCCAAGAGGTTCTTGACGAGCTAGTCAGCGCGTTCCGCTTTAACGATGCAGTGCTTCGCCACATGGTATTAAGTTGCAAAGAAGCTGTCACTGAACCTTCTCCAATGATGAAATCTCTCGAGAAAGATCGTGAACGTGATACTCGTGAAACACGCGCACCTCGGTCTGAAAAACCAGCCGAAAAAGTCGTTGACTCAAGTGAAGCTGCAGCAGAACCTGCATCCGCACCAATAGAAGAAGCTGCTGTTGAAGCAGCTGTAGAGGAATAAGTTATGTCTAAATATTTCCGTAGAAGAAGATATTGCCGCTTCACTGAAGAAGGCATCAAGCAAATTGACTATAAAGATATCGATATGCTTAAAGATTTTGTGACTGAAACAGGCAAAATCGTTCCAAGTAGAATCACTGGCACTAAAGCACGCTATCAACGCCAATTAACGACCGCTATCAAGCGCGCGCGTTACCTTGCTTTACTGCCTTACAGCGACGCACACTAAGAGTTTGGCGCCATAAAACAAAGGTTTTAAGGCGCCAAACCCTCAGCCCAAACAACCTCGGGTTGTTCGCCATGATGAAAAACTTTGCCAGCTTTACGCTTTCGGGAAAGTTTCCCGCATTTACGGTTGTCTTTGGTTTCTTACTTTTTGCCTTAATATTTCCATTAAGTGCCATCCTAAGTGGTGCAGGTATTGTTTTAATTACCTTACATGCCGGCCCTAAAAATAGCTTCTCAATCGTACTCGCCTGCATTATCGCACTTGCGCTTGTTAGTTCTGTTTTCATCGGTCACGCTACACTTGGTGCAGCCACGGCAGCAGCTCAATTACTGCCAAGTTTTATACTTGCAGTAATTTTTTACTCCACACGTTCATTGTCCTTATCACTACAGGCGGCAGCCTTACTCGGCGCAATTGCTTTCGTCATTGTCAGCGCCTTATTTCCTAACAGTGATCAGTTTTGGCAACAAGCATTAAGCTCGATATTAGCCCCAGTGCTTGAAACAGGTGGCTATAACGCTGAACAAAGTGCGCTATTAATTTCTCAGACAGCTAAGTTTATGACTGGCTTATTAATCGCATCAATCGTCCTGGTTCATAGCAGCATCTTGCTATTTGGATACAAGCTCAAATGTCTGGTCGATGATAGTAAGCAGTTCGAACAAGATTTCCAGCAAATGCGCCTGGGCAAAGTATTAGCTATTTTAACTGTATTGGTTGGAATTTGGGCTGTATTGGGCCAATCCAGCTATGCGGCTCAACTTTGCGGAATACTGTCCATTCTGTTCTTTTTACAAGGAATGGCGGTAATCCATACCACTACTGGTACCATGACAAAAGGCAAACTATGGTTAATAATTGCCTATATATTAGTGATCTTTGTTCCGCAGGCGATTCTCGTCATTATACTGCTGGGTATATTCGAAACATTTTTCAAAATACGCGAACGCGTTAAATAATTTTATAAACATATCGATATTCGAAGGAAAAGCAATGGAAGTCATTTTATTATCAAAAGTAGAAAACCTAGGCGCACTTGGCGACAAAGTTAACGTGAAATCAGGTTTTGCCCGTAATTACCTCATTCCGCAAGGCAAGGCTAAATTTGCAACACCAGATAATATTGCTGAGTTCGAAGCGCGTAGAGCAGAACTTGAAGCAGAAGCAGCTAGCACACTTGCTGCTGCCGAAGAACGCAAAGCTAAGCTAGAAGGTGTCTCGATTACTATTGCTGCTAAAGAAGCTAGCGAAGGTAAATTATTTGGCTCAGTGAATAACGTTGATGTTCTAGAAGCATTGAATGCTCAAGGCCACCAAATAGAAAAACGTGAAATTCGCATGCCTGATGGCGCATTCCATAATATTGGTGAATACCAAATAGAATTGCACTTACACTCAGATGTGGATGCAACCGTGGTTATCAATATCGTTGCTGAAGATTAGTCATAAAAGGTCTTAACACCTAATATGGCAGAAACAATTTCTAGCGCGGATTACTCTGCACCAAACGCAGAATCATTACGCACGCCTCCATACTCGCTTGAAGCTGAACAAGCGGTGCTTGGAGGCTTAATGCTAGAAAATGGCACCTGGGATCAGATTGCCGACACACTGAACGAGAACGACTTCCATCTTTTTGATCACCGCATAATCTTTCGCGCCATTGTCGATCTTGCTTATCAAAATCAGCCATTTGATGTTGTCACTTTAGCTGACAAAATCAAACATTCTGAAGATGCTTCTGGCGTTAACAGTCAGAACATAACAGCCTACATGGCTACGCTTGCCAAAGAGACACCGACTGCCGCCAACATCGTCGCATATGCGACCATCGTGCGAGAAAAATCTATCCTACGCCAACTAGCCACTACCGGAACTGACATTGCAGGCACTGCATATCAACCTCAGGGGATGAATAGTCGCGAACTTCTCGACATAGCCGAGAAGAAAATTTTTGAAATTGGTGATCATGGCTCTAAGGGCATCGGTGGTTTTAAAGGCATGAAAGAATTGCTAAAAACCACTGTAGAACGCATCGACGAATTATTTGAACGTGGCGAAACCATCACCGGCACAGCAACAGGCTTTGACCAATTTGATGAAAACACGTCTGGCTTACAGAAAGGCGACCTAGTGATTGTTGCTGGCAGACCTTCTATGGGCAAAACTAGTTTAGCCATGAATATGGCTGAGTATGCCGTCATTCAAAAACAAGAAACCGTCGCCATCTTTAGTATGGAGATGCCTAGTCATCAGCTGACTATGCGTATGCTGTCTTCGATTGGACGTATTAATCAGCAAAATATCCGCACAGGAAAACTGACCGACGAAGATTGGCCTAGGCTCACCAGTGCTGTATCTATGCTATCCGAATCCAAACTATTTATTGATGATAGCGCGGCATTAACGCCAACAGAAATTCGTGCACGTGCACGACGATTAAAGCGCGAACATGGCCTGTCTTTAATCGTGATTGATTATCTACAACTCATGCAAGTGACGGGCAGCGGAGAAAATCGCACCAATGATGTCTCTGAAATTTCGCGCTCATTAAAAGCGTTGGCCAAGGAATTAGAAGTACCAGTAATTGCTTTATCACAGCTTAATCGAAGCCTAGAGCAACGCACAGACAAGCGACCAGTGATGTCTGACTTACGCGAATCAGGTGCGATTGAACAAGACGCAGATTTAATTGTGTTTATCTATCGAGATGAAGTTTACAACGAAGACTCACCCGACAAAGGAACAGCAGAGATTATCGTCGCCAAACAACGTAATGGCCCAATATTCAAAACCCGACTGACATTTTTAGGTCAGTACACGCGTTTCGAAAACTTTGTTCCCGAAATGTATAGCAACGAGAAATATTCATGAGACGTTCGGCCTACGCCTTAATAAGACTAGAACATCTCACACACAATCTAAACATCCTAAGAACATTTGCTTCCAACTCAAAAATTATTTCGGTTGTTAAGGCGGATGCTTATGGGCATGGTCTAGCAAAAACCGCACAAGCACTTGCACAAAGTGATGCCTTTGCTGTGTCGTGTGCAAATGAAGCTGCTGAATTACGCGCTGCTAGAATTCTGCACCCTATTATTTGCTTGCAAGGTTTTTCAAACGAAGCTGAGCTAAAAATAATTGCTGACGCCAACGTACAAGCCGTCATCCATAACGATCATCAAATTAAACTTCTACAAAACCACAAACTCAATCAATCCATCCAAGTATGGTTAAAGATTGATACTGGCATGGGAAGATTAGGCTTTAGACCCGAAGATGCACGTTATGCATACCAACAACTTGAGCAGATAAAATCAATCTCAAAAATTCGTTTAATGACGCATTTCGCTAATGCTGATTTATTAGATAATGATTCAACACAGCGCCAATTGAAATCTTTTGATAACGTCACCAAGAGTTTTCCTGGCTGCGAAAGAAGTGCTGCGAATTCTGCTGCCACACTCGCCTATTCAAACTCATTATATGAATGGGTTAGATCCGGATTAGCTTTATATGGCATATCACCTTTCCAAGCAGACCAAACCCAACCAGACACCAGCGAACTTAAACCAGTTATGTCACTGCGTGCTCCTTTAATTTCTACCAAGCAATGCAAACAAGGAGATAAAATTGGCTATGGAAGTACTTATACATGCCCACGTGAAATGCGTGTTGGCGTGGTTGCTGCCGGCTATGCAGATGGATATCCACGCGCAATAAAAACCCCTGTTAATGTTAGCCTAAATGGAAATCTTGCTGCAGTGATCGGTCGCGTCTCAATGGATATGATAACCATTGACCTGAGTCATACAGATGCCAACATAGGTGATCATGTAGAGCTCTGGGGAGATGATATTTCCGTAACCGACATCGCCAATGCAGCAAATACTATCAGCTACGAATTACTATGCGGAGTATCAGGCCGTATTCATCGTCAATATGAATAAAAAGCACACCTCTAAATAATTGAACCGAACAAGATTCATCTTGACTAAATACGCATAACAACTCTGCATTCATAAAGGATTTATTATGCATTCACTTCGACGAACTACCACACTCCCTATAAGTTTTTTCGCGTTACTGCTTATGGTCTTTGGCCTGAACGCATGCTCAACGTATGGCGATAAAGTAGCCCCTATCCCCTTGCCTAGCGAACAAACTGGCGGACTAGAAGTGAATGATGTCGGCTTATATGCAGAAGCCTACTTAAAACAAGATGCAGCCGAACGCGCTTTTGGTTTTGATATTCGAGGCGCAGGTGTATTACCCGTAAGATTCGTATTGGACAATCAGTCAGACGGTAATATAGAAATTCGTGGCGACCAGACTTTTTTAATCGACTCAGAAAATCAAGCATGGCCACTACTCACCTATGACCAAGCATATAGACGCGTCAATAAACATGTAGAACTAGGAGAAACAGCTAAGGGCGCTGCTAAGCCAGCTTTATTATTAGCGGCTACTGGCGCTATCGTTGGTGCTGCGGTTGGTGTAGTCACTGGAGACAGTGCTGCAGAAGGTGCAGGACGCGGTGCTGCTGCCGGTGCTGCTGCCGGCGCGGTATTTGGTGGTGCAAAACGCTATCAAGAAATTGGCCAGGAAATTCGGGAAGACCTCGCTCATCATTCGTTTGATAATCGCGGCATAGAAAGTGGTGAAATCGCACATGGTTTTTTATTCTTTCCAGGTGATCAAGAAATTTCATCTTTGGATACTTTAAGAATATCTATCATTATTAATGACCAGCCTCAAACAATAAAGTTAACACTACACGAGAAAATCTAACTAACTAGCAATCATCACCGAAGAACATCTACATAGATTTTCTACACAACAAAGACTTCCTCCAAATCACCCGACCCGATAATCATTATCTGGCTGGGTGATTACCATTATCTTTTAAACTATTCGATGATAAAAAAAGCGATTACTGTGAACTCGTTCAAATTAACAACGAGGAATTTTAATTGCAGCTATGGGATAGTATATTCACATCAACTCTTAGCATACCCATCACTGTGAGCACATTCGAAAGCGAACAAGAAATTATTACTAGCAAACAATCAGAGTTAGAGCGCCGTGAAGAAAATGAACGTAGAAACCCTACCTTCACAGGCTTCTTATTAGGATGTGTGAAATGTCAACGTAGGCAACAACGTCGATCTGATTGCTTCGCTCACTACGAAACAGATTGGTATGACACCAAATTGTTTATCATGGCATTAGCAATACTATTTCTGTCTGTTGCAGACGCAGCAATGACCATGACTTTACTCAACGACGGAGCCGTTGAGATGAATCCGTTCATGAATTACCTACTCAATCATAGCATTCATGCATTTGTTTATACCAAGCTAGCACTAACCTCGGTATGCATTCTCGTGCTAGTGGCTCATTATCATTCAAAGCTATTCAACACACTTAGAGTTGATATCTTGTTAAGGTTTGCTTTGATAGTTTACTCTACTCTCGTGATATACGAGATATTCTTATACTTTTGGTATTAACACCTAAATACTAGTGCAATAACATAGGGTCTTCTTCTCTTAATCTAATTAACTGTCGCTGCCATAACGTTATATTGCCAGGATTAGAACCGCGAGAAATAGCATCCAGCCACTTATCATGGCACAACATTAATAGCTCAAGACCCTCATCAGTAAAATCTGACATCTTTAACTCGAAGTCCAACCAATTTCTTTCTTCGGTTTTATCTTCTCGCACTAGACCTGTTTCTTTAAAAAAGTGTAACAATGGTTTATAACGATTAGAAAACTCTTCTGCAGCTTTTTTCTTAACGTTCTCTTCAGAACTTTCGTCTACGTACCACTTACATGCATCTATGACCATATCTTTCATATTGCTTGTCTCCATTTAGTTTTTCTTCCGTGTAGTACACACAATATTTATTACATAAATATGTTATCGCTAAGTGTAACGCTTAGAATGAGCACTCAGTCAAAAAATATTGCCCTATACATCTGAAAAACATAACCTTTTATCATCACTAAAACTAATGATTATAAAACCTAAAATGTATAGCTCCAATTATCTGATAAATACCTCTCAAAATAAAAATAAATAAATCTTATTAATATTCTGGTAACAATTATGACAAATACTCCAGCGATCAATAAACCACTAATTATTAAACTATGAATAACGACAATATCGCTAACAGAGGAATTTGCACGCTATGCTCAAAGTGCCACATGAACACTCGCCCACACTATTTGCATCATCAGCTTATTATTTCTTATTGCGAATGCCAAAATTTAGGTGGATTACATATAGGTTTTAGCCAGAAGTCATTCTGGAAGTTATATGCGGATATAAATAAGCATGAATTTCTCGAATTCGCTCAGAGCGCACAAGCTTATGTCGAAGTAATGAAAGAGACGCATTTGTATTCAGAATCCGCATAGTAAAATCTCCCTATCGCTTCAGCACTGCTACTCATCTCACCTGAATCTCCAACACATATGCATATTAGTATACTAGATACCCATCAATTAATTATTTAGCTCCCTAGTTGCTTTATAATTACAACACCCGCAAAGCCTCACAATCCATGCGTACCCATTGGTAGGTAAAAAAATACCAATCATCGGCACCTCTGGTTTTCAAGCCCCAAAATTACCAAGAATAGCTCACATAATTTTAAATTATTTTTGCATCGCTTAAAGCAATGAATTCATCTAGTAACTAGTAATGATTCAACGCAAAAAAATAATAAATGAGCTTTATTTCGCGGTAACTGCGTAAAACCATGAGGGGTTAAAAAATGTTGCATGCTATTCGAGTCACACTATTATCGCTAGTTGTATTAGCTTCTTTATATGCCTGCGGAGGTCAATCTTCAGGTGAAAGCTCAGGCACCTCCACTAGCAGCACACCACCAACAATCACGCCACCTAGCTCCTCTGACGCAATAAGCGGCAAAGCTTTTTATGAGCAATCCGCGTTAGGCTGTATTGGTTGCCATGGCACTAATGGTGAAGGCGGAGTATTTAATGCGATTAATACTGTCACGCCTGATACATGTCCTTCATGTACTGACGTTGCTACATTAGCCGCAGATATTGCAGCAACAATGCCAACTGGCGCCAATTCATCAATGTGTACCGGTACAACATCAGGAACCTGTGCACACGACATCGCAGTATATATGATGGAATCATGGATAAACGCAGGCGTACCTGCCCCTCAACCGGGCATATCCATTTCCTCTCCAAGCAACAACATTGCAACAAGCGAAGATGGCAACACCGCCACGATCTCTTTTGTTTTAGATACAGAACCCACTTCGGATGTAAATATTAGCTTATCTAGCAGCGACATTACTGAAGGAACAATCAATCCTGCAAATTTAATTACACTTACATTTAATTCAGGAAACTGGAATATCAATCAAGATGTAGTTATTACTGGTCAAGACGACATTGAGATTGACGGAGACATCCAGTACACAATCAACATACTTGAAGTGATGACCGCAGATCCAAACTATATGGGTTTTGGTCCGGACACTATTCCTGTGACTAATACAGACAACGAAGTATTTATACCTGCTGGAATTACCGTCAATCCAATGAATGGGCTTACTACCAGCGAAAATTCTACCTCCGCATCATTTACGGTGGCGTTAGACACCATGCCTACTCAAGATGTGACTATTGGCCTCACCAGCTCCAATACAAATGAAGGCACAGTATCTCCAAGCAGCCTGACGTTCACTAATCTAGACTACAATGCAAAAACGGTTACGGTGACAGGTGTTGATGGTGGCTATGGGTGGACTTGAACCACCGACCCCAGCATTATGAATGCTGTGCTCTAACCAGCTGAGCTACATAGCCATATTTTGAATGGAGCAGCGCAAGATACGTGACGGGTTAAAATCTGTCAATAAATCTAGGCTGTGTTTATTATATAAGAATATTGATCCTAT
>CALJEX010000003.1 GCA_938074525.1 uncultured Gammaproteobacteria bacterium
AATCGATTAGACCTTATTTCTGAATATTAACTTAAACCTTGGGAGATCGAGAAAATGGCAAAGGAGCGCACTTGTTCCATCATTAAACCTGATGCGGTAGCAAAAAATGTAATTGGTGAGATTTACAGTCGATTTGAAAAAGCCGGATTACAAATTGTGGCAGCTAAAATGATGCAGTTGACAAAGGAACAAGCGGAAGGATTTTACGCAGTTCATAAGGAACGCCCATTTTATAACGATCTTGTGACTTTCATGACTTCCGGTCCAGTTGTAGTCCAGGTGTTAGAAGGTGAAGGCGCTATTAAAAAGAACCGTGATGTGATGGGAGCAACTAACCCTGCAGAAGCAGCACCCGGCACAATTCGCGCAGATTTTGCAGATAGCATTGATGCGAATGCGGTACATGGTTCTGATGCACCAGAAACAGCCGCGGTTGAAATTGCACACTTCTTTACTGAAGGTGAGCTTTGTCCGCGAGCATAAACAATACGAATAATTTAGTGAACTTGGTCGGGATTGATCGAGTATCGCTAGAGCAATTTTTTGTTGAGCGCGGCGAAAAGAAATTCCGCGCCCAACAAGTATTGCAGTGGTTGTATCAACGTGGTGTCACAAACATCAATGAGATGACTGATTTAAGTAAGTCATTACGCGAGTTATTGCAAACAAATAGTAAAATCACCTTTCCCAAAATTGAATCAGAACACTTCTCTGAAGATGGCACGATTAAGTGGCTGTTGAGTGTTGGTGAAGATAGTGATGGAAGAACCAATGCTATTGAAGCAGTTTATATTCCAGAATCTACACGCGGAACGCTATGTATATCCTCGCAAGTAGGTTGCGCGTTGGATTGCACATTTTGCGCGACCGCGAGACAAGGTTTTAATCGCAATCTCACCGCGGCAGAAATAATTGGCCAAGTATGGGTGGCAGATCAGCGACTTCGTACTTTGTATAGTGGTAAGCAAATGCTTACTAATGTGGTATTCATGGGAATGGGCGAACCGTTATTAAATTTTAAAAACGTTTTGCCAGTAGTGAATTTATTGTTAGATGATTTTGCCTACGGTATGGGTAAGCGCAAAGTCACTGTGAGCACTTCAGGTGTAGTGCCAAAGATTGATGAATTGTCTCAAGCAGTAGATGTGAGTTTGGCAATTTCATTGCACGCACCAACTGATGAAGTTAGAAATGAATTAGTACCGATTAATAGAAAGTATCCCATTGAGCAATTGTTGGCAGCGTGCCAACGTTACTTGGATAATAAAAATCGTAAAGAAAGTGTTACCTTTGAATATGTGATGTTGGATGGTGTGAATGATAGTGAACAGCAAGCGCAACAATTGGTTAATTTGTTAAAAGGTATTCGAGCTAAAATAAACTTAATTCCATTTAATGCATTTGAACAATCTGGTTATCAGCGCTCTAGTCAAGAAGCGATAAATAAATTCAGTCAGGTATTGATGAGAAATAATATTGTAGTCATTACTCGACGACCTCGAGGTGAAGATATTGCTGCCGCGTGTGGGCAGCTAGCAGGACAAGTTGCAGATCGTGTGCATCGTGGTAATCATTATGTAAAAATGTACGAGCGTTCACTTATTAGTCGGAGAATTGAAACAGAATGCGTTTAATAGTGTTGATAATCGGATGCATAATGTTGGTTTCTTGTGCCACCCAAAATTCTTCTACTAGAGCTGGTGGCGATAGCAGTCGAGTTGAACGAAATCCTGAGGCGGCAAAAATTAATATTCAGTTGGGTGCTAATTATATTGCTAGTGGTGACTATCAGTTGGCGGACGATAAATTGCAAAAAGCATTTAAGCGGGATCCCAATTCATCGGTAGCTCGTTGGACTTATGCCATAATGCAAGAGCAGCTTGAACAGTTAGAAAAGGCGGAGTCGTATTATAAAAAGGCTTTAGCCATAGACCCGACTGATTCTAGAGGCCAATATAGTTATGCATCTTTTCTTTGTCGTTATAAAAGATATCAAGAGGCGGACAAGCATTTTGAGAAGGCGTTATCGAATCCTTTAGTTAATGCGCGAGAAGGAACTAGTATAAATGCTGGTGTTTGTGCGATGGAAATACCTGACTATCAATTAGCGCAGAAATATTTTGCAGAAACCATTCGTTTAAACCCAAGAAACAGAGTTGCATTGTATCAACTGGCTAAAGCACACTTTTTGCAAAATGATTTTGCAACATCTCAAAGCTATTTACGTGATTTTGAGGAAGTATCTCAGCATACAGCTCAATCTTTACTTCTTGCCTATCGCACAGAACGTGGCCTAGGGAATAATAGAATTGCACAAAGCTATGCAAAATTACTCAATAATCAATTTCCAAACTCGAAAGAAGCAGAACAATTGGCGAGGTTGAATTAGTGACTGATCATTCCACAGCTATACCTACTGACGTTCCATCTGAAGATGTGCGTATAGGTGAGATATTACGTCAAGCGCGTGAGTCCGCTTCATATAGTATTGCCTATGTGGCGGCTCAGACACATTTGAAAGAGGATGTGATTGTTGCTTTGGAGAGTGATCAGTTTGATCAGTTGCCAAATGATGTTTTCGTGAAAGGGTATATCCGCAGCTATGCAAAATTACTGGAAATAGATTCGAAGGAGCTACTCGCAGTTTATCCTAGTGATCGAGATGTACAAACTGAAACCGTTGTTCCTCAAGTTAAAAAAGCTAAAAAGCTAAGTTCATCGGGTGTTGACCCAATCGTGATTTGGAGTTCAGTGACAGTTGTTGTGATCTTGTCGGGATTGTTGATGACATGGTGGGTGTATCAAGAGGATTCAGATCCTGTCGAATTGGCATCCGTCGTTGAGCGTTTTGATGATGCGAATCTGTCTAGTGTAGATGAAACGCAAGAGCAACAAGAGTCAGAAGCAAAACATGATGTAGTGTTAGGGGATATCGATCCTAAACATATATCTGATGAGCAAAATGCAACGCTTGAAGCAGAAGTTGATGATCAAGAGATTCCAGCAGTTATTGAGGCACCTTTCAGTGGCGGCGAGCTGGACAAAGTAAGGATCACGGTGAAATATACTCAGGAAAGCTGGACGGAAATTTTTGATGCAAGAAAAAGAAGATTACTGCATGGCTTAATTAAACCAGGTGCCACACGGGTTATTTCTGGACAAGCACCATTTAATGTATTTCTTGGTAATTCTCCTGGAGTGCAGTTAGAAATAAATGGGAAACCATTCGATCACTCTGTCTATATGCGTCGAAACAATACCGCAAGATTCTTGATCGACGATAGCAATTCTTAATCGCATATTTATTTTCTTTAGTTGTTCAATGCATGAGTAAAAACATCCAATCCATTCGCGGGATGCATGATTTTGCCCCCGAAGAAGCGGCCGCTATGCGCGTACTAGAATCTAGACTGTTAAGCGTATTGAAACAGTATGCATATCAGGAAATTCGCACACCTATTGTAGAAAAATTAGAATTGTTTAAACGCTCTATTGGTGAAGTGACTGATATTGTTGAAAAAGAAATGTACGCTTTTGAAGATGGAGCAGATCACGCTTGGTTAGGTCTGCGACCTGAAGGCACGGCAAGCACAGTACGCGCAGGCATTCAAAATGGTTGGTTGCATAATCAGCAGCAACGATACTGGTACTTAGGACCATTCTTCAGACGCGAACGGCCGCAAAAAGGTCGCTATCGACAATTCCATCAGTTGGGTGTTGAAACTTTTGGTATGCAAGGCCCAGATATTGATGTCGAGTTAATTTTGCTCACGCGTTCTATGTGGCAAGCAGTAGGATTACCTGCAGAAAATTTGCAGTTACAACTTAATAGTCTTGGCGATGCTGACGCACGTGCTAAACATAGAGACAAGCTAATTGCATACTTGTCTGATCATGAAAGTGTACTAGATGAAGATGCGCGTAAGCGACTTCATGCCAATCCATTGCGAGTGTTAGATAGTAAAAACCATGAGGTTCAAGCAATTGTTGCTGATGCGCCTAAGTTACTCGATTTCCTAGATCAAGAAGCAAAGGATCATTTTGGTTTAATGCAGCAATTACTAGATCAAATGGGCATTGAATATAGTGTTAATCCAACATTGGTAAGAGGGTTGGATTATTACAACCGTACTGTATTTGAATGGGTGAGTACCGACCTAGGTGCACAAGGCACTATTTGTGCTGGTGGTAGATATGATAGCTTAGTTGAACAGATGGGCGGAAAAGCCACTTGTGCCGCTGGATTTGCTATTGGTTTAGAGCGCTTGCTAAGCCTAGTGGAACAACAAATGATGGATTCAGTGCCGCAAATAGATGCTTACTTTGTTGCACTGGGTGATGAAGCCAGCCGCTACGCTTTTCAGCTAATAGCAAAAATCAGACAACAATTGCCTGATTGCGCTATTCAGATGAATTGTGGAGATGGTAGTATCAAGGCGCAGATGAAACGTGCAGATCGTTCGGGAGCACGTCTTGCCCTGATTGTTGGTGAGGATGAAGTCAATAATCAACAAATTGCTGTAAAACACCTTCAGGAAAAACAACCTCAACAGGTTTTGTCTGAAAATGAGTTACTGCAATTATTGAAACCACAGCATTAATATAAAGTTTAGGAGGCCCCGTGGCTGACCACGAGACAGATGATGAACAACTAAGAGCCATCAAAGAATGGTGGAAAGAAAACGGTCGCTCAGTGATTGCAGGTGTAGTCATTGGTGTGGGGACTTTAATCGGTTGGAAAGGCTGGAACGTATATCAAGAACAGCAGGCAATTGAAGCTTCTGATCAATATAATCAAATGCGTAATAGTATCCTTGCGCAAAACATTGACAGCGTAGTTGTTCAAGCTGAAAAACTTAAAGCGGATTATCCTTCGACACCCTACGCCTCTTGGGGTGCGCTACTCGTTGCTAAAGCAAAAGAAAGTAAAGGGGAAACAGATGCCGCAATTGAAAACTTACAATGGGTTGTCGAAAATGGCAAGCAAGACACTGTCATTAATTTAGCTAAGCTGCGTCTAGCGCGTGTTTATATTGCAACCAGCGCGTACCCAAAAGCGCAAGCGTTATTAGACCAGCAGTATCCAGTTGCGTACAACTCGTTGCTACAAGAAATACGTGGTGATTTGCATGCAGAGCGTGGAGATAATCAAGCAGCTCGTAAAGCTTATGATGAAGCAATATCTTCTTCAGAGTCTGGCGACGTTGAATACTTGAAGATGAAACGTGACAATCTAGGTAGCTCGAATAAAGTCAATGCCTAAGGTTTATATTTAATGAATAATAAATTCCGTTTAATAACAACAGCAATGTTACTTGCATTTACAGTAAGTATGTCCGCTTGCAGTTATATCCCTTGGTTTGGTGACGATGAAGAGGTAGAAATAGAACTTCGTGAGCCAACAGAATTAAGCGACTTTATCCCTGAAGTGCGTATTGAGCAAAACTGGCAAGTTTCTCTTGGGGGTGATGCTGAAGAGAAATTTATACAATTAAAGCCTCATGTCTTTGATGACAAAATCGCCTTCACTCAAACAGGTGGCAAAGTGTCAGTGCATGAACTGGATAGTGGCCGTGTGACAGTGTCGAGTAAAGTTGATGGCTTGGTTTCTGCGGGTGTGGGCGGTAATGCTCAGTATTTAGTGCTGGGGACGCATGATGGTGTTGTCACTGCGGTTAATAGTAGTGATGGCTCCGAAGCTTGGTCAACAAATGTTGCTAGTGAAGTGGTTTCTGTTGCGCATACTGATAATGATCTAGCGATATTAAGAACAAACGATAATCGTATTTTAGGTTTGTCGATTAGTACCGGTGAAAAGTTATGGACCGTGACACAAACACCGCCAGCATTGACCTTGCGTGGTGCGAGTGTACCGGTAGTGCGTGATGGCGTTATTTATGCGGGTATGGATAACGGTAAAGTCATTGCTATATCAACACAAAGCGGCAATGTTATTTGGGAAGCTAGAGTGTCTGTCCCTTCTGGAAGAAGTGAGTTGGAACGCTTGGTGGATGTTGATGGTCAAATTGCTATAGATGATAATTTTGTCTATGCAGCCAGTTTTCATGGGCGCGTGGTCTCGATCAATCGCACAAATGGTCGTATTAGATGGGCACGAGATTTAGCATCTATCTCCGGCGTGTCTATAGATGATGTATTGGTCTATGTTACAGATAAAGATGACAACGTTTGGGCGCTAGAAAAAGAAACAGGTGTGAGTTCTTGGAAACAAGATAAATTCTTATATCGTCAGCTTTCAACGCCAGTGGTACAAGATAGTGCTGTATTAGTCGGTGACTATCAAGGCTATATCCATGCATTGTCAAAACAAGATGGACGTATTATTGGGCGTACAAATCTTGGTAAGAAACCAATTCAGACATCCCCTATGTCGACTAATACGACTGCATACATTATTGATGTCAGTGGTCGCTTAGCCTCTTACTCAGTTATCTCTGCTAATTAATATAGAGATAATAAAAGATTACTTGAATAGCTGAATTCAAACCTTATTCGGTTTACTGGCTTTATAATTATATGCGTCCTGTCATTGCTCTAATCGGTCGACCAAATGTCGGCAAATCAACTTTATTTAATTTCTTGACTAAGTCTAGAGATGCGTTGGTGGCTGACTACCCTGGTTTAACGCGCGATAGAAAATATGGTATTTGTGAACGATATAATAAGTCATTTGTTTTAATTGATACTGGCGGTATTGTTGATGAGCGAGATGAGATAGAAGTCGGTATGCAATCGCAAACAGATTATGCGATTGAAGAGGCTGATTTTGTTTTACATTTAGTGGATGCCAGAGATGGTTTGATGCCTGAAGATCATGCCATTGTCACCATGTTGCGAAAGCGCAATATAGAGTATGTGTTAGTAGTGAATAAAATTGATGGTGTTGATGCTGACATTGCCGCAGGTGATTTCCATCAGATTGGCGCACCTAAATTATATCCGATTGCCGCAAAGCAAGGACGCGGCATCGAGTCGATGATACAAGACTTGTTCAGTGATTTGCCTGAACAAAATATCGAATCAGAAAATCAAGATGAGCAAGATGAAACAACGCGCATCGCTATTATCGGCCGTCCTAATGCAGGTAAGTCAACACTAATTAATGCGTTAATAAAAGAAGATCGTCTAGTCACGTCATCAGTCCCTGGGACTACGCGAGATAGCGTTAGAATTCCATTTGAATTTAATCAACACCAATTTACATTGATAGATACGGCGGGTGTACGGCGTAAAAGCAAAGTGCGTGAAGCAGTTGAAAAATTCAGCATTGTGCAAACACTAGATGCGATTTCATCTGCGCATGTTGTGATTTGTATGGTTGATGTCATAGAAGGTATGGCCGATCAAGACAGTACTTTGCTAGAGATTGCACTGCGTCAAGGTCGTGCAATCGTGTTGGCGCTTAATAAAACCGATAGTGCGAGTAAAGATGACTATCATATGCTGAACTATGCGCTAGATACTAAATACCAATATTTAGCTTATGTTGAAAAAATAAAGATTTCGGCAGAAAAAAAGATTGGCTTGAAAAAGTTAATGAACTCAGTGATTGTCGCCAATCAATCTGCTTCTGTAGATATGTCAACATCAGATGCTAATAAACTGCTAGAGCAGGCAGTGGAAGCAAATGCGCCTCCATTAGTTAAAGGCAGAAGAATTAAGCTGCGTTACACGCATCAGGGTGGTTCGCATCCGCCAACATTTGTGGTTTATGGCTCGCAAACAAGCAAGTTACCACAATCATATATTCGCTACTTGGAAAACTTTTTCCGTAACAAGCTTAAATTGGTAGGAACACCAATTCGCTTTTTATTTCGAACACCGGAAAATCCGTATGCCGGTAAGTACAACACTTTAACACCGAGGCAGCAGCGTAAGCGTGAAAGAATGATGAGCTTTCATAAACGCAAATAGTTATTCAGCTAGGTGTTCCAGAAGGTTTGCCGTTAACAATCTATTTGTAAGTTAGGACGTCTATAGTGAAGAAAGAATTAGATATCACACCCTTTCATGTTATGGACATTCTTGCGCGCTGCAAGCAAATGGAAGCGCAAGGCAGAGACGTGGTGCATATGGAAATAGGCGAGCCTGATTTCCCGACACCGCAAACTATAGCCAATGCTGGTATCGCCGCCATTCAAAATCAGCTGACTCAATATACTTCTGCATTAGGTTTATTTGAGCTGCGCGCATCCATCAGTGAATATTATAATAAGCGTTTTTCAGTGAGTGTTGAGCCTGAGCAAATTGTTATTACGCCTGGGGCATCAGGGGCTTTGCAGTTAATACTTTCATATGTATTGCTTGCAGATAAAAAATTAATGACCTGTGATCCGACGTATCCATGTAATCGTAATGTGACCAGGTTAATGGGTGGCGAAGTGGTCGCAGTACCGGTGAATAGCGAAACAGATTTTCAGCTTAACCTTCGGCTAGTTGAAGAAAATTGGCAAGATGATATTGCTGCTGTATTAGTGGCTAGTCCATCAAATCCTACAGGAACTTTATGTAAACAAGCCCAACTGTTGGAAATAGCAGATTTTTTGGCGACTAAGAATAAATTGTTGATTGTTGATGAGATCTATCAAGGGCTTACTTATGATATCGATAGCGAGACAGTGGCGTGCCTGAGAAACAATATAATTGTAATTAATAGTTTTTCAAAATATTTTGGTATGACAGGTTGGCGTGTAGGTTGGGTGGTAGCTCCAATGAAGCATATCAGTACTTTAGATGTGATTGCGCAGAATACATATCTTGCAGCGTCTACAGTTGCACAACATGCAGCATTGGCTGCGTTCTCTGAAGAGACCAAGCAAATACTTGAGCAGCGTAGAGAAATGTTTAAGCAACGTAGAGATATATTGTGTGATGCACTTAGTAAGCTGGATATTGAAGTGCCCGTAATGCCCCAAGGCGCATTTTACGTGTATGCAGATGTATCCAGATACAGTAACGATAGTTTCTTGTTTTGTAGAGAGCTGTTAGATAGTAAAGCGGTCGCAATCACTCCAGGTTGTGATTTTGGCGAGTATCAAGCAAATCAATATGTGCGATTTGCTTACACCACTAACAATGAGCGCATCAGTATTGGTATGCAAAGATTGGCAGAATTTTTAAATGCGTGAATTTCTTTTTAAGTATCTATTCTAGACATTGAGTTCACATATAAAGCAGTAGCGCCAGCAACGGCGACTGGCATGACTATAAAATTCAACACCGGAATCATAGTGAATGTGCTAACCAACGCACCAAAACTTAAACAACGTGTGCGTTGTTGTTTTGCAAGTACTCTTGTTTGCTTAAATAAAATGCCGTGATTACCAAATGGGTAGTCTAAGTACTCAAGACTTAACATCCAGGCGGAAAATAAAAACCAAATAACAGGTGCAATAACGTTTACACCTGGAATTAAAAATAAAATTAATAAAGGTAATGAACGCAACAAAAAATAAAACAATTTATTGATTTCGCTACCCACTGTTCGAGGCAACTCTTTGAGTAATTGTTTAATGGTTGATTGATTTTGTTGGTTAGATTCGCCACGCAATTGTTGTTCAACTTTTTCCGCAAGAAGACCATTGAATGGTGCAGCGATTATATTTGCTAATAATGCGAACAAATAAAACACTACAAGAAAATAACTGAGTGCAAATATTGGCCATAGTATGAATTCTGCCCAGGATAGCCATGCGGGAAGCATCCTTTCTAGAAACTGATCGAACCATTCCATGCCAAACCAGAAGCCAAATGCAAAAATGCTGATATTGATCACTAAAGGAATTAGCACGAAGCGTTTTATTCCACGGCTGAAAATTAATTTAAACCCGCTAAAGAAAAAGCTTATTCCCCTAAACATACAGTACCTTATGAAATTACTTGCTTACGGTAATTGAACGGCAACAGGAGCTTGCCAATCTGGTTTGCGATACTCAACGACGACTTGAGTATAAATACCTCCGCGCACATTCCATTCTGCTATCAGGCGCATAAAGCGAGGTTTAGTTAAGGATGATAAAGAATTTAAAATCTGATTTGTTATTGCTTCGTGAAAAGCGGCTGTATCCCGGAACGACACCATGTATAATTTATAAGACTTAAGTTCAACGCATAGTTGGTCGGGTATATACTCTAAACTTAATTGTGCGAAGTCTGGTTGTCCAGTGAGCGGACACAGACAAGTAAATTCAGGTGTGGTGATTCGGATGGTATAATCATTTCCTGGTTCGGGGTTTTCAAACGTCTCTAAAATATTTTTTGACATAGTTTATATAATCTTTTGATATTAAATTCTCAACAACTTGCTATAACTAGCTGTTATTTTACTGAATATTAACCTATGCGTCTTCGTAAAGTAAAAATGGCTGGTTTTAAGTCATTTGTCGATTCAACAGATTTCCTATTCCCTAGCGATATGGTGGGAATCGTTGGCCCCAATGGCTGCGGAAAATCCAATATTGTTGATGCCATTCGTTGGGTGATGGGCGCTAGTTCAAAAAACATACGTGGAGATACCTTAGAAGACGTTATCTTCAAAGGGTCTAGCAGTCGCAAGCCAGTGGGCCAGGCGAGTGTCGAGCTAGTATTTGACAATGCTCAAGGTAAAGCGGGCGGTCAATACGCCTCATATAGCGAGATAGCCATTCGTCGCCAAGTTACCAGAGATGGCCAATCTAAGTACTTCTTAAATGGCACGCATTGCCGTCGCCGTGATATTTCCGATATTTTCTTGGGCACAGGATTGGGCCCACGTAGCTATGCCATTATTGAACAAGGAACAATATCGCGCTTAATTGATGCGAAGCCGGAAGAAATGCGTGCACATTTAGAAGAAGCAGCTGGCATATCAAAATATAAAGAGCGGCGCCGAGAAACAGAAAATAGAATTCGCCACACACGTGAGAACCTAGATCGATTAAACGATTTAATCGAAGAAGTCGCAAAGCAAATTGCTAAGCTGAAACGGCAAGCTTCTGCTGCAGAAAAATACAAGCAACTCAAATCTGAAGAACGACGCTCTAATGCTGAATTATTGTTGTTGCGTATGCAATCTATGCATACCGAGTTGGATGAGCAACATAAGAATGTTGAACATAAAGAAACAAAGTTAGAAGAAACAATTGCTCACTTGCGTTCGCTAGAGGCTGAGTTGGAGCAGTTACGCCAAGAGCATGGTTCAGCAAATGAACTGATGAATAAAGTGCAGGGCGAATATTATCAAGTTGGCGCAGATATCTCTCGCTTAGAGCAATCTATTCAACACGCGAGTGAAACTAAGCAACGTCATGAAAGTGATCTAGAGAAAACCAAATCAAATTTAGACTCGTTAGTCGAAGAGCTAGCAAAGCAGGACGAAGCGCAACAAGAATTTGAACAACAAATGCAAACCATGCAAACTGAGCTTGAATCGCTTGGTGAGCAGTATGTTGAAGTAGGTGAAGCTGTTTCTAGTGCTGAGACCGCAGAGTTATTATGGCGAGAAGCGTGGGAAGAGCTCATGCATGAAGCCAACGAGCCAAGCCATCAAGTGCAGGCGCATTCACAACGTGTCGAATTCTTAGATCAAGAAATGACTCGCTTGCAAGAGCGACAGCAGAGGTATCAGTCAGAACACGGTGAGTTGCTCCAAAGTGAGCATGAGTTTGATCTTGACTCAATTCAAAAACGCTTGGAAGCTCGCGCAGAGGCCGTGAGTGATTGCAAGCGAATGCTGGATCAATCCATCGAAAATATCACTCAGTCGCGTGAGAGAATTGAAGAATTGTCTATGCAGCTTGATGATCGTAAGGCCGAGCATCAGCAGATTAAAAGCGAATTATCGACTTTACAGGCACTTCAAGATGCCGCCTTGAAAGGTGAGCAGCAGCAAATGCAACAGTGGATTAGCGATAAGCATTTGGATCAAGCACCAAGACTTGCTGATCAGCTTGAAGTAGAAGCGGGTTGGGAGCGCGCAGTAGAAACAGTATTAGATGGCTACCTAGAAGCAATTTGTACTTCAGACTTAGATCGGATAGCGCTGCAATTAGATGAGTTGCAAGAAGGTCAAGTGATGTTTTTTGAAACCAATAATGCTCAAGACATACAAGCCTCATCAAATACACTAGCGAGTAAAATTAAATCTAGCTTGGGTATAAAAGCGGAGCTGCAAAAAATTCTGGTGGCGGACAATCTCAATCAAGCGCTAGCTATTAGAAAGCAATTGCAGGACGGTGAGTCAGTCATTACTGCCGATGGACTTTGGCTTAGCACTACTTGGGTGCGTTACTCAAATACTGCTAATTCAAGCGATGGTGTGTTGAGTCGAAAAGCAGACATCATCGATTTAACTGATCAATTGAGTCAAGTTGAGGAAGTCATCGCGGTTATATCTGAACAACATCAAAATGCACTTGAGCAATTGTCAGATCAGGAACAGCAACGTGAAGATGCGCAACAGGCACATAACTTAGCGTTCCAGCAGCATGCTGAAATTCAATCTGAATTATCTAAGAGTCAAGCTGCTATTGAGCATTGGCAACAGCGTGACACGCAATTACGCAATTCTATTGAAGAGGTGACATCTCAGCTAAATGACTATTCTAATCAGAAACAAGCAGCAACAGAAAGCTATGAAGTGGCGCAGGTTAATTTAAACTCTTTGCAAGTGCGTAAAGATCAATTACTTGGGCGCAAAGAAGAGGTTGTTTTTGAATTTAATGAACGTAAAGAACAGGCAACTCAGCTACAAGAGCGAAAACATTCATTACAGTTAGAAATTGAAGCATTACGTACACGCTCTGCAACTTCAAAATCGATATTTAGCCGACTACAGATGGAGCAGTCGGAAGGTAATCTTCGTCTTGAGCACTTAGCTGAAGCTATAGCAGAGAGTGATCAACCCATCCAAGAATTTTCTGCAACGTTAAAAGATAAATTAGAAAGCAGGTTGCTAGTCGAACAGAGACTCAGTGAATCAAGAGCAAATTTAGAGAAAGTTGAATCTTCTATTCGAGAAAAAGATGAGCAGCGCGTTAGTACAGACAATAAGATTGGTGAGCAGCGTGAAGCATTAAATCTGCAGCGTATGAAGTGGCAGGAGCTAAAAGTACGTGTTCAAACAATCAAAGAGCAGTTAGATCAGTTTGATTGGAGCGTGGAAGAGCTGACAAATGAGTTGGCTGAAGACGCGACATTAGAACGTTGGGAAAAATTGGTTGCTGAAATTGAAGAAAAGATTAAACGTCTTGGTTCTATTAACTTGGCCGCCATTGATGAATTTAAAGAGCAAAGCGAACGTAAAGAGTACCTTGATTCGCAAAATGAAGATCTAAATAAAGCGCTAGAAACTTTAGAGACTGCAATCCGTAAAATTGATAAAGAAACTAAAGAGCGTTTCAAAGACACCTTCGATTTGGTTAACTCTCATATGCAAAGAATGTATCCACGCTTATTCCCAGGTGGTAAGGCATATTTAGAAATGACGGGCGATGATCTGCTGACTGCCGGTGTAACGATTATGGCAAGACCACCGGGTAAACGTGTGTCTTCAATTCAGTTGCTCTCAGGTGGTGAAAAAGCATTAACTGCGGTTGCGCTAGTATTAGCAATATTTGAATTAAACCCTGCACCATTCTGTCTGCTTGATGAGGTAGACGCACCTCTAGATGATGCCAACGTTGGACGGTTCTGTGATCTTATTAAAGATATGAGTAAGCATGTACAGTTTGTATTTATTACGCATAATAAGAGTACTATGAGTTATGCAGACCATATGTTAGGTGTAACTATGAATGAACCTGGTGTGTCTAGACTGGTCTCAGTAGATATAGAAGAAGCAGTTAAACTTGCAACGGCTTAATAATGCCGTTTCGATCAAATGTATAAATTAGGTAGGTAATATGGTATCTGCTTTTGAGTTACGTATCGCACTGGCAATTCTAGCGGTAGTAATAATTGCGGCCATTTATGTGTGGTATCGTGCTAATTCCAAAGATCGACAAATCGATGAGCTAAGTGTGAACGATTTAGATTTAACTGATGAGCTAGACGATATTCCCTCTATAGCTCAAGTTGATGATGCATTGGGCTTGCCAGATGATCTGCGTTCAGAGTTTCAAGATGTCAGCAAAGAGCTGCGTGAGGAAACTATCTCCAAAAGAGTGCAAGAAGCACAGCGTGCACGTATGGAAGCCAGCAAAACGTCTTCCGTAGAAAGCGCTGCTATGGATAAATCTAGTAAAGAAATGCTAGTAATTTTTCATGTTGTTGCGAGACAAGATGAAGTGTTCACTGGACCTATGATTGTTCGTATGATGTCAGATCTGGATCTTGAGCATGGTGAAATGGATATATTTCATTACAATGTAGAGAGACTGGGTAAGAAGCATAGCGTTTATTGTGTTGCCAATATGCTTAAGCCTGGCACATTTGATTTGCAAGCTATGGATACCTTTGAAACACGTGGTTTAACCATGATACTGCAATTGCCTGGGCCAGAAGATGAGCTTAAGTCGTTTAATATTATGGCCGAACATGCGCAGCGCTTAGCGGCATTTTTAAATGGTGATTTGCTAGACGAGAACCATAATCTAATTACCAAGCAATCAATTTCAGTGTACAAAGAACAAGTACAGTTATTTGGTTTGCGGGCAACCAGGCAGAGTGTTACTGCATAATCATCGCAAGTTCCACAACTAATTTCTATTGGCGTTTGCCTTGAATGACATCTGATTCAAAAAGAATTGACGATCTGCGTGCACAAATACGCAAACACGATTATTCATATTATGTGCTAGATGATCCTTCGGTTCCTGATGCTGAATATGATCGTTTGATGCGTGAGCTGATCGCGCTAGAAACGCAATCGCCTGAATTAATTACTTCAGATTCTCCTACTCAGCGAGTCGCAGGCTCCCCGCTGGAATCATTTAAACAAGTTAAGCATGCAGTGCCGATGTTGTCGCTAAGCAATGTGTTTAGCCTGGAAGAACTCGAAGCGTTTGATAAGCGAGTCAAAGATAGATTGGATAATAATGAGCGGATTGACTATAACGCTGAACCAAAGCTAGATGGGCTTGCTGTAAGTATACGCTATGAGCATGGTCTGCTGGTACAAGCAGCCACGCGCGGTGATGGTAATACTGGTGAAGACATCACCGAAAATGTTCGCACCATACGTTCAGTGCCTTTGAAATTGAAGGGAAAAAATATTCCTCGACAGTTGGAAGTGCGTGGCGAAGTATTTATTTCCAAAAAAGGATTTGCGCAAATGAACCAAGATGCGCGCAAAAATGAGCAGAAAGAGTTTGTTAATCCACGTAATGCTGCCGCAGGAAGTTTGCGCCAATTAGATGCAAGATTAACAGCTAAGCGACCGTTAGAAATATTTTGCTATGGTGTGGGGTTGGTTGAGGGTGGGGGTTTGCCGAATGACCACAACGCTATGCTGAAACAATTAAAGCAGTGGGGGTTGCGTGTCTGTCCTTTGGTCGAATTGGTTAAAGGTGTTCAAGGGTGTTGGAAATTTTATGAAAAAATACAACAGTTACGCGAGCAGCTTGATTATGAGATTGATGGAATTGTTTATAAAGTTAATCTAAAGCAATATCAAGATGAACTTGGATTTGTCTCGCGTGCACCGCGTTGGGCGACTGCACATAAATTCCCTGCGCAAGAAGAGATTACACTAGTGAATGGCATTGAGTTTCAAGTGGGCCGCACAGGTGCAATCACTCCTGTGGCAAAACTTGAACCTGTATTTGTTGGTGGTGTCACCGTGAGTAATGCCACGTTGCATAACATGGATGAAGTTGAGCGCAAAGATGTTCGTATAGGCGACACGGTGATTGTTCGTAGAGCTGGAGATGTGATCCCAGAAGTGGTTAAGGTGGTATTGGAACGACGCTCTAAAGGTGCACGCAAAATCAAACTTCCTAAGAAATGTCCTGAATGTGCGAATGAGATTGTGCGTGTTGAGGATGAGGCAGTGGCGCGTTGTATAGCAGAATTTTCTTGTCCTGCTCAATGTAAGGGAGCGTTAAAACATTACGCATCGCGCAAAGCAATGGATATCGAAGGCCTTGGAGATAAGCTGGTTGATCAGTTGGTTGAAGCTAAGTTGGTAAAAGATCTGTCTGACTTATATCGACTGGATGAAGACACACTTAGTAATCTCGAGCGCATGGGTAAAAAATCTGCACAAAATCTTTTGCAAGCAATCGAGAAAAGCAAACAAGCAAATTTCGCAAAATTCTTATTTGGATTGGGCATTCGTGAAGTTGGCGAGGCAACGGCAATAGCACTAGCTGAATACTTTGAATATGACATGAAAAAGCTCATGGCTGCTGATGAGGAAACACTACAACAAGTGTCAGATGTGGGGCCAATTGTGGCAAAAAATATAGTTCAGTACTTTTCACATGAAGCGAATATACGGTTGATACACTCGTTATGTGATGAAATTGGAATTAGCTGGGACGTACCAGAGTCAAGTGGTACCGATTCCGCAGGCATTTTATCGGGAAATACTTATGTTTTGACCGGTACACTTGCTAGTATGACGCGAGATCAAGCAGCGCAGGCTATTCGTGCTAAAGGCGGTAAAGTGGTATCCAGTATCTCTAAAAATACTACCGCGCTGGTGGCAGGCGAGAAAGCTGGTTCTAAATTGCAAAAAGCAGAAAAATTAGCAGTGCCAGTGTTAAGTGAACAAGATTTAATAGCGCTGGTTAATGTGGAGTAAACAGAAATAAAATGTCTTCTATAGAACGCAGAGCTTACCTGAGATACAACGTCAGCGTGGCGTTAACTCTGGTAGATCAACATGGTTCAAGATTTGATGTTTCCACTAAGGACATTTCCTTGGGTGGTATGCGCATAGAGTGCGAGTCAGCACTGTTAGCGAAACTATTGCCTAATGGTATACAAACAGCGCCTGGCGATTTAGTTATTATGACAGCTGAATTTAAAAACCCTAAAACATTAGAGACAGTTTCTATTTTAAGTCATGCTTTAGCGGTACTAAGGTTGGCTGAAAGCCAGTTTTCTATTCGTTTTACTTTTGTAGACGTTGATGAAGTGCAACAAGATAAGCTTCAGCGATTATTAAATAAATAATCATCTTCACCCCTCAAGCCGAATCAGATATTATTCGGCATGGCAAATATTCATTCAACCGCAATTGTTTCCAGTTCAGCAAGTTTAGCTGAGGATGTAGAGGTTGGACCATATTCAATTGTGCATGCTAATGCACGTATCGGTTCAGGTACTATTATAGGTTCGCATACTATTATTCATTCTTATGTCGACATGGGTGAGCGCAATACAGTTGCTGATCATGTTGTGCTTGGTGGCGCGCCGCAAGATATTTCATATCATGGCGAAGAAACCTGGTTGGAAATTGGCGATGATAATATTTTTCGAGAGTTCTGCTCAGTGCACCGTGCTAATAATGATCAAGAAGTGACTAAGATAGGTAACGGCTGTTATCTGATGTGCAATACACATGTGGGACATAATTGTTTGTTAAGTGACGAGGTGATCATCACTGCTTACGCAGCACTTAGTGGGCATGTAGAAGTGGGTGCTAAAGCAATTATTGGTGGCAGTTCGGGTGTCCATCAATTCTGTCGCATAGGTGCCTATGCAATGGTTAGTGGGTTTGCACCAGTGGCAAAAGATGTACTGCCATTTTGTTTATTGGGTCGAGATCCAGTAGCGCATTATAGGTTGAATACTGTCGGCTTGCGCAGGGCCGGGATCACCGGTGAAAAATATAAAGTGCTAGAAAAAAGAATTCGCCAGATTCGCGCAGGTGATCGTGAGCCATATCCAGCAACTACTAAAGAATTAGAAGTGTTAGAAGATTGGTTGGCAGCGCCATCAAAGCGTGGCGTATATAAATTTCTACGCTAAGCAAATGAAATATGTTATTGAGTATTACGTTCGTTTGGCATTGTTAAGAGCAAAGCCACAAGACTGTCCCTCCTCTAATGCCTTCCAGATGATATTAATATGTTTTTATTTGGGGTTGTCAATTTTAAATGCGCTTGTTATTTACGGATTTACAAAAGGTGCCATTCATGGTGTGCTAGATTTAAGTCTATTATATGTGTTTACTCGATTAATTTTGCGAGGTAAAAAAGAACGTGTCCATCAAACGTTTAATGCATTTTTAGGTGTTGGAATAGTAATTGGGTTGCTGCATACGATATGTTCATATGCGTTTGTCGTCGATCAAAACACAAAAGACATTCCTGATGTTGGCAAGATTCTATTTTTACTGATCTTCATTTGGATAATTATTGCGTATGGACATATCGTAAGACATGCTGCGGAACTAAATTTGCCATCAGGTATATCCATTAGCCTGGGCTATACAATGCTAAATGCCATGATGCTTCTTTCAATTTCAGAAATGCTAAGGATATAAAATGCATATTCACTTCCTTGGAGTATGTGGAACGTTTATGGGTGGCTTAGCGTTGCTTGCTAAACAAATGGGTTATCAGGTGACTGGTTCTGATGAGGGTGTATATCCACCTATGAGCACGCAGCTTGAAGCGGCAGGAATTGATTTAATTGAAGGTTTTGACGCTTCGCAATTAGATATACGTCCTGACCAAGTAGTTGTGGGTAATGTAATGACGCGTGGTCATTCAGTCATTGAGCGCATGCTCAGTGAGCAGTGGCCAATGATATCCGGGCCGCAATGGTTGAGTGAGCATTTGCTGCAAAGTCGTTGGGTGCTTGCAGTGTCTGGTACTCATGGTAAAACAACTACTGCGAGTATGCTTGCATGGATATTAGAATATGCAGGTTTGAGTCCTGGTTTCTTGATAGGGGGCGTGCCGAATAATTTCGGTGTATCTGCGCGTATAGGGGATAAACCATTTTTTGTTATTGAAGCTGATGAATATGACACCGCATTTTTTGATAAGCGCTCTAAGTTCGTCCACTATCAGCCGCGCACGTTAATTATTAATAATATTGAATTTGATCATGCGGATATATTTCGTGATCTTCAAGATGTGCAAAAACAATTCCATCATGTAATAAAAATTCTTCCACAGTTAGGCAAATTGATTTTTAATGGTGACGATAAAAATATTCAACAAGTGTTAGATCTAGGGCTGTGGTCAGAAAACGAATCGTTTGGAGTGAAGTCATCGTGTTATTGGCATTTGGCAGGTGTCCACGATAAAAAGAATCCTTATAAAATTTCAACTTTGCAAGGTAAAAAATATGAGGGTCGCTTATCGCTGCTGGGCGAGCATAATGCGTTAAATGCGATTGCTGCAATAGGGGCGGCAAGGCATGCTGGTGTGACTGTCGAGCAATCATTAAAAGCGCTTGCCAATTTTTCTGGAGTGAAAAGACGTCTGGAAAATAGAGGTGTGTACGATGGAATTACTATCTATGATGATTTCGCTCATCATCCGACAGAAATCAAATGTACTCTGGAAGCATTTAAGCAACAATATGATAAGCAACGCATGATTGTGGTGCTTGAACCACGTTCTAATACCATGCAAATGGGTATCCATGCGCATCGCTTGAAAGAAGCATTATCCCCAGCGACAGAACTATGTATATATGACGGTGGGGAGTTAAGTTGGTCAATAGAGCAGGTATTATCGGGGCTACATAGCAATATATTCACTGATATAGAGCGTTTGGTCGAATATTTACTGTCAATCTTGCAGCCTCAAGATAATGTACTTATCCTTAGTAATGGTGGTTTTGGAGGAGTTTGCAACAAACTTATTACCGGTCTGAGCCAGCGTTTGAATCATTAATGCATAAGTGAAGGAAGTTCATTGCTCGAAAGACGGCAACGCAGAAGAAGAAGTTTAAGCTCTACTGGAAAAATCGGAAAATTTTCTCTTGAAGAAGCTGTGCGTACTCAACCGACGCGCGCGTTATATCGCTCATATGATCCATTTCTTGATCGTAAAGTTGCAATCAAAATCATTCAGTTGTTTGATCCTAGTGAAGATGAAGATCTTACCGCCAATGATTCATTCTATGCAGAAGCGCAAGCGATAGGCAGGTTGCAGCATCAAAATATTGTCTCTGTATATGACGCGGGTGTTGGAGACTATGAAGGTTATATCGTGATGGAGTATATTCAGGGCGATAGTTTGCTGGAAGTGTTGAAGCAGAAGAAATCGTTGCCTGTCGGCACTGCGTTAAATATAGCCGCGCAGATTTGCCATGCGCTAGATTACGCGCACAAAAAAAATATTATTCATCGTGATATCAAGCCAAGCAATATAATGATTGCTCAAAACGAACAAGTGAAAGTAGTTGATTTTGGTATTTCTATATTAAATACGAATGAGGGGTATGATTCTGGCTTGATGGGGACGCCGTCTTATATGGCGCCAGAATTGATTGATGGTGCGCCAGCCAACGAGTCGAGTGATTTATTTTCAGTAGCTGTATTGTTATATGAAATGATTACAGGCGATTTGCCATTCTCAGGCAGTGATGCTCATGCTGTGCTGTATAAAATTATTAATAGCGAGCCTGAAGCAATAAACGATATTCAACCGGACTCATTAAAAGCATTGCTTGTAAAGGCGCTCGCAAAACAACCTGAAAATAGATTTAACTCAGCGGCAGAATTTGAGGATGAGCTACTCATCGTTGCCGAGCAAATCAGTGCTAATGAAAATAATTACCAAGAATTAGACACCGAGCAACTTAAGCAGTTAGAAATTTTTGAAGATTGTAGCCCAGAGATACTTCATGAATTAGCCAATTGCTTAGAAATTTCAGCAGTGGCTGGTGGCGAAGTTATTTTTAGTGAAAGTTTATTGGACGAATATTTATGCCTTATAGAAGGCAAGGCTTTATTAGTCGCTGAGGATAAGCATCTTGCTGTGAATGCAAAGCAGTGGTTATCTGAAAATATTTTGTCTAAACAGTTTTCTAGTTGCAGTTGTAAAGCGCTAGTGAAATCGCAAGTGTTACGTGTATCAAAATCAAATCTATTAGAGAGTTCGACTGTTACCCAAGCATATTTCTTCCAGTTTATGTTGGACAGGATTTTTTACACAGTAAACTAAATATGAATCTTCCATTATTTCCGTTAAATTCAGTTATTTTCCCAGGCGGTGTATTGCCACTGCGAATTTTTGAGTCACGTTATTTGGATATGGTGAAAGAATGCTCACGCAATCAGAGCGAGTTTGTTATTTGCTTGATTAGAGATGGCAGTGAAGTTGGGAATGCGGCAAAACATCAAGATGTGGGGACATCATGTCGTATTATTGATTGGGAAACATTACCAGATGGTCTATTAGGCGTGACAGTTCAAGGACAATCAAGAGTGCGTATAAAGACCACACAAGTGCAGTCTAATCAGCTAATCATTGCAGATGTGGAATACTTGATAGAAGATAATGATGAAGAATTGCCTGATAAATTTGATCAGTGGGCGAATTTGATTTCGGAGATTATAAAACAACTGGGCGAACCGTTCAGTTTGCAAAGCCAACATTTGCAAAGTGCACACTGGGTTGCGGCAAGGCTGACAGAATATTTGCCATTTGAATTAAAGCAAAAACAACATATTCTTGAGATTGATCATCCCTTGGTGCGTTTAGAAAATCTACGAGATGTATTGAAGGATATCGAATACTACTATTCGCAAGGAAATTTTAATAACTAGGAGATACTATGGCCACGCTGGAACTTAATTCTGATAATTTTAACGATACAATCCAAGGAAATAATATTGTCATTATTGATTTCTGGGCAGAGTGGTGTGGACCATGTAAATCTTTTGCGCCTACCTTTGAAATGGCGTCTGAGAATCATACCGATGTGGTATTTGCAAAAGTAAATACTGAAGAGCAAACACAACTAGGTCAGGCATGCCAAATTAGATCTATCCCAACATTGATGATCTTTAGAGAGCAAATTTTATTATTCAACCAGGCAGGTGCATTGGCGCCAGCGCAATTGGAAGATATTATCGAGAAAGTTCAAGAGCTCGATATGGATCAAGTGCGTGCATCAATGGATGAAGAAGAGAAAAAAGAAAGCGAATAGGATCTTAGTTAATCCTGAATAAAAATTATAAATACAATGCCAGCAACATATACATTTAAATATATTGTTCAGTTGGCGCTGCAGAATCGACGCACTTTAGTTGTCGCTAATATTATTGCAATATTTGCGGTGCTTGCTAGTGTGCCAATTCCATTATTGATTCCACTGCTAGTTGATGAAGTATTGCTTGATCAGCCAGGTAAAGTAGTTGCCGCATTTGACTGGTTGTCATCAAGTTCAGATCATAGCCCGCTATTTTATATTGCAGGGATCTTGATTGTCACAGTCATACTTAGAATCACCTCAGTATTACTTAATTTATGGCAAACCAAAAAATTTGTCGGTATCTCTAAAGGTATTGTCTATAAGATTCGCTCGCAATTACTACATAGGCTGCAATCTATCGCCATGTCGGAATATGAGACAGTTGGGAGTGGTACGGTTTCATCGTTATTTATTACTGATCTGAATACTGTTGATACCTTTACTGGTGAAACTGTTAGTAAAGCTATTGTTTCGGTATTAACCATTATTGGCGTGGCTGCGATTCTTCTCTGGCTGCACTGGCAATTAGCGCTATTTATACTCTTAATGAATCCTGTAGTGATTTATTTCACTATGGCGATGGGCAAGCGTGTAAAGCATTTAAAGAAGAATGAAAACAAAGCATTTGAGATATTTCAGCAAGCATTGACTGAAACGCTAGATGGTATTCAGCAAATTAGAGCAAGTAACCGCGAGAAGTTTTACTTATCGCGTGTCGACAAGTTGGCTGCAAATGTACGTGATCATTCTGCATCTTATTCATGGAAAAGTGATGCAGCCAGTCGCCTGTCGTTTGTTATATTTTTAGTTGGGTTTGATGTTTTTCGTGCTGTCGGAATGGCGATGGTATTATTTGCTGGATTGTCGATTGGTGAAATGATCGCGGTATTTGGTTATCTCTGGCTCATGATGGGGCCAGTACAAGACGTGTTAAATATTCAGTATTCATACTTTAGTGCTAAGGCAGCATTAGGGCGTATTAATGAACTGATGTACTTACCAAACGAGCCTGTTTACAAGCATGAGCAAAACCCATTCCTTCATCAAAAGGGCATGACTGTAGATATAGAAGGCATTAAGTTTGCGTACGGAGATGGTCCGTATGTGCTTAACGGTGTCAACTTATCTATTGCGGCTGGTGAAAAAGTAGCGTTGGTTGGTGCTAGTGGAGGAGGTAAATCTACACTTGTCCAAGTGTTGCTAGGATTATATCCGCCACTATTTGGCGAGATTAAATTCAATGGTGTATCGATGCAGAAAATAGGCATGGAGGTTGTGCGTGAACATGTTTCTTGTGTGTTGCAGCACCCTGCATTATTTAATGATTCATTACGCATGAATTTAACCTTAGGCAGAGACGTACCAGATGAGCAACTTTGGCAAGTGTTAGAAGTGGCACAGATACGCGATATCGTTGAGCAAATGCCGCGTGGTTTGGATACTATCTTAGGTATGGATGGCATTAGATTGTCTGGTGGTCAACGCCAACGCATCGCCATTGCGCGTATGGCGCTGACCAACCCTAGCGTAGTTATACTTGATGAGGCCACATCAGCATTAGATGCAGATACCGAATCACGCGTACATGATTCTTTGCAGTCATTTTTACGTAATAGAACTACCATTATTGTGGCGCATCGACTCAGTGCTGTGAAGCAGGCGGATAGAGTATTTGTGTTTGATGATGGCAAGATCAGTGAACACGGTAGCCATGAAGAGTTGCTGGGATCTAATGGTTTGTATACTAAACTATACGGCCGCCAGCAAACTGGATAACTTTGTCAGCCAGCACATTCGATATGGCTGAGTTGCTGTATATAATGCTATTGCTAATATTTTATTGAGTTTAATTTATGCACACAGGTCAACCCGCCATATTTCTAGATATTCCCGCACGCTCACGTTACTTAACGTTCGTGATTAAGGATGCTGATGAATTGAAAAATGTGCTGATATCTTTGTCTCATATGGTTGACGGCAAAAATGTCGTCATGGGAATAGGTATTAAAGTTGCGACAACGATGCATAAAGAAGTCCCAGGATTACATTTGTTTCCTGATTTGAATAAAGCAGCAGTGCCTATGTCAGCAACTCCTGGTGATTTATGGTTTGGTTGCGTGGTGATAATTTAGGAGAATTGCTGCATCGTGGTCGAGCGATTGAAGTAATTGCCCAGCCAGCCTTTGAATTGATCCACGTAGTTGATGGATTTAAGTATGGCGATGGCATGGATCTGACCGGCTACCAAGATGGTACAGAAAATCCTAAGGATGAATTAGCCCAACAAGCCGCGTTGATGTCGGGTGAAAGTAATAAAATGGATGGCTCAAGTTTTGTCGCTGTACAGCAATGGCAACATGACCTTAGTCACTTTGAAAATTTATCCGCTCAACAACAAGACCATACTATTGGTAGAACCAAAGCAACGGATGAAGAAATTGCAGATGCACCTACAAGTGCGCATGTAAAAAGAGTTGAGCAAGATGATTTCGACCCACCAGCCTATGTGGTGAGACGATCAACACCATGGATAGAGAATCAGCAAGCGGGACTTATGTTTGTCTCATTTAGTCATTCTTTTGATGCATTTGAAATGCAATTAAGAAGAATGGTGGGATTGGATGATGGCGTCACAGATGCACTATTTACATTTTCAAAGCCAGCGACTGGAAATTACTATTGGTGTCCGCCGATTGGTAAAGAGGGTTTAAACTTAGCTCAATTAATGAGCTAATTTCTAGGTATTCAAATAGAGCAATAAGAGTAAAGTTAGGGCTTGCAATTACGAATGAGAACCATTATCATTTGTGTATTGGTAATCAATGACTCATATAGGAGCGCTAACATGACGAATCAGCTTTCTCTTAAATCTAATCAGCAGGGCCAGCAAAATCCTGCAGTGTCTCTCACTAGCCTGTTAAAAGGTAAGCGTTATACATGGATAAGTCATGCTGGTGAGACATATTTGTTACAACTGACGAAGTCTAATAAGTTGTTGTTAACCAAGTAATCTGTAAATTTACAATCTAAAAGCTCCTGTAATTTTAAGTGGCCTTGACTCCGCTACTTAAAACTGAGGTACTCAAGCCAGGGCCTAACACTTAAGCGGCAAAGTAATATATAAGTGTGTGACCTCCTCATAAGGCCGGTAGCCAGAGTATTTTTTAAATTTATGCAATCAAGTTAATCTCAATTTCGTCTTAGGGGTGAGAGCAAGCAAAGCTATCTATTGTTTGTGACAATACTAATCATCCTGGAGTACAGAAAATGAGTAAAAAAATCGTTGTTGATTCAGCAATCGCTACAATTCTTTCAGTCGGCTTATTTACTGCGACAGCAGCACAAGCAGTGCCTGATCAACCTAAAGAGTGGGAAAAATGTGCAGGTATTGCCAAAGCCGGTAAGAATGACTGTGGCTCATTAGATGGTAAACATGGTTGTGCAGGTCAAGCGACTATTGATAATGATGATAATGAGTGGGTTTATGTCCCAGGTGGTACTTGTGCAAAAATCACAGGTGGTACTGTTGCAAAAGTAAAACCTGCAAAGTAATTAACAGTAAGTCGTTTCACGTTAGCATGCGTAGCTCAAGCATTATGACTCGTCTTTTTTTCTCTCAAGGAGTTTGGAGAAGAGCTGCGTATGCTAAATGTATTAATACATGTTAGCTAATTTACAAAAAGAATTTTGGGCGGCATTAGTTGATTCTGATAATGCAGTGCTCGCGTCAATATGTGATGAAGGCAATTTAAAGCCTTCGGAGAGAATAGATATTTATCGTACCAATGTAAGGTCATTACATGTGTCGGTATTAATGAGTGTGTATCCGGTATGTGAAAAAATATTGGGTAGTGATTATTTTAAACAAATCGCAAAAAAGTATGTCAGACAAAATCCTTCGAAAAGTGTTGATCTCAATGAATATGGGGGTCAGTTTGCAAATTTTCTTCAAAGCTTAATTGAGCAAAGACCAGAGTTAGCAGATTTTCAATATCTTGCTGATTTAGCCCAATTGGAGTGGCAAATTCAAGAAGTTTATTTTTCTGCGGATAATGTAAAATTAGACATGGCTGAATTTCAAAATGCATGTGTCACGCAAGCAGGAGAGATGAGTTTCTCATTGCAGGAGAGTGTGTCTATATTGGATTCTGAATATCCTATCGCTGAATTATGGGAGATGCATCAAAGTGATGATGCTGAGTATAAGGCGATAGTCGCTGACGGGCATGAATACTTATGTATATTCAGAGATGGATATCAAGTGTCGCTAAGAAAAATAAATGCCGACTTGTTTAGTTTGATCGCTGCAATAAGAGACGGAAAAACATTGGCTGAGATAACAGAACTATTTGTTGAAGGCCTTCGATTAAATGCAGCGCTAGAAGAGTTAATTAAAAATGAATGGCTTAAGTATTGAGTATGTTTGACGAAAAGCAGCTAAATAGTTTGTATCGTTACTGCTTTTCACTAACGGGTGAGGAACATGAATCCTATGACTTGCTGCAGTCAAGTATTGAGAAATTTCTAAAAGCAAACAGTAGTGAAGTTGATAATAAGATTGCTTATATTAAAAAAATAATTCGCAATCATTATATCGACGAATGCAGAAAGCATTCAAAGACCGATGAAGAACAATTTGATGAGACAGTTACCTACGTGGATATGAATACCAATTCATTGGAAAAAATTGTCGCATCTCAATATCAAGTTGAAGCTGTTTGGCAGCAGTTAACGGTTTTAGAACGTGAAATCATGTACTTTTGGGCAGTAGAAGGGTACACAACAGATGAGTTAGCAGAGTTTTTGGGGATGCCGCGAGGCACATTGCTTTCTAAAATTCATCGCTTAAGAAAGAGGCTTGAAGCGCAATTTGATGAGTCGAGCAGGGAATTAGCATCATGAAACAAGAGCTAAAAAATACAGTGAAAGATTATGTCGAATCAAAGCAACTTAGTAGTGAGCAGTTGCAAGATTTGACCAAAATGCTAAACACTAAACACGAAAATAAACAGCGTGAAAGTTTATTTAATATGAGAGCAATCGCAGCAGTGTTGGTGTTGTCGCTTGCGTTGGGAATATTCTGGGGTGTTAGCACAATTAATCATGCTGATGTGTCGCAATTGATCGCTGAAGAAGTTTCCTCTAATCATTTAAAGATGAAGCCAATGGAAGTATCTAGTACTTCGCTAAATGAAGTGCGTGCTTACTTTGGTAAATTGGATTTCTCGTTAAGCTCATCCCAGTTTGTTGCCAACAATAATTTACAACTCATTGGTGGGCGCTATTGCTCTATTCAGGGAGAGACTGCTGCGCAACTGCGTATGCAGGATGAAGTAACAGGAAATATACACGTTGTCTATCAAGCGCCGTATAACAAAGACTTATTTCGTGAACTGCCTAACTTGCAACAGGGACAAAAGCCTGTGCGCCACTTCGTGAACGGTATTGGTGTGGACGTATGGGTTGAAAAAGGTATTTTATTTGCCCACTCTTTTGATCAATAATAACTTACAAAGAAGCAAAAGCCTCAGCTGCCTTAGTTAATGTGACATTAATATCGTCTATCGTATGTGCCGCGGAAACAAACCCAGCTTCATAAGCAGAGGGTGCTAAGTACACGCCATGATCTAACATGGTTTGGAAAAATTGATTAAAGTGATCTAAATTGCAATTGGATACTTGTTCAAATGTTGTCACTTTTTTCTCGCTAGTAAAGAAGAAGCCAAACATACCGCCTGCACAATTAACACTAAGAGGAATGCCTTGTTCGTTTGCACGCATGACTAAACCTTGAGCGAGTTGTTTTGTCTTCTTGGTCAAGTCTTCATAAAAACCAGGCTGTTGAATTAAGCTTAAGGTCACAATGCCAGCAGTCATAGCAATCGGGTTGCCAGATAAAGTACCCGCTTGGTAAACCGGTCCGTTCGGGGCTAAATGATCCATGATCTTTTTAGAGCCACCAAAAGCACCGACAGGCATACCGCCGCCAATCACTTTGCCTAACGTGGTTAAGTCTGGAATCACATTGAAAAACTCTTGTGCGCCACCTAAAGCAACACGAAAGCCGGTCATGACCTCATCAAAAATAAGTAAACTTTCATGGCGTTGAGTGATGCTACGTAAGCCTTGTAGAAAACCATCAATCGGTAATACGCAATTCATGTTGCCGGCAACCGGTTCTACAATAATACATGCTATCTGATCGCCACACTCTTCAAATAACTTCTCAACTGCTTCGAGATCATTAAATGGCAATGTCAATGTGTGTGCAGCAAGATCAGCAGGAACACCGGGTGAACTAGGTGTACCAAACGTTAAAGCTCCTGAGCCTGCTTTGACTAATAGTGAATCTGCATGACCATGATAACAACCTTCGAACTTTAAAATTTTATCGCGGCCGGTGTATCCGCGCGCTAAACGTATTGCACTCATAGTGGCTTCAGTACCTGAACTAACCATGCGTACTTGTTCTATTGAAGGTACAAGTTCACACACTAGTTTGGCCATTTCAGTTTCTAACGTAGTTGGTGCACCGAAACTTAAACCATCTACTACTGCTTCTTGCACTGCTTTAATAACAGTTGGGTGAGCATGGCCTAAAATCATAGGCCCCCAGGAGCCAACATAGTCAATATATTGTTTGTCATTGGTGTTATACACATAAGCACCTGAAGCACGATTGATATAAACAGGATTGCCACCCACCGCCTTAAATGCGCGCACAGGAGAATTGACGCCTCCCGGTATATACTTTTGGGCTTCTTCAAATAGCGTCTGCATTGATTCCATGTTTCATATCCTTACTTCAAAATGTGTGTGAATTAGGCTAGCTAAATTAGCGTGGCATTATAACCTGATGACTGAGTTTGTTCGCGGCGGCCATCGGATCGCGGGCATTAAAAACCGAATGAGTCGCGGCAATTAATTGAGCACCTGCTTCCAGCACATGGTGACTGTTATTGGCTGTAATTCCACCAATGGCACAAATAGGTATACGCAACAGAGAATGTGCCTTAGAAATGACAGATAAAGGACAGCGTGGCGCATCGATTTTTGTACTAGAAGGGAAAACGCTGCCAAATGCCACATAATCAGCGCCTAAGCTTTGTGCTCGCAGTGCTGAGAATAAATGTTTGTAGCAAGATACGCCAATCAAGTATTGATTACCTAGGTACTGACGTGCTTCACGTAAGCTTTGATCATGCTTGCCGATATGCACGCCATCGGCATGTATTTTTTTAGCTAATGTGATGCGATCATTGACGATAAAAGTAACACCATACTCTGCACAGATTTGTTTAATTGATACAGCGGTTGGCATTAGCTCGTCATCACTAAGGTGTTTGTCGCGTAGCTGAATAACCTCTGCGCCACCTAAAATAGCTAGCTCAATACGCTCGGGCCATTGGTTGTGAGCATGAAGGCGGCTATCAGTGAGAACGTATAGTCCTGCTAATAAATTGTTATGCATAAGTTAACTGTTGGCATCACTGATGCGCGTAGGTATCCACTGACCATGGCCGATTTGCTGGGCATTTTGTAACGACTTCCAAGTAAATTGCTGAGCTTTGATAACGGCCTCAGAAATATCAAAATTTAAAGCAAGGTAGCAAGCAAGTGCACTACTTAAGGTGCAGCCACTGCCATGGTAGTGATGAGGTAATCGTGGCCATTGATATTCTTGTTTTATACCAGAGCCAGTAAATAAAGTGTTATGAACATTATCGCTATCGCTATCAGCGCCTGTGGCTAATACATAGTTAGCACCTAACTGGCAGAGTGATTTTGCTTGAGAAGTGATATCACCGTTGTTATTCGCCAGCGTGGTCAATTCGCTTAAATTTGGTGTTACCACCGTCACTACAGGTAATAAAATTTCTTTGATAGCTTTATTGGTTTCAGTGTTACTAAACTCGCATCCGTGACTGGCCGATAATACCGGGTCATACACGGTTGGCACATTGGGCAATCGAGCGAGAATTTCAGAGATAATGACGGCGACCGCTTTATTAGGTACAACGCCAATTTTGCAGCTGGCTATGTGCATATCATCAATCAATGCACTAGCTTGTTGTCGAATAAGTTCAGTGTCTACGGCTGATACTGACATAGCTTGTACAGAGTTTTGTACAGTCAAACAACTTGCAATCGGTAATGCGTGTCCGCCGCAACTGGCGACAGCTTCAATATCAGCCTGCAGCCCTGCACCTCCAGATGGGTCTAAACCGCCAATGCATAGAACTGGCGGGCGCGAATTTTCTGCTTGCATAAGTATAATAGGTCGATATGATTCACTCAGTTTATCACGCTAGAAAAGTAAGGATACGGCTTAACTAAACTAGCTTAAGGGAGAGGAGTTTGACGTGTACAAGAAATATATGTGTGTTATTTGTGGCTGGATTTACGATGAAGAAAAAGGTGCGCCTGATGATGGCATCGAACCAGGTACAAAATGGGATGATATCCCTATGAATTGGCAATGCCCTGAGTGTGGCGCGATTAAAGATGACTTTGAAATGGTCGAAATGGCTTAAACTAAGCATTCTAAATAAAGTAGTTGAAACAGCGTCCTTCCCGCCAAGGTGGGAATCTAGTCGAAATGGTATAAAAGCACTCATGCTGCAAAAGCAGTAATTAATTAAAAACTTCAATAAAATTCAAATCAAAAAAATAGGGAATTAAAATATGACGGCACTTATCTGTGGTTCGTTTGCATACGACAACATCATGGTCTTTCAAGATCAATTTAAAAATCACATCCTGCCGGATAAAGTACATATGTTGAATGTGTGTTTCCTAGTGCCTGACATGCGTCGTGAGTTTGGTGGCACCGCAGGTAACATCGCCTATAATTTACATTTGCTAGAAGGCAAGGGTAAACCAATGGGGACAGCGGGTAGTGACTTCGCGCCTTATGCTGAATGGATGAAGAAAACAGGTGTCAGTCAAGACTATATTAAGCAGATAGATGATTCGTATACGGCTCAAGCATTTATCACTACTGATTTAGATGATAATCAAATAACCGCATTTCACCCGGGCGCTATGAATTTTGCTCATACAGCAAAAATCCCAACCAATGATGGTATTAGCTTGGGGTTAATTTCTCCGGATGGTCGCGATGCAATGATTCAACATGCAGAGCAATTTGCCAGCGCTAATATTCCATTCATATTTGATCCAGGCCAGGGCTTGCCCATGTTTGATGGTGATGATTTGAAGTCGTTCGTTGATCAAGCAAGTTATGTCACGGTTAATGACTACGAGTCACAACTCATGCAGGACCGTACAGGCTTATCAGAAGGTGAAATTGCTGAACGCGTACAAGCATTAATTGTTACCCGCGGCGCTGAAGGTTCAACTGTTTACTCAGGCGGAAAGAAAATCAGCATTCCTGTAGTGGCAGTCGATGAACTTAAAGATCCAACCGGTTGTGGTGATGCATACCGTGCAGGACTAATCTACGGCATCATGAACGATATGGATTGGGAAACAACCTGTCGTATCGCATCCCTACTAGGTGCAATTAAAATTCAACATCATGGCACTCAAAATCATTCTTTCTCTGTTGCAGAATTTAAACAGCAATTCAAAAACGAATTTAAACGTGACATCTAATTAGAATAAGGCATTCGCTTTGTATCTTCCAAAGTAGATCTAGCTAACTACTATCATTCCTGAGCAAAAGTTTGGGATGATGGTAGTGTTAACTATGTAAAAGCTCTTCTTGTTTACTCAAACGTTATTCCCGCAGAGGCGGGAATCCAGCCAATACACAAATAATATCTAGACTTATCTCATTACAACAACTGTCATAGTTATTTATTGATTTTATAGTGATTTCATTAGATTACTAACTTAAAGTCGAAATCACTCAAGAAGTATTGTACGTCAGAGTGGCTGATTTAAAGTGGTTTCGGTGGTGTATAAGAACTGTTAATGTTCGAAAGATATAGAACGCTTATCGAGGCATTTAGCCCGGGCCACCGTTTAGTGGCAACTCATTAGCTTAACCATTTTATCGATAATATGAATACTGCATCATTCGCTATCAATAGCATCAGCTTAATCTTTCTTTCATGGTTGGTTTGGATGTTGTATCAATTGTATC
>CALJEX010000004.1 GCA_938074525.1 uncultured Gammaproteobacteria bacterium
CTTATCCCGAGTCAATCTGAGCGAGCGAGTGTACGCAGCTAAGCGTGATATTTCAAGGTAGTAAAAAAACGAATACTTTCCGATCAACCTATTGCCTGCCGGCATAATACAATTAATACCTGTGGAAATAGAAATAACCCAACCACGGATAGAGAGTGGATGCTCAATACAGAGATATGCACGGTAGGCATCACTTCTCTCTGGATAGCCTCTCCTTCTTCAAAATACATAAGTTTAATCACGCGCAGATAATAGAACGCGCCTATTACAGAGGAAACCACAGCCACTATAGCCAACCCTATTCCGCCATCTGCAACTAATGCTTGAAGTATATTTAGCTTGGCATAGAAACCTACTGTCATTGGAATTCCCGCCATTGAGAACATTAGTAACAACATTAAAAATGCTAACCAGGGATAGGCTTTAGATAATCCTTTCAGATCATCTAAATTCTCTAAGCCATAATTCATTCTTTCTGCACATAGCAAGATACCAAACACTGCTGAACTCATTAACGCGTAGGTAAGGGTATAAAATAGTGCCGCAGAGTAGCCAGTGCTATCTCCTATCAACAAACCCAATAATATGTAACCAACATGGCCAATTGTGGAATAACCCAACATTCGCCTTAGATTGGTCTGAGCAATAGCAATAATATTACCGACTACCAGCGATAATAACGCCAACACTATCAAGGATTGTTGCCAATATTCATGCATAAATTGCAAACCATCCATAAGCAGTCTCAATGCTAATAACAATCCCGCAATTTTAGGCACGCTAGCAATTAACAATGTGACTGGCAATGGTGCGCCCTGATACACATCTGGTAACCACATATGAAAAGGCACTGCACCAAGTTTAAAGGCTAGCCCAATCACGACAAAAATAACCGCAGCGATAATCCCTAGGCCCATTTCATTTTCCACACTGAGCTCAGACAAATATAACGTACCAGTCAACCCGTAGATCAATGAAATCCCATACAACAAGAAACCTGATGCGATTGCACCTAATACGAAATATTTTATCGCGGCTTCCGAACTAACAGAGTCATCTCTATTCATCGCCACTAAGGCATACATTGATAACGAAAGTAATTCTAAGCCCAAGTACACCATCAACAAGTGATTGGCAGAACTGATTAACATCATCCCTAATAAAGAGAACAAAGATAATGCATAATACTCACCACGCGGGAATAGATGTGTATTTATATAGCCACGCGAATACAGCACTACTACCATCATAAACGCGCACATGGATGACTTAGCCAACACTGACAAATCATCTACTATATAAAAATCATTAAATAACTCTATCGCCTGGCCTGTAAACGGTTGCACACATAAATATAGTGTCGCTAATAACACAGCTTGGGTTAACCCAAACGTCCAGTGACTTTGAGCTGAGCTAAACGCACCTACTAGCAATACCAGGCATGCACCCAATAACAATACGATTTCTGGCACCGCCATCATGTAATCAAAAATCATCGTTTCTACTTGCATGTCATTAAACCTTTGTCACCAATGCCAGATTCAAAACTCTTTCCAACGAAGGTTGTAGATACTCCACTAAAGGCGCAGGCCAAACCCCTAACGCAATCACCATTAACGCCAATATTATTAATATTGAAAATTCGCGTGTCGTCACATCTTGCAATGCGGCCACCGAGTCATTTAACACTTCTCCAAAAATGACACGCTTTACTAACCATAGGGAATACGCTGCACCAACAATCAAAGTTATCGCAGCCAGTGCGGCATACCATAAGCTGGCATCAAAACTTGCTACGATCACCATGAATTCTCCAACAAAACCAGACGTCCCTGGCAAACCTGAATTAGCCATCGCAAACAGCACCATCAATGCCGAAAATACTGGCATGCTATTCACCACGCCTTGATAGTCATCTATATTGCGCGAATGCATACGGTTGTAGAGAACACCCACACATAAAAACAACGCACCAGAAATAAAACCATGCGAAATCATTTGAACCATGCCGCCTTGCAATGCCAACATTTGAAAATCAGTATTGCCAGCACTAATTTGATAAATAACAAAGAAGCCTAATGTGACAAATCCCATATGCGCTATTGAAGAGTAGGCAATCAGTTTCTTCATGTCTTTTTGTGCCAAGGCGACAAAACCAATATACACAATGGCGATTAATGACATCGCGATTAGCAACCAATCCAATTCACGACTTGCATCAGGTGTTATCGGGAGATTAAAACGCAAGAATCCATAGCCACCAATTTTCAACATAATTGCGGCCAGTATGACTGAACCTCCGGTAGGCGCTTCCACGTGGGCATCAGGCAACCATGTATGCACTGGCCACATAGGCACTTTGACTGCAAACGCAATCAAGAAGGCTAAAAAGATTGGTATTTGCACATTCAAAGGAATAGCCGCACCAGATAACTGAGCAATCTCAAAGGTGTTTGTTTGCGAATATAGATATAGCAATGCAATCAACATGAACACCGAACCGAAAAAGGTATACAAGAAGAATTTGATGGTTGCGTATACACGTCTTGGCCCGCCCCATATTCCGATAATCAGGAACATTGGAATCAACATGGCTTCAAAGAACACATAAAACAACATAGCGTCCAAAGCACAGAACACACCTACCATTAACCCTTCAAGCAGCAAAAAAGCAGCAAGATAGTTATGGATTTGGTGTTTTATATTAGTCCAACTAGCAATCACAACTAACAAGGTCATGAATACGGTTAACGCAATTAAGGTAATCGAAATTGCATCTGCACCTAACGCATAATAAATATCGAACGATTCGATCCAGCTATGTTTTTCAACAAATTGCATTTGCGAGCTAATATGAGACTTGGAAATAAGCAGCACAGCAAGAATCATTTCAGCGATAGAAACTACCAAGGCAAACCACTTCATTCCCTCGCCAATTTCTCGGCCCATCAACATAATCAGGATAGCGGCAAAAACCGGCATCCAAATTAACAAACTGAGAATAGGTATATCCATGTGCGCTTAGATCTGAAAATAAAAGAATGTTAATAGCCCAAGCAAACCGATAATCATTGCAAAAGCATATTGGTATAAATATCCACTCTGAATTTTACGCAACTGCATTGATACACCTTTAACTATGTTTGCAGTCCCGTTTACCATCAATCCATCAATTAATATACGATCACCCAGCGCAGAGGCAGCTTTACCAATACCTACACCTAAGCGAGCAAAACCCTTTATATACAACCAGTCAAACCCATACTTTCTAGTGAGAATATAATTAGGGATAATAAATACAGGGGCTAATAATTTCGGAATACTAGGCACTAACAAATAACACAACCAAGCTAATGCCACGCCAGCCAGCAACAAGTAAAATGCATGCGCTACAAAACCATGTGTAATCATTGCTTGAACACCATGAAAATGGTCTGCCATCTTCTCCATAACGCCATGATGTTCACTAACGTGGATGGACGCTGCAAAGAAATCACCATAGATCATTGGTTCAATTGCGTATCCTGCAACCACGCTACAGATAGCCAATATTATTAACGGTACTGTGACCACTTTAGGCGTTTCATGCACGTGCGAATAAGTTTCATCACTCATACGCGGCTTACCGTGGAATACTAAGAAGAATAATCGCAGCGAATAAAATGCTGTAATGAAAACGCCTGATAAAACCATCCAATATACATAATGCGCGCCTGGCAACTCAGACAGGTGCACCGCTTCAATAATCGATTCCTTAGAAAAGAATCCTGAGAACGCAGGGAACCCAATCAACGCTAAAGTACCAATTAATGATGTCGCATAGGTAATTGGCATGCGTTTCCACAGACCACCCATCTTGCGTATATCCTGCTCATGATGCATGGCAATAATCACGGAACCTGCGGCTAAAAATAACAACGCTTTAAAAAATGCATGCGTATAAAGATGAAAGATAGCCAAAGAGTAAGCAGATACACCTAACGCCACCGTCATGTAACCTAATTGGGACAACGTGGAATAAGCGACCACTTTTTTAATGTCATCTTGCACCATTGCCACTAAACCCATGAAGAAGGCAGTGATTGCGCCGACGAACATAATAAATAGCAACGCTGTTTCGCTTAACTCAAACAATGGCGACATGCGTGCAACCATAAAGATACCAGCAGTAACCATGGTTGCTGCGTGAATCAATGCTGAAATAGGGGTTGGACCTTCCATTGAATCTGGCAACCATACATGCAACGGTACTTGAGCCGATTTACCCATGGCACCGACAAATAATGCAATGCATATAAATGTTAGCAGTGGCACTTCTAGTGAATTTGTTATTGTCAGTGTCGAATCCACCAAACCAGGCGCTGCGGCAAACACCTGCGCATAGTCTAAACTTGAAGTTGATACAGCAATCGCTGCAATGCCTAACAAGAAACCAAAGTCTCCTACTCTGTTTACCAAGAACGCTTTGATGTTTGCCAAAATGGCCGAGGGACGTGTATACCAAAAACCAATAAGCAGATATGAAACTAATCCCACTGCTTCCCAGCCAAAAAATAACTGTAAAAAGTTATTCGACATTACCAGCATGAGCATAGAAAAAGTAAATAGCGAGATATAACTAAAGAAACGTTTATACCCAGGATCTTCATGCATATAACCAATGGTATAAACATGTACCATCAACGAGACAGAAGTCACTACTAACATCATAGTGACTGTCAGCGAATCAATTAAGAACCCAATCCCTAAGGAAAAACCTCCTATTGTCGCCCACTCATAGACAGAAAAGTTTTGCGGTGCAAATTCAGTTTGCAGTAATTGATAAAAAATTACCCCTGATGCCACCAATGCGAGCGCCACGCCTCCTATGGTAATTAAGTGCGCATGAGCCCTCGTCAACCATTTTCCAAACAAGCCAACCACTACCGAACCAAACAAAGGTGCAAGTACAGTGATTAAACATAATTGCAAAATAGACATGTGCTAGCCTTTCATCTCATCAAGGTCTTGCACATTAATTGTTCCACGATTACGGAACACTACGACAAGTATTGCCAATCCAATTGCCGCCTCGGCAGCCGCTACTGTCAGTATAAAGAATACGAATACTTGCCCAGCCAAATCATTCAGATAATAAGAGAAAGCAATAAAATTCATATTGACTGCTAACAACATCAATTCAATTGACATTAACAAGACAATTAAATTCTTACGATTCATGAATATGCCAGCCACCGCGAGAGAAAATAAAATTGCCCCGAGCACTAAAAAATGTGTGATTGTAATCATATCTATGCCACTCAGTATTTTTTCTCGTCTTCGCTAGGCAAAGATACAATGCGCATTCTATCTTTAGCTTTAACTTTAACTTGCTCAGCAGGATTTTGGGATTGAGTTTGAACACGATGGCGCAACGTCAGGACAATTGCTGCAACAATCGCAACCAACAAAATTACAGCCGCGGTTTCAAATGGCAACAGGTAATCAGTATAGAGTATTTGACCCAAAGCATGTGTATTACCCATCTCTGAAACAAAATTAGATTCGCGCTCAAAGCTGAGTTCTTTAGAGACAACTACTAACACTAATTCAGCAATCATTATCAAAGACACCACGATCGCAACAGGCATAAATCTTACAAAGCCTTCGCGCATTTGCGCGATGTTGATATTCAGCATCATCACCACGAATAAAAACAACACCATCACTGCCCCAACATAAACCAGCACTAAAGTTATTGCTAAAAACTCTGCTTCAAGCAGTAACCATATTGCTGACGACGTGAAAAATACCAATACTAAACTCAATATTGAGTACACTGGATTTTTTGCTGTAATCATACGCAACGCAGCCGCCACCATGATGGCTGAGAAGAAGTAAAATATGATTAATTCAAATGACATATCAATTAAGCAACATTATTAGCGATACACTGCATCGGTTTCACGGTCTTGGGCAATTTGTTCTTCATACTTATCTCCAATTGCTAGCAAATCTTCTTTTTTCATGATTTGCTCACCTCTATTCTCAAAGTGATATTCAAAGTTTCTTGTTTCTACAACTGCATCCACAGGACAAGCTTCTTCACAGAATCCACAGTAAATACATTTAAATAAATCAATATCGTAACGCGTTGTCCTTCTTGTGCCATCGTCACGCTCTTCTGTATCGATGGTAATCGCTAGCGCAGGACATACCGCTTCGCATAATTTGCAACCGATACAGCGCTCTTCCCCACTGGGATAACGCCTTAATGCATGCAGTCCACGAAAACGAGGAGACTGCGGTGTTTTTTCTTCTGGATACTGAATAGTTATTTTCTTTGCGCCCAGCTTTTTGCCAGTTAAAGACAAGCCTTTTAACAATTCCCACAGAGAAAAGCTTTTAAGAAAATGTATCATCGATATAATTTCCTAGTCATTCGCAGTTGCACAAATGTAGTTAATCGAACCACATATGCAAGCGAGTATTGCTTACAAATAGAGACATGGCTAAGCCACTCACATCTGTTTATGTTTATTAATAAAATCATCTAGTCAAACCAAGGCCCAACTTGCATCGCAATTGCCACACCTTCGACAAATATCCAAACCAATGTCACTGGTATTAACACCTTCCAGCCCAAGCGCATAATTTGGTCATAGCGATAACGCGGAAAAGTGGCACGGAACCACAAGAAACAGAAAATAAAGAATGATGTCTTTATCAAGAACCAATGCGGGCCTGCACCCAATAACACATCTACAAATGGAATCTTCAACAGCAAGGAAAAGAATTCAAATAAATGAACACCAATGTAAGGAATAGAAAGCAATGCTGCGTAACCTTCAAAAGGACTCAGCCAACCTCCCATGAAAAGCAAAGCGGTTAACGCAGAGATTAAAATAATGTTCGCATATTCAGCAAGAAAGAACACCGCAAATCCCATGCCGGAATATTCTACATGAAACCCAGCAACAATCTCTGATTCGCCTTCGGCAACATCAAATGGAGCACGGTTAGTTTCAGCAACACCAGAAATCAAATACACGATAAATAAAGGAAATAATGGCAACCAATACCAATGAGTGATACCACCACTTTGCTCATTAACAATGTCCGTGAGATTCAAACTGCCACTGGCCATCAACACTCCAACCAAGGCAAATCCCATAGCAATTTCATATGAGACTATCTGTGCCGCAGAACGCAAAGCACCTAACAGCGCATACTTTGAATTGGATGCCCAACCAGCCACGATCACGCCATAGACACCCATTGATGTTAGTGCAAGTACATACAGCAATCCGGCATTAATATCTGAAAATTGAACACCTTCAGTGAATGGAATCACTGCCCATGCACCCAAGGCAGGAACAATTGACAGCACCGGTGCCACTCGGAATAAGAAATGACTAGATTTCCTAGGAAGAATCATTTCCTTAGTTAACAACTTCAACGCATCGGCAATAGGTTGCAACCAACCCCTAGGTCCCACACGATTCGGACCAATACGAACTTGTATGTAACCTATTATTTTTCGTTCTGCAAACGTGACATAGGCAACCGCACCCATCAACACTAAAAGAAAAACCACCACCAGCACAGATGTAATAAACAAATCTCTATACAACTCAGGGATGGCATACCAATAAGACATCATTGCTAAGCCACCGATAAGTTTTTAAGTTCTACAACTGCATACGCACTGCCAAGCTTCTCGCTCCTAGGCAGGCCTGTTGGAATATGCACGGTGCCGGGTAAAATATCGTTATTCACTACACACTTGAATATACTGCTGTCTTCTCCTTGCGAGACTTTGACCCACTTACCTTCTAGCAACCCATACTTTTCAACATCAGTGGCATTCACCATCACCACAGACTCATCTAGATCTTGAGCTTGCTTTAAAGAACTGGCATTTCTAACAATCGCATCGACTGTATAAATGGGTGCCGCACCCGTACTAAATACTATGTCAGGCTCCCAATGCTTGAGCTCTATATTAGGCATTGAAGACAATTCGTTACTGAACTCAAAAGATTCATTTAATTGTTGAGAGATTTCCTTGCGAACATCATTAATGTCAACATAATCAAACCCATCGAGTTGTAACTCTGCACCTAACATACGTAGAATTTTCCAACCATCCTTTACTTCTACTTCAGCATCAACCACATTGGAGTAAGCTTGCCATCTTCCTTCTATATTGATCTTAGTGCCTTCCGCTTCTGCGTAGCACTTAATCGGCAACATCCAATCGCAATACTCTTGCATGGCTTCCGTCATAAACGAGTTAATCGCAATCACTACTTCTGCTTGCTCAAGTGCTTTCAACGTTTGTGCGGGTAATGCACAATCCCATTCTGGCTCAAGCCCAATTAATACAAATACTTTTCTAGGCGTTTGAATCATTTGCTGATAATTCATCCCTGGCTCATCAATCGCTTTAGACATTACCTCTCTATGTGGCAATGCGCCTAGCAGCGAAGCGCCGCTAGCATTTGATGCTGTTGACACATAACCAAAACATGACCCTGATAATTGCGCCAGCGAAAATGAAATAGCTCTCAAACTTGAGTACTCGTAATGGCTCCGCATTAAGCTACCCACCAACACACTGGTGTTTTCTTTATTCAACAATGCTTTGGCAATGCCTGCCATATCATCATCGACCTTGGCACTCGATAATAATGTTTGCCATTCGTTAGGGGCCTTCAGCTCGGAATTATTATTTAATCCCGCTAACAAGCTAACCAAGCTTTCCAACCAGTCTTGTGGTTTAACCACAACGTGACTAGACAAGTTCATATGGAATTCACAATGATGTGGATTAACCACAAACACTTTTGCGCCACGCGCACTGGCTTTACGCACTCTATGTGCAAGCATAGGCTGTTCGCTACGCAAATCTGAACCAACAATTAAAATCACATCTTGTTTTTCCAAGTCTGCAATATTTTGCCCTAACCAAGGAAACGCTGGATCTGCATGATCATGTTCAAAATCAATTTGATTAACTCGGTGATCAATATTATTAACACTCAATGCACGCGCGAGTTTTTGAGTTAGATATATTTCTTCATTGCTTTGATTTGGACTCACCAAGAACCCAACATCTTCAGCCTCATATTGTTTCAACGTTTCCGCGATAGTGTGTAACGCTTCTGACCAATTCGACTTTTCCCATTCACTGGTGTTTTTATGCATCACATGAGTTAGTCGATTATCACTATATATACCTTCATAACTGAAACGATCTCGATCAGAAATCCAGGTCTCATTTACATCAGGATTTTCTTGCGGGACTACGCGTATGACTTCATTACGCAATGTATGCATTATTAAGTTTGAGCCGAATGAATCATGCGCACTGATATTACTGTGCTCGACCATCTCCCATGCGCGTGCTTTCATACGTGAAGGCTTAGCATTAAGTGCGCCGACAGGACAAAGATCTATTACATTGCCAGATAATTCAGAAGACAGAGATTTTTCTACATAAGTACCAATTTCCATAAATTCGCCACGACCTGTTGCACCAAGCTCACTTACACCAGCGATCTCTGTGCCAAATCGAACACAACGCGTGCAATGTATACAACGTGTCATATCGGTTGAGACTAGCGGCCCAATATTCTTATCGCGCACTACGCGCTTTCTTTCATTGAAGCGACTAACATCTCCGCCATAGCCCATCGCAACATCTTGCAATTCACACTCACCACCTTGATCACACACAGGACAATCCAAAGGGTGGTTAATCAGCAAGAATTCCATGGTGCCTTTTTGCGCATCCAACGCTAATTCAGAACGAGTAAACACTTTCATGCCATCACTCACTGGTGTTGCACAAGCAGGTAATGGCTTTGGTGCTTTTTCAACTTCGACCATACACATGCGACAGTTGGCTGCGACAGATAGGTGCTTGTGATAACAAAATCTTGGAATGCTCACACCCGCCTGATCCGCCACTTCTATTAGCATCGCGTTACGTGGCGCTTGCACTTCGACGCCATCAATGGTGATCGTCACTAGGTCTTGTTGGCTCTGATCAGTCATAACCGTTACGCCGCATCTTCTTGTTTAGCGACCATACTGTGACCATGCTTCACATAATGAACAAACTCTTCACGATAATGCTGAATAAAACTCTGCACAGGCATTGCTGCCGCATCACCTAAGGCACATATAGTTCTGCCTTTGATTTTGCCGGCGACATCATCAAGTGTATCGATATCAGCCAACTTACCTTCGCCATTAACTATTCTGGTTAACATTCTATATAGCCAGCCTGTCCCTTCTCTGCATGGCGTACACTGACCACAAGATTCAGAAAAATAGAACCGCGAAATGCGTCGTAATACTTGAACCATATCAGTCGCGTCATCCATCACTACAACGGCACCTGACCCAAGATAAGAACCAACCGCAGCAATTGAGTCGTAGTCCATATTGGTTTGCATCATAATTTCGCCGGGCACGACTGGCACCGAAGATCCGCCAGGAATAACAGCTTTAAGTTTTCTATTTTGCCAAACACCACCTGCCATTGTTAACAATTCACTAAAGGGTGTACCCAATGGAACTTCAAAGTTACCAGGCTTAGCAATATGTCCGGAGACAGAAAAACACTTCACTCCACCATTGTTCGGAATACCTAACTCAGCAAACCATTCTGAACCTTTATGAATAATAGAAGGCACAGAGGCTAAGCTTTCAGTGTTATTGATTGTTGTTGGGCAGCCGTACAAACCAAACGCCGCAGGAAATGGAGGCTTAAATCTTGGTAAACCTTTCTTACCCTCTAACGATTCTAATAGTGCAGTTTCTTCACCACAGATATAAGCACCTGCACCCAACACATCATATAATTCATAATCGAAATCAGAGTCTAAAATGTTTTTACCTAAATAACCTTGCTCATAAGCTTCAGCCAACGCTTGCTTAAAGCGCTTGTAAGGCTCATCCATAAATTCGCCACGCATATAGTTGTAACCTGCTGTAGCTCCGATGGCATAACCAGCAATAATCATCCCTTCAACTAATGAATGCGGATTAAAACGCAGTATGTCGCGATCTTTACATGTGCCTGGTTCAGACTCATCTGAATTACATACTATGTATGTTGGCTTACCAGTGTTCTTAGGCATGAAGCTCCACTTCAGACCAGTTGGGAAACCTGCCCCTCCACGACCGCGCAAGCCAGACGCTTTGACTAACTGAATAACATCTTCAGGTGAAATTTTTTCGCGTAGTATTTTTTCTAATGCCTGATAACCACCGACTTGCTTATAAGTCTCAAGCGACCACGGCTCAGATAAATTACGAGTTTGGTATACGACGTCGTCCATCAGTTAATCCAATGCCTGCAAAATCTCATCGACTTTGGCTTCTGTTAAATTTTCATAATAGACGTGATTGATTTGCATCATGGGTGCGCCACAACAACCTGCCAAACACTCTTCTTCTCGCTTTAAATAGTATTTACCATCCGGCGTGCTTTGACCACATTTAATATTTAACTTGTCTTCTAAGTAACTCAGCACCTGTTCGCCACCACGCAACATACAAGACAAGTTAGTGCACACTGCAATAGTGTGTTTGCCAACTGGCTCAAGCTCAAACATGGAATAAAAAGATGCAACCTCATATACCGCTATAGCGGGCATCTCTAATCTTTCTGATAATGCATCCATCTGTGCTACAGGCAAGTAACTGTACTCATGTTGAATGGCATGCAAACCTCCTAACACTGCAGATTGTTTTTGATCATCTGGAAAGCGCTGTAACCAGTCAGTAACCTGCTGTTGCACTTCTGCTGATAATTCTTTTTGTATTGTTTTATCCATAGTGCTATCTATCTATTTCACCAAACACTATATCTTGAGTACCAATCACTGCCACTACATCAGCAATCATATGGCCTTTAACCATTTCATCTAATGCTGCTAGATGAGCAAAACCGGGTGCTCTAATTTTCAAACGATAAGGTTTATTCGCACCGTCCGATACCAGGTAAACACCAAACTCACCTTTAGGATGTTCGATGGCGGTATACACTTCACCTGGTGGCAAACAATATCCTTCGGTAAATAATTTGAAGTGATGAATTAACGCTTCCATATCATCTTTCATATCCGCGCGTGGTGGTGGTGTCACTTTGTGATCATCTAACATCACAGGACCCTTATTATTTCTTAACCACTCAGAACATTGTTTTATTATTTCATTGGACTGACGCATTTCTTCTATGCGCACTAAATACCGATCATAACAATCGCCATTCACGCCAATAGGAATAAAGAAATCCATCTTGTCATAGACTTCATAGGGCTGCTTACGTCGCAAATCCCATTCTACTCCTGAGCCTCTTAACATTGGCCCTGTAAAACCAAGTTGCAATGCTCGCTCAGGTGATACAATACCAATATTGACGGTGCGCTGTTTCCAAATTCGATTATCTGTTAGCAATGTTTCGTATTCATCAACACAAGCAGGAAACCGGCTTGTGAATGAATCGATAAAGTCCAACAACGTTCCTGATCTTTCTTCGTTTAACTTATTAACATCTTTATCATTACGCCATTTAGAGGTTGCATACTGAGGCATAGTGTCAGGCAAATCTCGATACACACCGCCTGGACGATAATAAGTAGCATGCATACGCGCACCTGACACTGCTTCGTAGCAATCCATCAAGTCTTCACGCTCTCTGAATGCATACAAGAACATAGACATCGCACCTACATCAAGTGCGTGAGCACCCAACCATAAAAGATGATTTAAGATTCTAGTGATCTCATCAAACATAACGCGTATGTATTGCGCACGCTCTGGTGCTTCAATGCCAAGTAATTTTTCAATTGCTAAAACATAGCCATGCTCGTTACACATCATGGATACATAATCGAGTCTATCCATATAACCAATACTTTGATTGTAAGGTTTACTCTCGGCTAACTTTTCTGTGCCTCGATGCAGCAAACCCACATGAGGATCAGCACGTTCAATCACCTCTCCGTCTAATTCTAGAATCAAACGCAACACACCATGTGCCGCTGGATGCTGCGGACCAAAGTTCATTGTATAATTACGTATTTCAGCCATGGTTAAGAATCTTCCGCATTAGGTTTTTGGCTGTCTGAATAGCGAGTATCTTCACGTATCACTTTAGGCACGAGTACACGGGGCTCAATTGAAACAGGCTCATAGATGACTCTTTGCTTGGATGGCTCATATCGCACTTCGACATGACCTACCAAAGGAAAATCTTTACGCAGCGGGTGACCAACAAAACCATAGTCAGTTAGCAATCTGCGCATATCTGGATGTCCGTCAAATACTATTCCATACAAGTCGAATGCTTCACGCTCATACCAATTAGCACAACTCCATATTGAACATACAGAATTAACCATTGGCATTTCATTATCCTGGCAAAAGATTTTTACCCGTAAACGTTGATTATTGATGACCGATTGCAAGTGATACACCGCTGCAAAACGCGGTGCCTGCATTTCATCATCGATAGGATTATTATCAAATGTAAATCGCCCGAATGTATTGTTAGCAACACCGCGACTAAACCCGGAACCTGTCGCTTGTTTTGTTTTCCATTCGGTTTTGCCATATTCCAAATAATCGACTCCAGCCACATCCATTAATTGATCAAACTGAAAGCCTGGTTTATCACGCAGCAGTGTAAATATTGAAATTGCCTGCTCGGTTTTTATTGTTAGAGTAAATTCATTTCTATCCAATTCAAGCTGGCACTGCTCTTTTTCAGCAAGTTCGCGCAGGGCCGATTGAAATGTATCTGTCTGGCTCATAAAGTATTTGTTTGTTAGCGCGAAATAGAATTGCTACGACGTATTTTGTTTTGCAATTGCAATACTCCATACATCAGTGCTTCAGCTGTCGGTGGACAACCCGGCACATAAATATCAACCGGCACAATACGATCACAGCCACGTACTACAGAATATGAATAATGATAATAACCACCGCCATTAGCGCATGAGCCCATCGAGATCACCCACTTTGGTTCTGGCATCTGGTCATAAACTTTGCGTAACGCAGGTGCCATTTTATTTACAAGTGTTCCTGCAACAATCATCACATCTGATTGTCTTGGACTAGGTCTAAACACAACACCAAAACGATCTAAGTCATAACGAGAAGCCCCTGCGTGCATCATTTCTACCGCACAACAGGCAAGCCCGAACGTCATTGGCCACAATGAACCCGTACGAGCCCAGTTAACCAAGTCATCAAGTTTTCCCACAGCAAACCCTTGCTGCATTATTTGCTCAGTATCCATTTCTCTCCACGCGTGACTTTATTAATCCCAATTAAGCGCACCTTTTTTCCATTCGTAAATGAATCCTATAATAAGAATGGTAAGAAAGAATGCCATTGCTAATAAACCTGGAATGCCTATATCGCGCAGTGCGACTGCCCAAGGAAATAGAAAAGCGATTTCCAGATCAAAAATAATAAATAAAATTGCAACTAAATAATAACGAACATCAAATCGACTGCGTGAATCTTCGAATGCCTCAAACCCACATTCATATGGCGAGTCTTTAGCTGCCTCGGGTACGCGTTTACTCAACAGCATACCGGCGAGTATTGGCACCACACCTATCACTAAGGCAATGGCCAAAAATATAAGGATTGGAACGTAATTCTGAAGCATATCTGTAATAGTTTTTATAGTCATCGATTATGCCGCGATCCGTATACCCTGATGGACCGCATACAGATATTAAGCCCCCGCTGAAGGGAACACAAATTGACGATTTATATGGGACGATAAATTGGTCAATATTGGATAATTTATATCCAACTATATATTTTGGAGGGATATATTGATTATATAAAACTCAGAAAGTCGCGCCAGGCGATATTAAACTATATGTCGCAGTTTTAAGACTATTGCGCGCTATTAATGGAATTCAAAGGGTTAAAAGTCGAATCACTACGTGATAGCTGTTTAAATCAGATTGGTGTCATAAGTCACATGACGTTCCAGTGATTTTCTTAACATCACTGGATGTGACTTGGTGCCGATGGCCGGAGTCGAACCGGCACAGCTTTCGCCACAGCCCCCTCAAGACTGCGTGTCTACCAATTCCACCACATCGGCTATTTCATTTAGGCTGCAGAAAGCAACCTAATCAAATTACTGAGGTATATCAGACGGTATTGCTTGCTCAGATTTTTCCATGACTTCATCCATCACTTCTCCAGCAGTATCTGGGATATCTGAAGCTTGATCTGCTTTCTTCTGGATCTCTTCTTTAACAATGTCGAGCATCTCTTCTGCCGATGCACCTTCAGGTAAGTTAATCACGTTAGGAATATCAGAAGATGTCTCAGGGATATCGATCTGTTGTTCTTGAGTCACAGATTGCATAACACTTTCAGCCACATCACGATTACTTGCTAGGTATGCGAGAACGATGCTATTTACGAAGAATGCTGTCGCTAGAAGTGCTGTTGCTCGCGTCATAAAAGATGAAGAACCTTTTGCGCCAAACACTGAGCCAGAGGCACCACCGCCACCTCCACCGCCACCAAAGGCTGCACCAGCTGCTGCGCCCGCGCCTTTTTGCAATAACACTAAGCCGATTAAACCTGCAGCAATAAGTACGTCTACTGAAACCAAAATACTATATAACATTCGTAACTACCGTATTTGTAATAAATCTATTTAGAAGAACCTGCAGCAACAATTGCATTAAATTGTTCCGCATCCAAAGAGGCGCCACCAATAAGGCCTCCATCAATATCCGGCTGTGAAAATAGCTCAGCCGCATTATTTGCTTTCACACTACCACCATAAAGAATTCTCAAACCTTCTGCGACATCTGCGGAGTGTTTGGTTATTTCTGATCTTATAATGGCATGCACTTCCTGAGCTTGCTCTGGCGAGGCAGTTTTACCTGTCCCTATCGCCCAAATTGGCTCATATGCCAACACTGCATTTTTCATGTTGGCGATACCTGCTTCAGTCACTACTGCGCTCACTTGGCGCACAATAGTGTCTTGCATCATGCCTTGTTCACGCTGCTCTAAACTTTCACCTACACATAGTATAGGAATTAGACCCGCAGTTTGAATACGTAAAAACTTGGCGGCTACAATAGCATCAGTTTCACCATAATACTCACGTCTTTCTGAGTGACCGACAATGGCATAGCGACATCCCATCTCGGCAACCATCTCGGCGGATACTTCGCCGGTAAAAGCACCACTTTGTTGATCAGCTACCGACTGCGCGCCTAAACACATATTACCTGCTGACATTAGACCGCCAACATAACTTAAATAGGGAAATGGAGGACAAATAACAGCATCCACGCCCGCTAAGCCATTACTATGCGCATCAATAGCTGTGACTAATGATTTAGCCATTTCAAGGCTGCCATTAAGCTTCCAATTTGCCGCTACAATGGATCGACGCATACAATATAATCAACTAGATAGAATAGAGCGCGCAAGCTTACCTAGCGCGCATAAGAAATTCAATCACGAACAATAAAAGACGGCTATATTAGCTTGAAAGCATCCCGCTATGCAGCGCACTCTTCTGAGACCGCAGAGGCAATCTGCTCTGCCAGTGTGCGCACTTGAGGCGCATCCGCACCTTCAACCATGACACGGATTAGTGGCTCTGTACCAGATGGCCTTAATAGTACTCTACCGGTTTCAGCTAATTGCGATTCAGCATCGCTGACTGCTTGCTGGATACCTTTAGATTTAGCAATATCAATTTTCTCCTTAATAGGCACATTCACTAAGGTTTGCGGATATTTGCTCATGCCATGCTTGGCTTCACGCAGGTTAATGCCTTCATCAACTAACACTTCAAGCACTTGCAAGGCCGCCACGATAGCGTCTCCGGTAGACGTTCTATCTAGGCAAATAATATGACCAGAAGATTCTCCACCTAATTCCCAAGCCTGCTGCTGAAGCATTTCAAGCACATATCTGTCTCCTACTGCAGCACGCATAAATTCAATGCTCTGGCGTTGCAATGCATGCTCCAGACCCAAGTTAGACATCAACGTCCCAACCACACCACCTCTTAAATTATTTTTACGTTTTCTAGCCGCGCCGATGACATAAAGCAATTCGTCACCATCGACCACTTCACCATTTTCATCCACCATGATTAGACGATCTCCGTCACCATCAATAGCAATGCCTAAGTCGGCGTGATGCTCAATCACAGCCATGCGCAATTTTTTAGGGTCTGTGGCGCCACACATATGGTTAATATTTAAACCGTTTGGTTCGGTACCAATAGTGACGACTTCAGCGCCTAATTCACGAAATACGTTTGGCGCCACGTGATAGGTTGCGCCATTAGCACAATCAACAACCAATTTAAGCCCATTTAATCGTACTTTGGTATTGATAGTACTTTTACAAAATTCGATGTAACGACCAGAAGCATCCCGAATTCGTTCTACTTTACCTAGCTGGTCTGAACTGACAGTGGTCAGCGGCTTTTCCATTTCAGCTTCGATACGCATCTCAATATCATCAGGCAATTTTGCGCCTTCAGCAGAAAAGAATTTCACACCATTATCATAATATGGATTGTGAGACGCACTAATAACAATCCCCGCTGAAGCCCTCAATGTTCTTGTTAAGTAGGCAATAGCCGGTGTCGGCATCGGCCCTAGCAAGCGGCTATTCACCCCTGCTGCTGATAAACCAGCTTCAAGCACTGATTCAAGCATATAGCCTGAAATACGCGTATCTTTTCCTATAAGAATCAGGTTATTACCTTCTTCGCATAACACCTTACCAGCTGCCCAGCCTAGCTTTAATACGAACTCGGGCGTCATTACGCCATCACCTACACGACCGCGAATTCCATCTGTGCCGAAATATTTTCTTTTCATGCCTGATTCCAGGTTTATTTGAATAATTAGTTAACTTTACCCAGCTAAGATACTGTTTTCCACACAGCTCGTCAGTGATCTACACAACACAAATAAAAACGGCCCGCATTAGCGAGCCGTTTTATTTGATAGTTAAAATTCTGACTTAGTGCAGACTTGCTGGACCTCCGATAGGACCAGGCTCATCGACATCGGCCGGAGTCGCACTACCGCCTTGATCTGGCTCATCATCTTCCCAGTCTTTAGGCGCTCTTGGTGTCTTACCATCCATGATGTCATTAATTTGATCGACATCGATCGTCTCATATTTGATGAGTGCTTTCGCCATGACATGAAGTTTATCTAAATTCTCAACTAGGATAGTTTTAGCACGATCATAGTTAAAATCGATAATCTTTCTCACTTCACCATCGATAGTATGAGCAGTCTCATCCGACACTGTCTTACGTTGCGCAACCGAATGACCCAAGAAAACTTCACCTTCTTCTTCACTGTAAGCAAGCGGCCCCATTTTTTCAGACAAGCCCCACTTCGTTACCATGCCTCGAGCAATATCAGTCGCACGTTCAATATCGTTCGATGCACCTGTTGTCACGGCTTCAGAACCAAAGATAATTTCTTCCGCTAATCGGCCACCAAACAATGTAGAAATTTGGCATTCCAAACGTTGCTTACTGTGGCTGTATCGATCTTCCTCAGGCAGGAACATGGTCACGCCTAATGCACGTCCACGAGGAATGATTGTGACTTTATATACAGGATCATGTTCTGGCATAAGTCGCCCAACAATCGCATGGCCCGCTTCGTGATAAGCCGTGAGTTTCTTTTCATCATCACTCATCACCATGGACTTACGTTCAGCACCCATAATGATTTTATCTTTTGCTCGTTCAAACTCATTCATTTCAACGCTACGCTTATCTCCGCGTGCGGCAAATAATGCTGCCTCGTTAACTAGGTTAGCTAAATCCGCACCTGAGAAACCTGGTGTTCCACGTGCAATCAAATCTGCACGTACATCTTTACCTATTGGTACTTTACGCATGTGCACTTTCAAGATTTGCTCACGGCCACGCAAATCTGGCAATGGCACTGTCACTTGACGATCAAAACGTCCTGGTCTTAATAACGCAGGATCTAATACATCAGGACGGTTAGTGGCAGCAATCACAATGACACCTTCACTACCCTCGAAGCCATCCATTTCAACCAGTAATTGGTTTAGTGTTTGCTCACGCTCATCATGTCCGCCACCTAAGCCGGCACCACGATGACGACCCACTGCATCGATCTCATCGATAAAGATAATGCATGGCGCATGCTTCTTAGCTTGTGCAAACATATCACGTACACGTGAAGCACCAACACCAACAAACATTTCAACAAAGTCAGAACCTGAAATGGTAAAGAATGGTACTTTCGCTTCACCCGCAATAGCTTTTGCTAATAATGTTTTACCGGTACCAGGTGAACCCACCATCAGAACACCGCGTGGAATTTTTCCACCCAGTTTTTGGAATTTGCTTGGATCGCGCAAGAATTCTACTAACTCAGACACTTCATCTTTAGCTTCTTCTACGCCGGCAACATCAGCAAAAGTAACTTTGATTTGATCTTCGCCCATTAAGCGCGCTTTACTTTTACCAAATGACATCGCGCCGCGAGAACCGCCACCGCCTTGCATCTGACGCATTAGGAAAATCCACACACCGATTAACAACAACATGGGGAACCAGCTAATAAAGATATCAACTAATATTGAACGAGACTGGCCAGGATTAGTTTGGATGATAACGTTATTTTGCAATAGCTCATCAACCAACTTTGTATCATTAGGATTAAATGCGGTGAACTTCTCACCAGACATCTTATAACCTTGAATTGTTCTGTTATCCGCCTCAATAGTCACTTCCCTGATTTGACCAGAACGAATATCGTCAACAAATTGCGAGTACGATAACTCAGCAGTTTGCTTAGTCGTTTTTGTAAAATTATTAAAGACAGACATAAGCACAACGACTATGACTGCCCATAAAATTAGATTCTTCACCATATCATTCATTTAACACACCTCAATGAGCACACTGCTTCCTTGTGAAACTGATCTTACTATAACTTGAAATCTCGAGCGACTGCGTACATCTCTCTACTTTCTTTTCTTGATGCTTGCGGCTTAAAAGTCGCTACATGTTTAAAACTAGACCGTAATTCTTGGATATATGGTGCATATCCTTCACCTTGGAATAACTTAACGGCAAAAACGCCACCGTTTGTAAGGTGTTGTCTAGCAAAGTCTAGCGCGAGTTCAGCCAAATACATTGATTTAGGCTGATCGACGGCTTTGTTACCAGATATATTGGGGGCAATGTCAGATAATACAAGGTCTACCGGGTGATTATTGAGCGAACTTACTAATTGATCTAGCGTTTCGTCCTCGGTGAAGTCTCCTTGTATAACACACACACCTTCAATGGGATCCATTTCCAATATATCAAGACCAATGATTTTTCCTGAAGTCCCTGCAACATTTCTTGTCACATATTGGCACCATGCGCCAGGCGCAGCACCGAGGTCGACTATAAATTGATTGGGATGGAAAATTTGGTATTTAGTATCAATTTCTTGCAGCTTGTACACTGCACGAGATCGATAACCTTCAGCTTTTGCTTTGGCGACATAATGATCCTTCATTTGTCGACTAATCCAGCGAGAACTACTTTTACTACGCGCCACTAATTTATATAACAGGGTGGTTATTCAAGCTAGATATACTGCACATCTAATATTTCATATTCTTTTTCACCGCCAGGCGCAATCACTGTTGCAATGTCACCGACACTCTTACCAATTAATGCACGCGCGATAGGTGATGTCACTGAAATTAACTTGTGCTTAATATCCGCTTCATCTTCACCGACGATTTGATAAGTAACCTCATCGCCTGTTTCTTCTTCGGCCAAGTGGACGGTCGCACCAAACACGATACGGCCTCCAGTATCTAACTTAGCCACATCGATTATTTCTGCATTAGAAATAATGCCATCAATGTGCTGAATACGACCTTCAATAAAACTTTGTTGCTCGCGTGCCGCATGGTATTCAGCGTTTTCTTTTAAATCACCATGTTCACGCGCGGTCGCAATAGCTTCAATCACGCGAGGACGATCAACAGACTTAAGTCTCTTCAATTCATCACGTAAATTTTGTGCGCCGCGTGCTGTGATAGGTACTTTATTCATATTAATTCTTATCTAAATCTCAATGTGCTAATTGTGCATGCAAGTCTTGCAGCGGATAAACATCGCTTGAAGAACCTTGCTTTATTGCTTCAATCAAAGCCCATGCGCCTGTAATAGTAGTCGTATAGCACACTTTCTTCTGTAACGCTTTACGTCTAATCGTGTAGGAATCAGCGATCGCTTGCTTACCTTCAGTAGTATTAATAATTAAATCAATCTTGTGATCAATAATCATATCTACAATATGCGGTCGACCTTGCCTTACTTTATTCACATGCTGGCATAAGATATTTTTTGATTCAAGAAAGTCAGCAGTGCCATCAGTTGCCACAACCTCAAAGCCTAACTGAGTTAACTCTTTAGCTACCTTAGCCGTTTGCTCTTTATCAGTATCTCGCACACTAATAAAAACCTTACCAGCTAATGGGAGATCTACACCCGCAGCAAGCTGTGATTTAGCAAATGCTTCACCAAATGTTCTACCCACTCCCATCACTTCGCCAGTCGATTTCATTTCTGGACCAAGAATTGGATCCACACCAACAAATTTCATGAATGGGAATACTGCTTCTTTTACAGAATAATGCTTAGGTACTACTTCGGCCTTAATTCCCTGTTCTGCCAAAGACATGCCGGCCATACAACGAGCCGCAATTTTAGCTAATGGCAAGCCAATCGCTTTTGATACAAAAGGCACTGTACGTGAAGCTCTTGGATTCACTTCTAGCAAATATACATCCTGACCTTTAACGGCATACTGGATGTTCATTAAACCTATCACGTTAAGCCCAAACGCTAGCTTATGTGTAATTTCTTTTAGCGTAACTTGCAACTCTTGAGAAAGCGTGTGTGGCGGCAAAGAACAGGCCGAATCACCTGAGTGAATACCTGCTTGTTCAATATGTTCCATCACACCTGCAATAAATACATCTTTCCCATCGCAAATTGCATCAACATCTATCTCAATTGCATCTGACAAGAAACGATCTAACAATACCGGTGAATCATTGGAAACAGACACGGCTGTTGTCATGTAATGCATTAAGTCATCATCGTTATGCACAATTTCCATTGCACGCCCACCTAATACATACGAAGGCCTTACTACTAACGGATAACCAATTTCATTGGCTAACGGCACCGCTTCTTCCGCACTTCGCGCTGTCGCATTTGGCGGTTGCAACAATTCTAACTGTGTAACCAACTCTTGAAAGCGTTCACGATCTTCTGCTAAGTCAATCGAATCTGGGCTAGTACCAATGATAGGTACACCAGCAGCTTCTAGATCACGTGCCAATTTCAGCGGCGTCTGCCCACCAAACTGAACAATCACACCAACCGGTTTTTCTAATTCGCAGATCTCTAATACATCTTCTAGCGTAAGAGGATCAAAATACAATCGATCTGAAGTATCGTAGTCTGTAGATACTGTTTCCGGATTACAGTTGACCATAATAGTTTCGTAACTATCTTCGCGCATTGCCAACGCAGCATGCACACAACAGTAATCAAATTCGATACCTTGCCCGATTCGGTTGGGACCACCGCCTAACACCATAATCTTTTTCTTGTCAGTGACTTGTGCTTCGCACTCAATTTCGTAAGTGGAATACATATACGCAGTGCTAGTAGAAAATTCTGCAGCACAAGTGTCTACTCGCTTATATACAGGGCGAATAGAATTTTTCCATCGATAGGCGCGTACATTAGCTTCTGTCTCACCTTTAATTAATTGTGCGATACGCCGATCAGAAAATCCTTTCTGTTTTATCTCGAATAACTCTTGCGACGCTATCTGGTCTAGTGTTTTTGATTGAATATGTTGCTCCATTTCAATCAACTGTTTCATTTGAACTAAGAACCAGGGATCAACCGCAGTCATTTCATATAATTTTTCAACGCTATAACCATGACGCATGGCATCGGCAATAAACCATACGCGACTTGGCCCCGTCTCTAGAATACGCTCATCTAAATCATGCTCCCAATCTGCATTGGTTTTATCAACAACAGGATTAAGTCCATCCATACCTGTTTCCAAACCACGCAAAGCTTTTTGGAATGACTCTTGGAAGGTACGACCTATGGCCATCACTTCACCAACAGATTTCATTTGTGTGCCTAGAATTGCAGGTGCTTGTGGGAATTTCTCAAACGCAAAACGTGGGATTTTAGTCACAACGTAATCAATGCTTGGCTCAAACGAGGCTGGTGTTGCACCACCAGTAATTTCGTTAGCCAATTCATCCAAGGTGTAACCCACTGCAAGTTTTGCCGCCACTTTAGCAATTGGAAAGCCGGTTGCTTTTGAAGCGAGTGCAGATGAACGTGAAACACGCGGGTTCATTTCAATGACAATTAAGCGCCCATCTTTAGGGTTCACTGAAAACTGAACATTAGAGCCACCGGTATCAACACCAATTTTGCGCAGCACTGCTAACGAGGCATTACGCATAATTTGATATTCTTTATCCGTCAATGTTTGTGCTGGCGCAACAGTTATAGAGTCACCAGTATGCACACCCATTGGGTCAAAATTTTCTATCGCACAAATGATAATGCAGTTATCTGCATGATCACGTACCACTTCCATTTCGTATTCTTTCCAACCTAACAAAGACTCTTCTAACAATACTTCTGTGGTAGGAGAAAGATCTAAGCCACGCGCAACAATGGTTTCGAACTCTTCCATGTTGTATGCGATACCACCACCACTTCCGCCCAGCGTAAATGAAGGACGAATAATGGTTGGGAAACCTATTTGAGGTTGAATTTGCAATGCTTCTTCAATGCTATGCGCAACTGCCGATTTAGCAGACTCTAGACCAATCTCGTCCATAGCCACTTTAAACTTCTGACGATCTTCAGCCATATCGATAGCATCTTTAGAAGCACCGATCATTTCTACATTGAATTTTTCCAGTACGCCTTCACGATCAAGATCTAACGCACAATTCAATGCTGTTTGCCCACCCATAGTAGGAAGCAATGCATCGGGCTTTTCTTTTTCAATAATTTTTGCCACTGTCTGCCATGTGATTGGCTCAATATAAATCACATCCGCCGTATCTGGATCAGTCATGATAGTGGCCGGATTAGAATTAACTAAAATGACTTTATAGCCTTCTTCACGTAGTGCCTTACATGCTTGCACACCCGAATAGTCGAATTCACATGCTTGCCCAATAATAATCGGGCCTGCGCCAATCAGTAATATCGATTTTATATCTGTACGTTTTGACATAACTATTATGCTTCGCGTCTTGAACGCATCGCGTCTATAAATGGTTGAAATAATTCGCGTACATCATGTGGACCAGGGCTCGCCTCGGGATGCCCTTGAAAACTATACGCAGGAACATCGCGATGGCGCACACCTTGAAGGCTGCCATCGAATAAAGAGCGATGTGTTGGAATTAATGTATCAGGTAATGAGGCTTCATCCACGGCAAAGCCATGGTTTTGACTACTAATCATTACTTTACCGGTTGCTAGATCTTTAACTGGATGATTAGCACCATGATGGCCAAACTTCATTTTCACTGTTTTGGCGCCGCAGGCTAAGCCAAATAGCTGATGCCCCAAACAAATACCGAAACTAGGAATAGTTGCATCAACGACTTGCTTAATCATGCTAATTGCATAATCACAGGGCTCAGGATCACCCGGTCCATTGGAAAGAAAAACACCATCAGGATTTAACGCTGACAACTCTGCAAATGAAGTTTGTGCTGGTAGCACTTCAACATCACAACCTAAATCAGTCAGTATTCTTAAAATATTATGTTTCACACCATAATCAAGTGCCGCGACTTTGTATTTAGCCTCACCAGCTGCGGCATAACCGTCGGTAAGAGACCAAACACTTTCACGCCAAGCGTAGGCTTTTTCAGTAGTTACTTCTTTAGCCAGGTCCATACCCTTTAACCCAGCAAATGACTTTGCTTGCTTGAGTAATTCATCAATATTGATATCACCTGTGGCGATCACACCATTGAGAGAACCTTTCTCTCTAAGCCGACGCGTTAAACTACGTGTATCTATATTTGCGATTGCGACAATATTATGAGCAATCAGATAATCTTGTAGCGATTGCTCGCTACGCCAACTCGAGGTCGTGGCTGACAAATCACGAATAACTAAACCCGCAGAATATAATTTTTTTGATTCCCAATCTTCTTGATTAGCACCCACATTACCTATGTGAGGATAGGTCAAGGTAACTATTTGTTTGCAATAAGAGGGGTCTGTAAGAATTTCTTGATAACCCGTCATCGAAGTATTAAAAACCACTTCGCCTTCGGTAGCGCCTTCTGCGCCAATTGAAATACCTTGGAAGATAGTTCCGTCTTCAAGTACTAAATAGGCCGGTGTACTCAAACGCTTCCTCCTGAACGTGCATGTAAAAAACGGGACATCGAAGATGTCCCGTTAAGAATTTTGTGTTTTGGCTTTTGAGGTTGTGACCTCGGGGTTGATTGTACTGCAACTAGCGCGGTGCCGGTAGAGCTGTGGTTCAAATAAATCACCAAAAGCGTCAAGATAAACCGAGCACATCCTGCATATTGTAAACGCCGGCAGATTGACCCTGCAACCAAGTGGCGGCGCGCACTGCACCTCGCGCAAATGTTAGCCGACTGGTTGCACGATGAGCAATTTCAACACGTTCCCCTATGCCAGCAAAGGTGACTGTATGCTCGCCAACAATATCACCAGCACGAATCGTTTGAAATCCGATCGCTCCAGGCTTGCGTGCACCAATATTCCCATGGCGGGTATATTCGGCTTTTTCATCCAGGTCGACACCGAGTGATTCGGCAATCACTTCACCCATACGCAACGCCGTACCAGAAGGCGCATCGACTTTGTTCTTATGGTGAGCTTCAATAATTTCGATATCGTAATCTTCACCGAGTGTTTTTGCTGCGGTTTGAAGAATACTCAAACACAAATTAACACCAACACTCATATTAGGTGCAAATACAATAGGAATAGTGTTTCCTGCTTTGGTAATGGCTTGTTTTTGCTGTTCGTTTAATCCTGTGGTGCCAATCACCATCGGAATATTATTAGCCACGCAATAGTCTAGTGCATTCATCAAGCCTTCTGGCAGGGTAAAATCGATCCATACATTTAAATCACTAGGCAAGTTGCTTCGATCGCTGGTCATGGTCACGTTCGCAGGCGCGATGCCTGCCACGGTGCCTGCATCTAAACCCTCAACGTCAGAGTTCAAACGTACCAATGCTGCAGCTAAACTTGTCCCGTCATTTTCCACACAGGCTTGAACCAGGGCTTTGCCCATACGTCCACTTGCACCATTGATTGCGATTGTTGTTGTCATCACTTTAAATTAATCTGACCAGAATTTTAGATCTTCAAAAAAGCTTTTCACACCATCTCCCCAGCCTTGAGATTTAGGACTATGTTTTTTACCACCCGTGTTCAAGGAGGTATTCAGCTCTTGCAACAATTCCTTTTGCTGCTTGGTTAAATTGACTGGCGTTTCCGTGAGTACATGTACAAACATATCACCCTGCGCACCACCTCTTACCGGTTTAACACCTTTACCTTTCAAACGAAACTGTTTACCTGTTTGCGTCTCTGCAGGTATTTTTAAATTTATTCTTCCATCTAGAGTAGGAATTTCAACTTCTCCACCTAGCGCAGCAGTGACAAACCCTATGGGGATCTCACAATGCAAATGTTCTCCATCACGCTCAAAGATAGGGTGTTGCTTAACACTTACCTGAACATATAAGTCGCCTGATGGTCCACCATTTTCTCCGGCTTCACCTTCATTTGCTAGTCGAATTCTATCACCAGTATCGACACCGCCAGGCACTTTCACTGATAATGTTCTTGGCTTCTCAACTGCACCAGCGCCTCGGCAATCAGCACATGGCTTAGAAATGACTTTCCCTCTGCCACGACACTTTGGACATGGTTGCTGAATAGAAAAAAATCCCTGCTGCATTCTTACTTGACCAACACCACCACAGGTTTCACAGTTATCTAGTGATGATCCAGGCTCAGCACCGCTACCAGAGCAGGTCTCACAAGATTGTCTTGATGAAATATCAATTTTGGCGTCTTTACCAAATACAGCTTCTTCTAAACTAAGTTCTAAATTGTACTGCAGGTCTGCTCCACGATAAGCACGATTTTGCCCACCGCGACCGCCACCACCAAATATGTCACCAAACATATCGCCGAACACATCACCAAAATCACCAGTCCCCTGTGGTGAAAACCCGCCTTGCTGCTCTAAACCCGCATGACCATATTGATCATAGATCTGGCGCTTTTGTGCATCTGAAAGCACATCGTAAGCTTCTTTAGCTTCTTTAAACTTAACTTCAGCATCTACGTTATTTTCATTTCTATCAGGGTGATATTTCATTGCCAGACGTCGATACGCCTTTTTAAATTCCGCATCGCTACTATCGCGCGAAACCCCTAATACTTCGTAATAATCCCTTTTGGCCATTTGAAACTACGCTATTCTATTTACTTAGGTTTATTTAACTTAAATTTATTTTCTTGCACATAAAGTAAAGTCCAAAGCCAGACTCCGCAGTGATATTGCGAAGCCCGCTACTTTGGACTTGTGATACAGCTTAGAATTGCTGACTAAGACTTATTTTCTTTAACTTCTTCAAATTCAGCATCTACGACATCATCGCCACTAGGCTTATCTGCCTCTGCTGCCGAATCACCTTCTGCACCAGCCGCCTCACCTGCATCTGCATACATTTGCTCAGCTAGCTTCTGAGATACTTCTGTTAATGCCTGTGTCTTAGACTCAATCGCCTCTTTATCATCTTTGTCCAATACTTCACGCAAATCAGCAATGGCTGCTTCAATGCGAGATTTCTCATCTGCATCAACTTTATCACCCATGTCTGCTAATGTTTTCTCAGTCGCATGTATCATGCCGTCTGCTTGATTGCGCGCCGTCACAAGTTCTTGGAACTTACGATCTTCTTCTGCGTGCGCTTCAGCATCTTGAACCATCTTATCTACTTCTTCGTCCGATAAACCGCTGGACGCTTTAATCACGATAGATTGTTCTTTATTAGTCGCCTTATCTTTCGCAGACACGTTCAGGATACCGTTAGAATCGATATCAAAGCTCACTTCAATTTGTGGAACACCGCGTTGCGCTGGAGGAATATCGCTCAAGTCGAATCGACCTAGTGATTTATTTCCAGCGGCTTGCTCACGCTCACCTTGAAGTACATGCACTGTGACCGCAGTTTGATTATCTTCAGCAGTTGAGAATACTTGCGATGCCGTCGTTGGAATCGTAGTGTTTTTGTCGATCAGTTTAGTCATTACACCACCCATGGTTTCAATACCAAGCGATAGTGGAGTCACATCAAGTAACAATACATCTTTAACATCACCGCCTAGTACGCCGGCTTGAATCGCTGCACCCATGGCAACTGCTTCATCAGGGTTTACATCTTTACGTGGCTCTTTACCAAAGAAGTTCTGCACTGCTTCTTGAACCTTAGGCATACGAATCTGACCGCCAACTAAAATGATGTCATCGATTTCTGATGCACTAAGGCCTGCATCTTTTAATGCCATTTTGCATGGAGCAATAGTGCGCTCAACCAAATCTTCAACTAGTGACTCAAGCTTAGCGCGCGACACTTTAATATTAAGGTGCTTAGGGCCATTTTGGTCTGCCGTAATATACGGAAGATTAATTTCTGTTTGCTGCGAAGATGAAAGCTCAATCTTAGCTTTTTCTGCGGCTTCTTTAAGACGCTGCAATGCCATTGGATCATTATGCAAATCAAAACCCTGCTCTTTCTTAAATTCATCAGCAAGATAATCAATTAAGCGCATATCAAAATCTTCACCACCTAAGAAAGTATCACCATTAGTCGATAACACTTCAAATTGGTGCTCACCATCAATCTCAGCAATTTCAATCACTGACACATCAAAAGTACCACCACCGAGATCATAAACAACAATCTTACGGTCACCGCGTTTCTTATCCATGCCATAGGCAAGTGCTGCTGCAGTTGGCTCGTTGATAATTCGTTTCACATCTAAGCCGGCAATTTTCCCAGCATCTTTAGTCGCCTGGCGCTGTGAGTCATTAAAATAAGCAGGCACTGTAATCACAGCCTCACTAATTTCTTCACCCAAATACTCTTCTGCTGTTTTCTTCATTTTCATCAGAACGCGCGCAGAGATTTCAGGTGGAGCCATTTTCTTACCGTGTGATTCTAACCATGCATCACCATTGTCCGCTTTAATAATTTTATAAGGGACCAGTTTAATATCTTTTTGCACAGCCTCTTCGTCAAAGCGTCGTCCGATCAAACGTTTCACTGCATAGAATGTATTTTCTGGGTTAGTTACCGCTTGACGTTTAGCGGACTGCCCTACTAATACTTCATCTTCTTCACTAAAGGCAATAATTGATGGGGTAGTACGATCACCCTCAGAGTTTTCAATCACCTTGGCAACACCGCCATCAATAACTGCAACGCATGAGTTGGTAGTACCCAAGTCAATTCCGATAATTTTTCCCATTTCTGCTACTCCAAAAAAATAAATATATTCAAGTTGTTAATCTATGCACTCATATATGAGGCCAAGCTTACTAATTTCAAGGATTTAATTTGATTTTTTTAGCGGATTGCTGGCAAAACGCTAAATATTCGATGATTTGGCTCTAGGCTGGGGCTTTCGACACCATTACCATGGCTGGGCGTAACAACCGATCATTTAATAAATAGCCCTTCTGCATCACCGCTATCACCGTGTTTGGCTTATGCTCTGCAGATTCTTGCATACTCATCGCTTGGTGCAGGTTAGGGTCAAATGCTTCGCCAACAGGATTGACTTCCATAATGCTAAATTTCTCTAGCGCTTGAGTGAGCATTTTCAGCGTCAACTCAGTGCCTTCTTTGAGCTTAACTGCATCCACATCTTCAACACTTAGCCCCAGCTCTAAACTGTCTTTAACCGCAAGCAACTCCATCCCAAACTTCTCTAAGCCAAACTTGTGTGCATTTTCAACATTCTTGTCTGCACGTCGCTTAGTATTTTCAATTTCAGCTTGAGAACGCATATACAGCTGCCAGTTATCCTCAGCTTTTTGCTGTGCTTCAGCTAATGCTTGCCCAAGATCTACTTCTCCTGGCTCTTGCTCGCCCGAATCTTGCTGCACTGCTGCTTCCATTGCAGCGTCAATATCTTCTTGCTCGGATTGCGTCTCATGTTGTGATTCTGGATGATCTGGCATTTCGTACTCCTACACGAAAAAATTAACGTCGATGATGTTATGAACAAGTGGGGGCAACTTATTCTGAGTTCAAGGCTTCACTCAGCAATTTTGCAGTCACGTCAACAATTGGGATCACCCGATCGTAAGCCATGCGCTTAGGCCCTACGACAGCCAGCACACCTTTAACATCTTCACTAATACTGTAAGGCGCGGATACTACGCTACAATCATCAAAAACGTCATATCCCGATTCGCTACCTATAAATATTTGTACGCCTTCGGCGCAAATGCAACGATCCAACAAATGCAGGATCTCTTTTTTCTGATTAAACGCATCAAATAAGCCACGTAATTTACTAACATTCGATAGTTCTTCAAATTCCATCAAATTTGTTTGACCATCGACAATATAGTTTTGTGAAGACGAAGACTCTTCCTCTTCACTAAATATTTTCCCACCCAGAGTGATCGCGGTACGCATTAGATCGTCCATATTCTGGCGCACGGAGTCCAACTCTTTAAGTAATATCTTACGAACTTCTTGTAAACTTCGCCCGGCCAAAATGTCATTCAAATAATTAGCGGCCTCGCGCAATTCACTGGATGAATAATCCCTATCTAGATGAATAATACGATTATGAACATCTTTCTGATCCACCACTAAAATGGCTAATATACGCCGGTCCGAGAGACTCAAGAATTCTATCTGTCTAAAGGCTGCTTTATTATGCTGCGGCATGGTCACCACTCCCGCCATCTGAGTCAGCGACGAAAGTAAACTAGAGGCAGTTTCTACGACACTCTTCTGATCGATATTGGTTTTCGCCAATCGCGACTTCAATCCAGTCACAACCGAAGAATTTAACGGTTTAACCTCAATTAAAGTATCAACAAACAAGCGATAGCCTTGAGCAGTAGGCACACGCCCTGCTGAAGTATGGGGGGAATGCAGATAACCGAGCACTTCCAAATCTGACATTATATTACGCACGGTGGCGGGACTCACATCCAGATCAGAAACGCGCGCCAGGGTACGCGAGCCTACCGGCTGTCCATCATTAATATAATTTTGCACTAACGCACGAAATAACTGCTGCGTACGCGCATCAAGCTGATTGTCCATTTAATCGACCAAATCCAATTTCTGCATTAATATCACACCAGGAATATCAGTTTAGGAGCTTGGCACTCAAAATCCTAGAGTGCCAATATACACCATCCTAAAATTCTAAAGCAAAATTGGACTCGTACCGGTTTAACGGTAAGCTGCACATTATTTATCATTATTTCCACATAAACCTGAATGCTATTTAACCTGTGACTAACAAATTCAAATCTGTCGGCATTATTGCTAAGCATAATGACAAGCTAGTATTCGAGACTGTGCGCAGCTTATATGACTTTTTACAGTC
>CALJEX010000005.1 GCA_938074525.1 uncultured Gammaproteobacteria bacterium
AGTCCTTGAACTCGCCACCTTGGGCTTCCGCTGACACTTTCGTTAACGCCGCCGTTAACGTGGTCTTACCATGATCTACGTGACCAATCGTCCCCACATTTACATGGGGCTTATTGCGTTCAAACTTCTCCTTCGACATCGATCTATACCTCTTGAATATTTAAAACATTAAATTAAAAACAAACTCTTCACTTAATGACCCTTAGTAATTGCATCGACAACCACTGAAGGTGCTTCACTATATTTCTCAAATTCCATTGAATACGTTGCTCTGCCCTGAGTTGCTGACCGCAAATCGGTAGCATACCCAAACATCTCTTTTAGCGGCACATCAGCGCGAACAATTTTTCCTGCTGGCGCATCATCCATGCCGCTAACAATTCCTCTACGACGATTCAGGTCTCCTACTACGTCACCCATGTAATCTTCAGGCGTCACTACTTCTACTTTCATGATGGGTTCCAGTAACACCGGACTAGCTTCTCTGCTGCCTTCTTTAAAACACATCGAGCCTGCTATTTTGAAGGCCATCTCAGATGAATCTACATCATGATAAGAACCATCATAAAGCGTAACTTTTATATCTACCATTGGGTAACCGGCTACTACACCACTCTCCAATGATTCTCTGATACCTTTCTCTACTGACGGGATGAATTCTTTTGGAATCACACCACCGACAACTTCGTTAACAAATTCAAATCCACCACCTTCTTCTAGTGGCTCTATCTTCAACCAAACATGACCGTATTGACCGCGCCCGCCTGATTGCCGAACAAATTTATTCTCATGTTCAACCGTAGAACGAATAGTTTCTCGAAATGCTACTTGGGGAGCACCCACACTAGCATCTACCTTAAACTCTCGCTTCATGCGATCGACAATAATATCGAGATGTAATTCACCCATCCCAGCAATAATTGTCTGTCCAGACTCTTCGTCTGTTCTCACCCGGAAAGAGGGATCTTCTTGCGCTAACTTCTGCAAGGCCACTGCCATTTTTTCCTGGTCGCCTGTTGTTCTAGGCTCTACCGCAACCGATATGACTGGCTCCGGAAATTCCATGCGTTCTAGTGTGATGACATCTTTCGGAGAACATAATGTTTCTCCGGTAGTAACATCTCTTAACCCGACTGCAGCTGCAATATCACCTGCATGCACTTCTTTAATCTCTTCGCGAGAATTAGAGTGCATTTGTAGCAATCGCCCAATACGCTCTTTCTTCCCTTTAATAGGGTTAAATACAGTGTCCCCGGTTTTCATGACGCCCGAGTAAACCCTAAAAAATGTTAACGTTCCAACGAATGAATCAGTGGCAATTTTAAACGCTAACGCTGCAAATGGTTCTTTATCAGAGGACTGTCTAATGCCTTCTGTTTCATCTTTATCATCAAGTATGCCGGTAATCGGCGGCACATCGAGTGGAGACGGCATATATCTCACTACCGCATCCAACATTGCCTGCACTCCTTTGTTCTTAAAGGCAGACCCGCAAAATGCTGGAACAATTTCTCCAGCCAGTGTGCGTATACGAATTCCTTGATGAATTTCGTCTTCGGATAAATCACTCTCTTCCAAGTATTTATCCATTAATTCTTCTGAGGCTTCTGCCGCTGCTTCTAGCAATTGCTCACGCCATTGCTGACATTCTTCTAGCAGCTCACCTTCAGGAATATCTTTTGCCTCATAGGTGGTACCCATATCGGATTCATTCCAATATATCGCTTGCATACGAACCAGGTCGACTACCCCTTTAAAATCCTCTTCAGCACCTATCGGCAACTGCATCGGTATGGCATTTGAGCCTAACCGATCTTGAATCTGTTCGATAACTCGAAGAAAGTTCGCGCCTGTGCGATCCATCTTATTCACAAATGCCATACGTGGAACATTGTACTTATTTGCCTGACGCCAAACGGTCTCAGACTGCGGCTCCACGCCACCTACTGCACAAAAGACCGCACATGCACCATCTAATACACGTAATGATCTTTCTACTTCAATTGTAAAATCTACATGACCAGGAGTATCGATTATATTAATTCGATGCTGCTCAAACTGCTGATCCATGCCTGTCCAAAAACAGGTTGTTGCTGCTGAGGTAATGGTGATGCCGCGTTCGTGCTCTTGCTCCATCCAATCCATCACGGCAGCGCCGTCATGCACCTCACCTATTTTGTGAGAGACACCGGTATAAAATAATACCCGCTCGGTTGTTGTTGTCTTACCAGCATCGATATGCGCCATAATTCCGATATTGCGATACCGATCTATGGGCGTTTTCCGAGCCATTTTGGTACTTTCTTTTCTTGTTTGCTTTACTGCTTATTAAATTCGTCTAGTTAAAGACGCTATCACTACCAACGATAGTGCGAGAATGCTTTATTTGCTTCTGCCATTCTAAGCGTATCTTCGCGCTTCTTAATTGCTGAGCCTTTGCTCTCAGCAGCGTCGATCAATTCGCCTGCTAGCTTATTAACCATAGACTTCTCACCACGCTTACGCGCTGAGTCTACAATCCAACGCATAGCTAATGCTGCTTGGCGCACTGGACGAACCTCGACCGGTACTTGATAAGTCGCACCACCAACACGGCGAGACTTCACCTCAACTGGAGGTCTTACTTTTTCCAGCGCTTCTAAAAATACATCTAGGCCATCTGTGCCTTTCTTTCCAGTAATCTCATCAATCGCTTTATAGACAATCTTTTCAGCCACTGACTTCTTACCACTAACCATTAATATGTTTACAAACTTAGCAAGCTGTTCATTACCGAATTTCGGATCAGGTAATACTTCACGTTTAGGGACTTCTCTACGTCTAGGCATGTTTTCTCTTCGCTTTACTTGTAATTATGGTTACTTAATTATGGGTTGTAATATGGGCCTAGCTTACGACTTTGCGCGCTTAGTGCCGTATTTAGATCGTCCTTGCTTACGATTTGGCACCCCTTGGGTGTCTAAACTTCCACGTACCGTATGATAACGAACACCTGGTAAATCTTTTACTCGACCACCGCGGATCAATACCACCGAGTGCTCTTGTAGATTATGACCTTCTCCACCTATATATGAAGATACTTCGAAACCGTTAGTAAGACGCACACGAGCGACTTTACGCAACGCTGAGTTAGGCTTTTTAGGCGTGGTTGTATATACACGAGTACACACACCGCGGCGCTGAGGACAAGCGGCTAACGCAGGTACATTACTTTTTTCTATTTTTCTTTTTCTCGGCTTGCGAACAAGCTGATTAATTGTTGCCATTCTTAAATTTTCTCCGGCATAAAATAAACGACAGGCCGAAATTTGGCTCGGCCTGTCGTAGGGTGGCGAGATTTTACGGAGTTGGGCTGCACCCTGTCAAGGAGAACAGGGCCCAACAACACTATGTTTCTAAAGTATTATCTTCCTGATCGGTCGATTCTGACTCAGACACCTCTGCAATCATCGCCGGTTCTTCGTTCATATCTGGCATATCCGGCATTTCTGGCATTCCCAAGTTAAGTTCTTGGCGAGTTTTACGTCGCTCTTGGTGATATGTCAGACCTGTTCCAGCAGGAATCAAACGACCTACAATGACATTTTCCTTCAATCCTCGCAGGTAATCGTTGGATCCACGTACCGCTGATTCCGTCAATACTCGTGTGGTTTCTTGGAATGATGCCGCTGAGATGAAGGATTCTGTGACCAATGATGCCTTAGTAATACCTAGCAATACATTTTCGAAAGTCGCAGGCTC
>CALJEX010000006.1 GCA_938074525.1 uncultured Gammaproteobacteria bacterium
AATGCCTAAATGAGACGATCTATAAATCAACACAGCAGTGAGCGCTGCGGCAATAATGATGAAAGTAGTTTGAATGTTATTTTCTAAGCTATTGTATTTTACCCATAGACCAATCGTGACAACGGCAGTGCCAATGAATGCGTACAATAAAGTACGTGATTTTTGTGCGGTTATGGTCATTGCTTGTGACTAGACTTCATCTAAATTCAGTTATTTACGTATTTTAGCAACAGAATACACAGCAGGTGTTATCGTAGCCAACTAAACGCTGTGCTCAGGCGATGAAATACATGTATTTTCAGTGTCTTTCGTTGATTTGTGATGGGCAGCACAATTTCAGTCGAAGAACTATTTGAGTAGAATAGTCATAGAAGAATTTCCATCAAATTAACCGAGATTAAATTATTCAGTGTTCGATTTAACAAGCATAAGAGATTGGTATCAAACTGATGCGGGCGAATTAATTTCTCGTGCCATTGAGCAACACGTGTGGAGAATCACTTCGTGCATATTTGGATATTGTGCTATCCAAGTGGGTGATACATTTACTAATCGTCAATTACTGAAAAACTGTACAATATCCGATCAGATTAGTATTGATCGTTCTCAGACAGCAGACATTATTAGCAGCCCTGCGGCGTTACCTATCTGTAGTGACAGCACGGATCTGTTTGTGTTGCCACATACACTCGACTTCACTGAAAAGCCACATGAGATACTAAGAGAAGTAGAACGTTGCTTAGTGCCAGAAGGCTATATGATTATTGTTGGTTTCAATCCGTATTCATTCTATGGGCTGTGGCGTTTATTTCTTTCACGTAAAAAAGTAGCGCCGTGGAATGCAAAATTTTATAGTGTACGAAGGCTCAGAGATTGGTCTTCTCTACTGGGGTTTGAGGAGGTTGAATTACATTTCACAGCTCATCTGCCTCCGTTTAAACGAATTCAAAGCTGGAAAAAGATGCAGTCATTAGGGCGGCTTCTTCAATATCAATTAACTAATATTGGTGGTGTGTATATTTTTGTAGCACGCAAACGCGTGGCAAGGTTGACACCGCTTAAACGTGTATGGCCAACCACAACTAACAGAATACTCACGGGTAAACTGCCAAAACCAACTGTAGGGATGCAAGAAGATGGCGAGTCACGTTGAAATTTTTACTGATGGCGCATGCCGAGGTAATCCTGGTCCAGGCGGATGGGGAGTGCTGTTGCGCTTCAAAGATTCAGAAAAGACGCTTAAGGGTGCGGCCACTGACACTACAAATAATCGAATGGAATTACAGGCTGCGATTTCTGCACTTGAAAGTTTGTCGCAACCTTGCAAAATTCAATTAACCACCGATTCGCGTTATGTGATGGATGGTATTCAGCAGTGGATGCCTAACTGGAAAAAGCGTGGATGGAAAACGGCCAATAAGAAACCAGTCAAGAATGAAGATTTATGGCGCAAGTTAGATGAGTTGGTTAGTGCGCATGAAATTGATTGGCATTGGGTGAAAGGGCATAGTGGGCACAGAGAAAATGAAATTGTTGATCAGCTAGCTAATGATGCTATCGACGAAATGAATCTTTGAAAATTATATAAGAAATATAAGTGATATTGATATGAGGCAAATAGTACTTGATACAGAAACAACCGGTTTAGAAACCTCGGATGGTCATCGTATTATTGAGATCGGTGCCATCGAAATAATAAATCGACAAGTCACTGATCGTTTTTATCATCAGTATTTAAACCCTGAACGCGATATCGATGCCGGTGCGGAAGAAGTGCACGGAATCAGTTTGGAATCGTTACAAGATAAGCCAAAATTTAATGATGTATGTGAAGAGTTTCTAGATTTTATACGCGATGGCGAATTAATTATTCACAACGCTGCATTTGATGTGGGGTTTTTAAATCATGAGTTGAAGTGTGTTAATCACAAGTTAAAAGATATTCATGAAATTTGTAAAGTCACAGATACATTAAAGGAAGCGCGAAAAATGCATCCTGGGCAGCGTAATAGTTTGGATGCATTATGTAAGCGTTATGAAATAGATAACTCGCATCGTGAACTTCATGGTGCATTGTTAGATGCACAGATCTTAGCGGATGTTTTTTTGGCGATGACTGGCGGCCAAGTATCCCTTAGTTTGGCGGCAACAACTGAAGCCCAGAAGAATAATAAAAAATCACGCAAGCAAGCAAAGAAAGTTCATGATTTAAATGTGGTGAGTGCCAGCCAAGAAGAAATTGCTGAGCATGAGAAAATGTTGCAACATATTGCGCAAAACAATGATAAGCAAACCACTATTTGGGAGGCCATGGTGGAGTCAGAGAATAGCTAATCATTGTGTTTTAAGATGCGTGACTTTTGTCTATCCCAGTCGCGATCTTTTTCTGTATTACGTTTGTCGTGCTGCTGTTTTCCTTTAGCAACACCGACTTGTACTTTTGCTCGTCCTCTTACCCAGTACATTTTCACTGGCACAATGGTATATCCCTTACGTTCGACAGCACCAATCAGTCTATCTATTTCATTTCTATGCATCAGTAGTTTGCGCGGTCTCACAGGGTCGGGCTTGATATGAGTTGACGCGGTAGGTAACGGTGAGATATGAGCGCCTTGTAACCAGGCTTCTCCTCCTTTTAAGGTGATATAGCTTTCTTTCACCTGAATACTTTTTGCTCGCAGGCTTTTTACTTCCCACCCTTCTAAGACAATGCCCGCTTCATAAGTATCTTCGATGAAGTAGTCATGACGAGCTTTCTTATTGAGTACGATTGTGTTGTCAGTTGAGGGGGTTTTTTTCTTGCTCATGGGCTCATTATAAACAGCTACTAGCTGACACGCTTATTTTTGTCATTTACTTGAGACTGGCTGCAAAATTGATCAGAATGTGGAGTCTAACAATAAAATACAGTCAGCATGCCTACTAAAAATACATCTATTCATGGGGAATGGTCTTCGCGCCTAGCGTTTATTTTAGCGGCAGCAGGCTCAGCAGTCGGGCTTGGCAATATATGGAAGTTCCCTTATATGGCTGGCGAAAATGGCGGCGGTGCATTTGTGTTAATTTATTTGGCGTGTATTGCAGTGTTCGGTCTGCCAATCATGATGGCTGAAGTTATGCTGGGTAGGCGCGGAAGACAAAGTCCAATCAATACAATGAAGACGCTTAGCCAGCAAGAGAGTGCACATAAGGCTTGGGGGTTGCTTGGTTGGAGTGGTGTACTTGCAGGTGTGCTGATACTTTCTTATTACAGTGTGATCGCAGGCTGGTCTCTTTCTTATGTGATAGAAAGTGTTTCAGGTTCATTAAAGGGTATTTCGGGAACACAAGCCGGCGAGTTATTTGAAAGTCTTATCGCAAGTCCTTTAACATTAATTTTTTGGCATACAGTATTCATGGTGATGACTATGATTGTCGTGGCTAGAGGTGTGATTGGTGGCTTAGAGGTGGCAGTGAGATATTTGATGCCATCACTGTTGATATTGATTTTAGTGTTAATCGCATATTCAGTTTCTCAAGGTCATTTCATGCTAGGCGTTGAGTTTATGTTTACGCCTGATTTTTCAAAAATCAACCAAGACGTGTTGCTTAGTGCGATGGGTCAGGCATTCTTCTCGTTGAGCTTGGGTATGGGCGCAATTATGATTTATGGATCATATCTTTCTCAGCAAGCCTCAATTGCTAAAACAAGCTTTGCTGTCGCGCTGATGGATACTTCTGTGGCAATACTTGCTGGTTTGGCGATATTCCCTATTGTCTTTGCAAATCACTTGGATACAGGTCAAGGTGCTGCGCTGATTTTTAATACTTTGCCGCTGGCATTTGGGCAAATGCCAGGTGGAGTGATATTTGGCACATTGTTTTTTGTGTTGTTGGTGTTTGCTGCATGGACATCGTCGATTTCATTAATCGAACCTGCAGTAGCATGGTTGGTTGAAAGAAGAGGGTTAACGCGCATTAAAGCAAGCATTATCTGTGGATTTGTTACTTGGTTGGTAGGTTTGGGGACAGTGTTCTCTTTCAATATATGGGAAACATATACGATGTTTGATAAAACAGTGTTTGATTTATTAGATTATCTAACGACGAATATTATGTTGCCATTGGGTGGCTTGTTGATCGCGGTGTTTGTTGGTTGGAGCATGCGAGAGAGTTCTGTTCGTGATGAAATGGCAATGTCCAACCCAGTGCTTTATCAAGCATGGAGATTGTTAATTCGTTTTGTGACACCAGTGGGTGTGTTGCTAATATTTTTGAATGTCATAGGGATTATTTAAAAGGGATTATTTAAAATTGTGTCTAGTGTTAGCCGTAGTGCTTTAGTGCCATATTCGGCCGCGCAAATGTATGCGTTGGTCAATGATATTGAAAGTTATCCGAAATTTGTTCCATGGTGCTCTAAAAGTACCTCAAAGGAAATTTCATCTAATGAAAAAGAAGCGGCGCTATATTTTTCGCGCGGCGCGATTAAAACTTCTTTTACTACTAGAAATACATTGTCTCCAGAAGAGCGTATCGAATTGCAATTAGTCGATGGCCCTTTTAGTCGGCTTCAAGGTGTTTGGCAATTTGTTGATATTGATAATGAAGGTTCGCGTGTTCAACTCGATTTAGATTTTGAATTATCTAGTCGCATACTCAAGATTGCATTAGAGTCATTTTTCAGTCAAATTTGTGATCGTTTAGTGACTTCATTTGTGCAGCGTGCCAATGATGTCTATAAGTAAAAATTCTTTAGTGCGTTTGTTTTGTATATGCTACACATGAAGCATATTATATATGATCAGGATGCTGTCATTCTGGTCTAGATGAGTATCTAAACGTAAATTATTTATTGATGAAAATTCAAGTCTTATATATAAATCAAAATGTTCAGTCTTTACTCGATATGGAGTTGCCAGAAGGTGCATCAATACAGCAAGCTATTAAACAATCAGGATTGCTAGAAAAACATTCAGAAATCTCCTTAGGTAAAAACGAATTTGGTATTTTTGGTGAGTTAGCATCTTTGGAAACAGTGTTGCAAGAGGGCGATAGAGTCGAAATATATCGTCCATTGACAATGGATCCTATGGAAGCACGAAGGTTGCGTGTCAAAGTATAGAATAGTGATTTAAGAGTTTAGAGTTCTATCTTGACAGCATGGTCTAATGCTTTGTAATGCTCTATGCATTTTCTACATGCGCCATTCTTTTCTATCCACTCGGGATGTTCTCTTTTTATTAGATCAAGAACATATTGTTCTGCGATGTGGTATAAATCATCAGCCTCATTGCTGCAGAGCGTGCATTTATTTTTCATAATTGTTAATAATAAGTGAGATCGGACTCGGATTTATTTTTTAGCTGGTACCTTTGAACGAATTAACAGCTAAAGTCTATGCTGTTTTGCTCCTGATTTTGTTAAATGTTAAATTCATGCAAACTAGAATTAATTATTCTTATTCTATAGGTAAGTTTTTCGAGAGAGTTTCAGGAAAGTATCCGCTCCATGCAAACCAATATGCAATATGCCCAGGTAGTCTAGGTAGACTTTGATTGTCGGGCCCAGTTAATTCGGTTTCGCTGAGTTGCCATTGTTTCTCACCTTCAAATAACTCCCCATTTTTGTTTAAGCGGAATTGTTTTCCTTCGGATCGATAAGCTCTAACGGTTTGAGTAGATGCATTGCCTATGATGACTATAGGTATGATGCCTATATGGTCATTAATTGCTTGCGGTTGTGCAAATAACTTTAATGGCCAAGCTTTTTTAGCACCGCTAATACGTAAACCAAACACCTGCTCTTTCTGTTGCAATGTTTTGTTAGCCACATGTGCAGGAAACATTAGATCATCACTGCCAAAGTAAGCGCCATAAGCTACTCCAGGTGAATAATCGCGCTTAAAACCTGTATTGCTGCTGAGCACTTTTGTATTGGGGTGTTGGGCTAACCACTCTCCCCATGTCGTGGTGACGACAGGTAGTACTTCTAGTTCAATATTGCTATTTGTTAATGGGCCAACAACTGGTTTTCCGCTAAATTGATTCCACAAAGTATGCGTTCCCTGATCGTACATTAGTTTGTTAGAGCGATATAAGAATCCTGATGAACCAAAAATCAATGCGGGTTTTTCTGGGTTGACTTGTGTCTTGTATAAAATGCCAGCTCCACATAGTGTGCAGTAGGCTAGTGACACGGGAACGCCACCAATCACATCATTAAACATTTCATGCCAATCCATGATGCGGTAAGGGTAGGCTCGTGTATCACCATTAATGGATATCCCAAACACTAAATCTTTTTCCCTCAGATAACTGGCTTCTTGGGGCCAAACTAGAGTTGGTCTGGTGAGTGCAGGTATGCCATCTTTGCGTACGCCTCCCCAAACAATTTCATCTAAACGAATTTTGCGTTCTATATCATTGTAGAAAAACACTTCGAATTGAGGATCAATGCGGCTAAAGATATGGCTTAAAAATAACTCATTATTTTTAAAGCTATCTATTGGGTTTGCTTCTAACCAAATGAACCAGTTGAACCAACGTTTACCTAGCTCTTGACCGGTAAGATGCTTTAGTAGAGGCAATGTGATGTCTGAATCTTCTGGAAAATAACGTAGTGTTCTTATTATTGCAGGCACAATGTCAAGTTTATTTCTTTCAATTATCCATTCGCGAGCAATAGCGCGTTCTTTGGAAGTGCCGAAAAGGTCAATGGCATACTGATAAGCCGCTTTTTGCTCAATTGTGTCATCTGCGAAGGAGATGTTGATTGAGCATATTAATACTATCAATAAAAGATATGGTTTGGTCATAGTGTTAAGACTTTTAATAAGATGTCTTAACTAGACCTGCGTTGAGTAATTGAGCTTACATTTGGAATGATTATTTATTTGATTTTATTTTCAGTGCGTTCTTTAGCGTTTTTGTATTATATGCAAACCAGTAGCTGCAACTAAGTGCACATAAGCACGAATAAAAATAGAACTCACCATTGATGAAGTACACTGTTGCTAATGCGGATATAATGCCGAATGAGTGTAATAGATTTTTTGTGTTCATGATTTTCCCTCGCTCTAAGTCAATAGGATCGTATGCGTCATACCATCTATTATTGGCACTAGAGAGGAAAAATTTAATGTTAAATTGTGGGCAAACGCACAGATCTGTGGGTTCTAACTGCTGTTTTGGCTGGAAATGTTAACGACTACCAGTTGCGGGGTCGACCAGTATCTATATGTAAAAAGCCACTTTTCGAATAATAACCAACGCCACCAGCTTGCAAGGATATCGCAACATCGCGAAGTTTCTTTAACTCGATATCGGGAAGACGAACATCGATAGCTTTACCTTGCATATGTAAGCTGCGTTTGGCGACGCCTGAGGTACTGTTACGTAAGGCTTGGTTAGTTTTAGCTGAGCGGTAACCTGAAATTATTTCAAATGGTGCAGCTGATGCAGTTAACGAATGTAAATTATGTAACATATCGATAAGTTGATGGTCGATCTGTGCGACTTCTTGTGTACGATGATCGCGTAAAATGTAATTAATCTTTGCCAGTGCATCTATGTTGAGCTGATTATTTTTCCAATAACAGCACTGTAATGTTTCATTGGTGTGCAAGTTTACAAAAGATAAAGCCTTTTCATCTGCAATAGTTGTGTTCGCTAGAATTAACTGCGGAAAAGATGCGGCTAACGCACTGGCTGAGGCAGTAATTAGGAATTTGCGTCTATTTAGATGAGCAGGTGCGCTTGAGTTGGGTTGCTGAGCCAAAATTTACCCCTGTATATATACTTATAATTATCATTTTAATTATCCGCATTATACAAGCTCGCCAGCACTTGGGTATCCTGATTGTAGATGTCCGGTCTGAAATTAACGATTCCTTGCTCATCTGCCCACGCGGTCATATAAGTAATATGGATAGGGACAGATTCACTAAGATGTACAGTTTTTGATTTACTCTGCTTTGAAAGGTCCAGCAAGTCATATTTTGACCAGCCAAGATCATTTGATACTAACGTTTCAGCGAGCCCGAATGGGTCCTCAAGGCGAATGCAACCATGGCTAAACGCACGCTGTGGTAGGGCAAATAAGCGTCTCGATGGCGTGTCATGCAAATAAACGCTATGTCGGTTGGGAAATATGAATTTGATATTGCCGAGAGAGTTTCTAGCACCAGGCTCTTGGCGTACTCTAAAGTTTGTATTTGCCTGGTCAATATTAAACCAATCGATAGAATCTGGATTGATGATTCGCGCCAGATTGCTATCAGTGCTGAGCAACTTCATATTATTTTTGGCAAGATAATTAGGATCTCTCTGCAGCGCTGGAATAATTTCGTTATGAGTGATTGATTTTGGTACGTTCCAATAGGGGCTCAGAATAATTTTAGTTAACTGCGAAGAAATTAACGGAGTTTTATGTTTTTTCTTGCCGACGACAACATTGGACTGATAAGTGAGTTGTTGGTCATCATAAAGATATAATTTATATGCAGGTATGTTGACTAGTAGATGTCGACCAGTAGATATATCGGGCAGTGTTTGTGCGCGAGCTAGATTGAGTTCAAGTTGTTGGATTCGCCTCCAAATCGGTATATTTAATGCGCGAACTGTTTGTTTGCCAAGTACTCCATCAGCATCTAATCCGTGGCGTGATTGAAATCCGCTAATCGCCAGCATTAGATGCTCGTCTAATAATTGGCTGGAAAAATCATTGCCTCTGTAGTCGCCGTAAGCATGTAACAACGTTCTTAATTTGGGGATTTCAGTCGAGTAATCGCCAAGTTGATACGATCTTTTGGATAATTTCAATGGCGCTTGTTGGTGATCTATACGTGCTTCTATTTTTTTGTAATTTGCTAGTGCCGTTACAAGGTTTCTATAATGATCATGCTTGGGTTGTAAGTTATTAATAGTGGAGTGAATAGCATTATTGTCGGCGGCGTGATTCAGTATGGCTAACAATGGATCGTCGTTGTTAAAAGTAGATTGAGAGTTGGTTAATTTACCTTTGCTGATATGGCTGGCCAGCTTCACGTAGGCATGTGAGAACACGATATCAGATTTGCTTAACAATACCGGGTCTACCGCGCTTGCCTGAAGAAAGTCCTGAAGTAACTCGGCATCGTAATCAAAGGCATTTAAACCAAATTCATGAGCTTGTTGAATTGCGCTAAAAAGTTGCTTGGCATTGTCATTATATTTCTCACCATCACTCCAGATTAATTTGTAATTTCTTAACTGGTATAAGCTGGTGAGAGGTTTCTTTAGTGGTAGTGATGAAGCTTTTGATGCATTGATGAGATTGACCTCTGCTGCTTGAGGCAGTGAGCCAGAGCTCATCAATGTGAAATGAATGCCAGCTTGCACAGTTGAGGTGAATCCTAGGCAGATTGCCAATAGGATAAAGTTGATGTTCGCGTACGATTGAAGTGCTTTACGTAAGCGGTGCTTAGATGCCGACTGTACCAATTGTAGTTCCTTCGTTTATTGAAGCTTTTTATTGTTTTTGTATGGCAGCTACTTTAAGTCGTTATTAATAATACTTCCTTGTTGGAATTCTCATTCGATTATAAAAAAATGTCACGAAAGAGAAATTATAATGACGAGCTGTTAACGAATTAGACCGAGCGGTGCAAGTTGTTATTACATTTCTAACTGAGTCACAGTTTTTATCACAGCTTTATGAGCTAGAAAGTATAGGTATATTGGGGTAATGCTAATTCGCTCGCAAAAATATATGCAAGCGCGAGGAGAGGTGTTGATATTGAGTTAACGGTGTTACTTTTCTTCGTCTTGCTCAGGTAATGGCATGTCGCTTTTTTCAATATTAGCCACTTTGTCGCCTTCAAAAAACACTGCCACATGGCGTCTTTCGTTGTCACCATAATTGGGTATTAAGTGATAGACGTAATCCCAGCGATCAGGATGGAATGCATCATTGATTAGCGGTGTACCCATTAAAAATCTCACTTGTTCTTTGTTCATGCCAATCTGTAATTGCTCAACCTTTTCTGGATCTACAGCATTGCCTTGTTGAACGTCAATTTTGTGAACAGTGAAAAGACGTCCGCTACATCCCATTAAACTAATGAAAAGTAATAGCGTAGTAAATTTGAATAATGCTTTGATCATGAGGTGCTTGTCTTTTGTTGTAATTAATATTTATATGGTGGTTATTGAATACTAGCTTCTAGCATTTCTTGGGCGTGTAAGAATGTATTTTCAGTTAGCGTAACGCCACCTATCATGCGTGCAATTTCAGTAATTCTGTCAGCCTGGCTTAAGTGTTCGATGGCAGAAGCTGTATCAGACTGTTCAGATTGTTTGTTAACTCGATAGTGGTGATGAGCATTAGCAGCGACCTGTGCCAAATGAGTAATACACATTACTTGCCTGTGTTCGCCGATAGTGCGAAGTTCTCTACCCACGACTTCTGCAACTGCACCGCCTACGCCTGAATCAACCTCATCAAATATTAGTACCGGAACATCCATTTTATCAACTGCTATCATTTGAATGGCAAGACTAATGCGAGATAGTTCGCCACCAGATGCTACTTGAGAAAGTGGCAGCATTTTTTGTCCAGGATTGGTTTGCACATTAAATACAATTGAGTCAAAACCATAGGATGTTGGCGATGCTGTGTCGTCATAATTCACCGCGATTTCTACCCGTGCTTTTTCCATGCCAAGTTTGGCCAGTGCTGTGGTGATGTCGGCGCTAAGTTTTTTAGCCACCGACGTTCGCTTCTTGCTAATCTTTTTAGCTAATTCTCGATAACTGCTCTGTGTTTTTTCTAGCATTGCTTGAAGCGTGTCGACATCAAACTCGGGTTGAGTCAGCGATGCTAGTTCCTGGCTAATTTTCTCGTGCAATACAATTAACTCGTCGGGAGTAACTTTATGTTTGCGGGAAATTTGATCGATACTGGCTAGTCGTTCTTCTGTTTGAAATAATTCTTCAGGATCAATTTCAATCGCTTCAGCATAGTTGCGTAAATCATCTGCGCATTCACTAATAATAGTAAACGCTTCTTCTAGAGATTGGTTGGTCGATGTTAGGTTTTGGTCATTGCTAAGTAGTGCGCTGACTTGTGTGCAAATTTGACTGAGTGTGGTGTAGACATCTGAGCTTTCATCATTTTTTAATTGATGGCTTGCATGCAATGTCGACTTTTTAAGTTCTTCAGCATTGGCTAGACGCTTATGTTTTTGCTCTAGCGTGCTAACTTCGTTGGCTTCTAATCCAAGTTGGTCTAGTTCTTCTACTTGATAGCGAAGTAATTCAACAGTGGCCTGTATGTCGCTAGAATCTTTGCTGATTTGGTCAAAACGTAGCTTTTGTTCTCGCCAATCAGAGAATAGTTGATCTAAGTCATTCAGGGTTTGTTTTTGATTGGAAAATTGATCAATTAGATCGCGTTGTGTGGCAACGTTCATTAGCGATTGATGTGCATGCTGCCCGTAGATGTTAATAATGCACTCGCCTAATTCTTTCAGTGTTTTTAGTGGTACCGGAACACCATTAATGTAAGCTTTTGATTTGCCATCTTTACGAACCACTCGACGTAGAATGCATTCTGATTCAAGTTCAAAGTCATTTTTCTTTAACCAGCGCGCACTATTTGATTTGGCTTCAATTTCAACAACAAGAATAATTTCAGCAGCTTCTTTGCCGGTACGAATTAAATTATTATCCGCACGATCACCTAGCACTAAACCTATCGCGTCAATAATAATAGATTTTCCCGCGCCAGTTTCGCCGGTGAGTGCGCTCATACCAGTGAAAAAATCTAATTCTAGTTTCTCGATGATGGCAAAGTTCTGAATGTGTAATGACTTCAACATAAGGTTAAGGCTGTTGACTCCAATTTAATTTTTGACGCAACACTTTGAAAAATGAATAACTGTTTGGCTGTATTAGTATCAATGATTTGGAAGATCGTTCCATAATAATACGATCACCAGGAAATACTTCAGTTTCCATCTGTCCATCTATTGAGGCAATTCCGTTTAATTCGTTATGAGTTGAATAGACTATTTCAACGCGACTATTCTCGTCAACGGCGATAGGACGATTGCTTAATGTATGTGGGCAAATAGGCACTAATAAAGTAGTCGCTACACTGGGGTGCACTATGGGACCGCCGCCGGATAAAGCATAGGCAGTAGAACCTGTTGGCGTTGCCACAATAAGTCCGTCAGCTCTGACAGTATTTAGATATTCATCATCGATACGGGTTTCTAATTCGATCATGCGAACAACATATCGTGCATGCACAATCACATCATTAATTGCCAGGCAGGCCGATAATTGTTCTTCACCGCGCATATGTTTTGCAGTCATCACGGTGCGTGCTTCTGGTTGAAACTCACCGTTAAATATTTGTTTCAAATCTTGGCGCATGTTTTCCGGCAATATATTGGTGAGAAAACCAAGTCTGCCTCGGTTAATGCCAATAATGGGGATGTCATTGTTAACCATCGACTGAGCAGCAGAAAGCAGGGTGCCATCGCCTCCGACGACGATGGCTAGATCGATATTCTTATGCATTTGTTTGATATCGACACAGCTAACACCAGTGCTCTCTAGGCATTGTTGAGCATCTTTGTCTGCGCAAATTTTGATTCCATTGGACTGTAAAAAGTCATATAAGCTGCGCACAGTCTCGAATACTAGCTTGTCATTATGCTTAGCAATAATGCCGACAGATTTGAATTTGTTAGTCACAGGTTAAATAGCATTCAGGTTTATGTGGAAATAATGATAAATAATG
>CALJEX010000007.1 GCA_938074525.1 uncultured Gammaproteobacteria bacterium
GTATTTTGAATACTCAAGGCACCTGTAAACCAAACTCTCTTAAACAGTGTGCAACCTTAATCAGCGGTAAACCAATCAATGCGGTGGGATCATCTCCGTGCATTGACTGACACAAAGAAATTCCTAACTTCTCTGACTTGAAACTGCCGGCGCAATTGAAAGGTTGCTCGGTATCTAGATAGCGTTCAATTTCATCCAACGATAATTTTCTGAACTTCACAGTAAAGGTATCCATCCACTCTTGGTGCCAGCCAGATTGAGGATGTTGAATAGACACACCAGTGAGAAATTCGATACTTTGACCCGATGCAGCACTGAGCTGCTCGATAGCATTGTCACGATCTCGTGGTTTGCCCAAGATGATATTATTGTTCACACAGCACTGATCTGAGCCAATAATTAAACTGTCTGAATGTGACTTACCAATTTCTACTGCTTTTTCTACCGCTAATCGCTGAACATAGGCGCCAGGTTGTTCATTTTCCAGGCTAGATTCATTAATATCGGGGGAGATGCACTCGAATTCGATATGCAATCTTTGCAACAATTCTTTTCGATAAGGTGAGCTTGAAGCAAGAATTAGACGGGTCATGGGTCATTTTCCAATTTATTGAGTGAAACAAGCCTAAGAAGTGGTTGATTTCAGTAAAAACTTTGACGAAACTTAAGTCAATCTATACACTTGGCCGCCGAATGAGCAACGATCTACCTTTGCGTTTTGACCCACTATTATTTGCCAATAGAGGGCGTCAATTAGCAGGAAATATACCCGTCCAGGATATGCCTAGGCTTATGGAGCTAGCGCCTAACTCAGACGGTGAATTTTACGTAACAATGGCATTTTCAATGTCGTCGCTACAATTTCCAATGGTTAAAGGTACTATTGAAGGCGAGATCGTGCAATCGTGTCAACGATGTATGGGTAATGCAGCTGTGCCAATCAAAGGCCAATTTCAGTTGTTATTAATTACACCAGACTCATTGGAGTTGGCAAGTGAAGAGGGACATGAAATTTTTGAATACGAAGGGCAGGTGATTACTACTGCTACTTTAATTGAAGATGAAATTATTCTTTCTATACCTATTGTCGCAAAACATGCAGATGTAGAAAAATGTGAGTCCTCTGTGAAACAGTGGATGCATGAATTTGATGAAGTGCCAACGGATGAAAAAGAAAATCCGTTTGCCAAGCTAAAAGACTTAAAACTTTAAAGATAGATCGGAGATCACCAATGGCAGTACAACAGAATCGAAAAACACCATCGAAAAGAGGCATGCGTCGTGCACATGATGCACTAAAAGCTGAGACTCTTTCTATCGAGCCTACAACTGGTGAAACTCATCGTAGACATCACATTAGCCCTGATGGCTTCTACCGTGGCCGTCAAGTTATTAAGCAAGACGAAGTAGACGAAGACGAAGATTAATTCGTCTTTCAAACCTCTTTCAGCTCAGTGTTAAATACTTCTAACGCAACACTTTCAAAGTGTTGCGTTACTTATTTCTGTTGTCATGGCTAATACAATCTCACTAGATGCAATGGGTGGTGACTTTGGTCCTACAGTAGTTGTGCCTGCAGCATTAAATGCATTAAAGAAATATGCAGACCTAAATCTTATCTTAGTCGGTGATCAAGCTAAGATAGAGTACGAACTAGAACAAGCTTCCAGCAGTCCATCTGAACGACTCAAAATTCATCATGCGACACAAGTTGTCGAAATGAATGAAGCGCCTGCGCAAGCATTACGCTCAAAGAAAGATTCCTCCATGCGTGTCGCCATTAATTTAGTTAAAGAAGACCAAGCGCAAGCATGTGTAAGTGCAGGGAACACAGGCGCACTGATGGCAACCGCCAGATACGTGCTGCATACTTTGGCAGGGATAGATCGCCCTGCAATCAACACAACCTTGCCGGCATTAAATGGCCACACCCATATGCTGGATTTGGGCGCTAACGTTGATTGTAAAGCAGAGAAATTATTTCAATTTGCCGTAATGGGTTCAGTGTTAGCCAGTGCAGTTGATGAGATTGCTTCACCTAAAGTCGGTTTGCTTAATGTCGGTTCAGAAGCGATTAAAGGTAATGATCAGGTAAAAGAAGCGAATATTTTGTTAGAGAATAGCTCTTTAAATTATATCGGCTATGTAGAAGGTGACGATATCTTCTGTGGCGATGTTGATGTAATTGTGTGTGATGGTTTTGTGGGTAATGTATCGCTGAAAACCAGCGAGGGTGTTGCTAAGCTTATCTCTAGTTATGCGAAGAGATCATTTACTAAGAACTTGTTTACAAAATTCATCGCGTTATTAGCCACTCCTATATTGAATGAATTTAAAAACTCTATTGATCCAAGACGTTATAATGGTGCATCTCTGCTGGGCTTAAAAGGTATTGTAATTAAAAGCCATGGTGGTGCTGATGCATTCTCATTTGAACGTGCTATTACAATCGCATATATAGAAGCAAAGAAAAGCGTACCAACTTTGATCGATAAACAATTAGAAAACTACTTAGCGTAACTCGATATGAAATACTCAAAAATTGTCGGCACTGGAAGTTATTTGCCAGAGAAAATTCTGACGAATGCAGATCTTGAAGCAATGGTTGATACTGCAGATGATTGGATTCAAGATCGAACTGGTATCAAAGAGCGTCATATTGCAGCGGAAGGAGAAACAACTGCAGATCTAGGTGTAGTGGCAGCACGTCGCGCCATGGAAATGGCGGGTAAGACTAAAGATGAAATCGATTTAATCATTGTCGCTACCACAACACCGGATAAAGTATTTCCAAGTACTGCATGTTTAATTCAAAAACGATTAGATATTCACGGTTGCCCGGCATTTGATGTGCAAGCTGTATGTACTGGCTTTGTTTACGCGTTAGCGATCGCGGATAATTTTATTAAAGCAGGTACTGTGAAGACAGCACTAGTCATTGGCGCAGAAACACTTTCTCGTATTGTCGATTGGACCGATCGCAGCACTTGTGTGTTGTTCGCAGATGGCGGCGGCGCGGTTGTATTAGAAGCCAGTGAAGAGCCAGGTATTTTATCAACACATTTGCATGCTGACGGTGCTTACGAACATTTATTGCATGTACCGCGTGGCATCTCAGAAGGTTACGAGTTATTGAAGAAAGGTGAAGCCTATATCTATATGAAAGGTAACGAGGTCTTCAAGATGGCAGTGAATACTTTGGGCAAAATCGCGGATGAAACATTAGCTGCAAATAATTTCGACAAATCACAAATTGATTGGCTGGTACCACATCAAGCGAATACCAGAATTATTCAAGCAACGGCTAAAAAATTAAAATTATCAATGGATCGTGTTGTGGTGACAGTTGATAAGCATGGAAATACGTCAGCTGCCTCGATTCCACTAGCGTTAGATACTGCTGTGCGTGATGGAAGAATTAAAAAAGGTGAATCAGTTATCCTAGAAGCGTTTGGTGGCGGCTTTACTTGGGGTTCTGCGTTACTTATTTTCTGATGAATTTTTGTATATTGCGCGACTCTTATTATTGAGAATTCAATAAACATTTAAATAGCAATTAAGATTGTTGTAGTTGCTGGATTCCCACCTACGCGGGAATGACGAAAGTAGTTGAATGTTGAGAATGCCTGAATGATAGGAGCAACTGATTGAGTATGCCTATATAGTTTGTCATTCCCGCGCAGGCGGGAATCCAGTCATACTCAAACTAATCATTAAAATATAAATTTATATCGATAATATCAATATGTTTGCAATAGTCACGCAAGGTGGGAATTAAAATAGTGGCCACTAAAAAATTCTCAACGCGTTGCAAAGACTGCGAACGACTCGCAGACTTTTTAGCTGAGTCCAAACAAAAATTCCCTGATTATTTTTGCAAACCAGTGCCGCCGTTTGGTGATGTCAATGCGAAATTATTAATTGTAGGTTTAGCACCAGGTTTACACGGTGCCAATGCAACAGGAAGACCTTTTACTGGTGACTATGCCGGTATACTTTTATATAACACGTTATATAAGTTTGGTTTTTCAAGTACGTCGGAATCTAAACACGTTAAAGATGGTTTGAAGTTATTAGATGCGCGCATTACCAATGCGGTCAAATGTGTGCCACCACAGAACAAACCGACACCGGCAGAAATCAAAACCTGTAATCAATATATTCAACAAGAGTTGCTTAGCCTGTCGTCAGATAACATTGTGTTGGCGTTAGGACGTGTCGCACATGAAACTACACTGCGCTCACTGGGACTGCGTTTAAAAGATTATCCTTTTGGTCACGGCGCGGTGCATCACTTGCCAGATCAGTTTATTTTGGTGGACTCGTATCATTGCAGTCGCTATAACACGTCAACCAAACGTCTAACAGTAGATCAATTTGAAGCAGTATTCGCTAAAATCAGAGACCTGATTGACTCGTAGTGATATCGCTTTCTTGAAATGCCTGAAACTCCTGAAAAATTTGATGATAAGTCGTTTCTAAAAACGCTGACCCATCAGCCTGGTGTATATCGTATGCTCGATAGCGATGGCACAATTTTATATGTGGGCAAAGCTAAAAATCTTAAGAAGCGTGCCTCTTCTTACTTTAATCGCGCCAACATCACTCCACGTATAAAACAAATGGTTCACCAAATTGCGGCGATGGAAGTCACCGTGACCAATACAGAAGCTGAAGCATTATTATTAGAAAATAACTTAATCAAACAACATCGCCCAAAATATAATATTTTACTGCGTGATGATAAAACCTACCCATACATATTATTTTCTAATCACGATTTTCCTAGCCTAAGTTTTTATCGCGGCTCAAAGAAAAAAAAAGGTGAATACTTTGGCCCTTACGCGAGTGTGGGAGCAGTGCGTGAAACATTAAGCCTATTGCAAAAAACATTTAAAGTGCGTCAATGCAGTGAGAGCTATTATCGCAATCGCTCACGTCCATGTTTACAATATCAAATAGAAAGATGCACCGCACCTTGTGTCAATATGGTAAGTGAGAAAATTTACGCAAAAGACGTGGATTACGCACGTAAGTTTTTACAAGGTAAAAGCGAGCAGGTGATTAATCATCTTGTCTCTGAAATGGAGAAAGCATCAGGGGGTTTAGAATTTGAGCATGCTGCCAAGCTGCGTGACCAAATAGATGCATTAAGACAAGTATCACAACAACAATATGTTAGCGACTTATCTGGTGATTGTGACATTATCACTTGTCGCATGCGTGATTCGTTAGCTTGCGTACAAGTGTTTCAAGTGCGTAATAAAATGAACTTAGGTAATAAATGTTTCTTCCCTAAAACTCCCGCGCATTATAATGAACAAGAACTTCTAGCAGCATTTATAGGACAGTATTATTTGCATCGTAGGCCGCCTGAAGAAATTATTGCTGCGTATGAGCCTAAAGAAAGTGATTTATTAGCAGAAATGTTATCTATTCAACGTGAAGCGAAAGTTAAAATAACTTCGTCAGTGCGAGGCAAACGTGCACGTTGGTTAGATTTTGCTAATAAAAATGTTACCACCGCGTTTGAGTCTCGCTTAGCCAGTCAATCAGGTATGGAACAACGCTTCGTTGCATTAGAAGATACTTTTAAATTAAAAGATTCTATTCAACGTATGGAGTGTTTTGACATCAGTCATACATCAGGTGAGTTAACAGTTGCGTCATGTGTGGTATTTAATAGAGAAGGTCCCAGTAAATCTGAATACCGTAAATTTAACATTGAAGGAATTACACCGGGTGATGACTACGCGGCCATGTTGCAAGCTTTAACACGTCGTTACACGAGGATAAAAAAAGGCGAGGGCAAGCTGCCTGATATTTTGTTTATTGATGGAGGTAAGGGTCAACTGACACAGGCAGGACAAGTGATGAAAGAACTGCAAGTCACCGATGTACTGGTGGTGGGTGTCGCTAAAGGAGTGGAAAGAAGGCCGGGCATGGAGCAATTATTTGTTTTGGGTGATAAACAACCGATTCATCTCGGTGGTGATTCGCTAGCATTGCATTTAATTCAGCAAATTCGCGATGAAGCCCACCGCTTTGCTATCACAAGTCATCGGAAACGTAGGAATAAATCGCGTACAATGTCCCCATTAGAAGGAATTCCTGGATTGGGTCCCAAGCGTCGCCAGAGTTTGTTAAAACATTTTGGGGGCATGCGTGGCATAGAGAGAGCAAGTGAACAAGAACTTGCCAAAGTCATGGGTATTAGCAAACAGCTTGCGCAATCCATACATGAAATATTGCATAGTCATTGAATGAGATAATGTCTTACACCATACCCAACATGCTCACGCTAATGCGTATAGGCTTAATCCCTTTACTCATAGCGGTGTATTTCTCTTCAATTCCCTATGCTATGCCGATCGCGGCAATCATCTTTACTGTTGCCGGGCTGACAGATCTACTCGATGGCTATCTGGCAAGAAAGCTAAATCAAACCTCTGCCTTTGGTGCTTTTTTAGATCCAGTAGCAGACAAACTCATTGTCAGCTGTGCCTTAGTGATTGTGGTGTACCGGCATCCGAGCATGCATGTGTTGATACCGGCACTGATTATTATAGGACGTGAGATTACTGTTTCTGCACTGCGTGAATGGATGGCGAGTATTGGCAATCGTGCCAAAGTATCTGTGTCATACCTGGGTAAAATCAAAACCACTGTACAAATTATCGCCATTATTTTCTTGCTTTGGTATCACCCTTTCATGGGGCTGCCTACTTATGAAATTGGAAAATGGCTGCTTGATATTGCTGCCATACTTACAGTAGTTTCCATGATTGACTACCTAAGAGCAGCATTTAGATCAGAATAGCGTCAATCGATTAGTTCTTGTGTCGTTATTAGTAAAAGCCGCACTTTTTACATCAACTTGGTCACGAAAATTACAAATATAAACAAACACTTCGTTGACAGACTTATGAATTGCACTAGAATACCCGCCTACATCAAATTGCGGGAATAGCTCAGTGGTAGAGCACAACCTTGCCAAGGTTGGGGTCGCGAGTTCGAATCTCGTTTCCCGCTCCAAATC
>CALJEX010000008.1 GCA_938074525.1 uncultured Gammaproteobacteria bacterium
GTGGATCGAATCTTAGTAATAGACACGAGCAGGCAAAATCAGCTTGATCGTGTATCTTCTAGAGATCAATGTTCTAAAGACCACGTAGAAGATATTGTAAATGCACAAATAGACTCAAATGAACGACTCAAATACGCGCATGATGTCATCACCAACAATGGCGAACCTGAGGACTTAATCCAACAAATACACCAACTTCATCAAAAATACTTGGATTTAACCATTTAGCCACCTCATAATCCGCATAATGTCTTCTCTAGTCCATTTCGAGCAACCCCTTAACGAGCGCATTCGTACGTTTATGCGCGTTGAGCAGCTATGTAGCCGCTGCACATACTATATGGATAAAGAAAGCCCTTTAGATAGCCACTCAGCGCTTTCTGCGCTGCTTGAGCTGATGGGTTTAGTCTCGCGAGGAGATTTAAAAAGAGAATTAATGAAAGAGGTTAAAAGACAGCTTACTAACCTTCAGCAATTACACAGTATTCCAAGTTTAGATCAGAATAAATTAGACAAAATAATCTCTGAACACTCAGAATTAATTAATGAGCTAGACAATCAGCCAGGACAGCTAGTCACCCATTTAAAAGATAATGATTTTATCAATAGCATTAAGCAACGTGCCGCTATCCCAGGGGGGACTTGTGATTTTGACTTACCTTCTTACCATTACTGGTTAACTCAACCTTCAGGTAAACGCAAAGAAATTATTCAAACATGGCTTCAACCTTTCAATGTCGTACATAAAACAGTAGTACATTGCTTAGAGTTAATTAGAAACAGTTCTGAAGTTGAAAGTTGCGCAGCACTAAAAGGTTTCTATCAAAAAACGCTAGACCAAAACCAACCTAATCAATTGATTCGCGTTCTAGTAGATGTCAACGATCAATGCTTTCCAGAAATCAGCGCAGGCAAACATAGATTTTCTATACGATTCTTAGAACAAGCTAATCCTAATCAGTACCCTAAACAAGTCGAGCGAGATATTAATTTTAAGATTGCTTGCTGTGCTTTTTAATTTATAAAAGCACGAATTGCAGCAATACCTTGCGCACCATGTACTCTTGCATTGTGACGATCATTTAAATTCATTCCACCCAACGCATATACTGGGCTATTGGCGATAAAACATAACTCACTAAAACGACTCCAACCAATCGTTTGGCAATCAATATGGCTCTGCGTTTGATTCACAGGCCCAATTAGAATACAACGCACACCAATTTCGTTCGCCATTGCGACTTCCTCTTCGTTATGACAAGAAGCCGAAAAAAACGCTAACTGTTTATATTGAGAAGGCTGATGCCATACATCACGCAGACGCCGACTGTTAAGATGGATTCCATCAGCACCGGCATCTACCATCCAAGCCAAGTCACAATTACAAATCAATGTTGCTTCAAACTGTTCACATAGATCTTTAAGTTGCTTTGCATTAGCAATATAGCTTTGTTTGTTTTCTTTACCGGCACGGTATTGAATCAGTGATACACCATTATTGAGCTGCTTGTTAACAACAGGAAACAGCTGGTCCTGCAAAACATGCTGGTCTGCGATCATATAACTATCCGGCATAGTCAACGCATCCAACATGGCAGAATTAGCCTCTGGAAAATCTAATAATGCTAACTGATCCTCTGACACCCACTGCAGCTGTTGTGCTTCTGCTGGTCTGACCTGACCTGAAAAAGCACTGACTCTAAATATCTGAAAGTGAAGATGACGATCTTCATATTGATGTTGAACCTCGATGAGCTTTGACATTGAGTATGCGCGTATTCCCAGCTCTTCATATAATTCTCTTCTCAGAGCCATCTTAAATGATTCGTTAGACTCTACTTTACCGCCAGGAAATTCCCAGCATCCTTGCAAGTGAACACCTTGTTTTCGTTTCCCAATCAACACTTGCCGTTGTTGGTTTTCGACAACACCAATACAAATACGCTGTCGAATCATTATCTATTAACGAATAATACGCACTGAAGCATGTTAGCTACGATAATCAGCATTAATGCTTATATACTCATGAGTAAGATCAGTCGTCCATACTGTATGTTGCGCTTCGCCTAGATTTAGCTGGATTTTGATCTCAATTTCTTCAGCTTGCATGGCTTGTTTGCCAACTTGCTCAGTATAGCTAGCAGCTAGTTCACCTCTTTCCATGACAGAGACTCCGTTTATTGACAAACTTGCTTGAGATAACTGCAAGTCTTCATCATCGCACTTACCTACCGCCGCCATAATACGACCCCAGTTAGGGTCACTAGCCGATAGTGCTGTCTTAACTAAAGGTGAGTTTGCCACTGAATAGGCAACTGTCTTTGCTTGTTTAAAATGGCTTGCTTGCTCAACACGCACGCTAACAAATTTTGTTGCCCCTTCACCATCACGCACAATGGCTTGCGCCAACATTTGCATGACCCAACACAATGTTTGTTTAAACTGATTTTGCTCATCGATACTCAATGTCTCGTAGTTTGCTTGAGACCCGCCTGTTGCTATCAATACACATGCGTCATTTGTGGAGGTGTCACTATCGACCGTTATAGCATTAAACGATTTACTCACCACTTGAGAGAGTAGTGTCTGCAATGTATCGCTGGAGATCGCTAAATCAGTGGCCACATACGACAACATGGTTGCCATATTCGGCTGTATCATGCCCGAACCTTTCGCAATACCTGTAACAGATACATCTTTGCCTGCAATATTTATCTTCTTGCTATACGCTTTTGATACAGTATCCGTGGTCATAATCGCTTTTGCAGCGATTAGCCAATGATCTTCTGCCAAATTTTCACTCAACGTTGATAGCTGATTTTCAAATTTACTCGCATCTAGCACTTCGCCTATGACGCCGGTTGAAAACGGTAATACCTGCTGCGGCATGACATTCATATGATGGGCAACCGCTTTTGTGGTTGCCAGTGCAGCATCCATACCTAGTTGACCAGTCCCTGCATTGGCATTGCCCGCATTAATAATCAAATAACGCGGAGTATCATCTTTAAGATGCGCCATAGATAGGGTAACAGGAGCCGCACAGAATTTGTTTTGAGTGAAGACAGCGGCAACATTAGACTGCTGCGCAATTTCTATTAACACAACATCATCTCGACCTGTGTATCGAATACCAGCACTTGCTGCAGCTAAGCGAATGCCTTCAATGCTATGCACGTGCGTTGGCTCAATCAATTTAACCGCCATCCTGGAACCTCAAACGTTAGGAGTTAAGACAATTTCCCATGACAATGCTTAAATTTCTTGCCTGAACCACAAGGACATGCCTCATTTCGACCTACTTTTTTATCTGCACGAACCACAGGATCGGCTTTAGGCATACCTGCTGGCCGCTCATCACGTGGTGCTGGTGACTCACCAGGATGCAGGATATCTGCCGCTTGCTCATGCTGAAGCTGCAGATCCGCTAAATCAGGTGTTTTTGCTGGCGCGATAGGTGCAACTTCTTCTGCTGATTGAAACTTCACATGACACAGAAAAGAAACGGTATCTTGTTTAATCTCTTCAAGCATCTGCTGGAACATCTGAAATGCTTCTCGCTTATATTCTTGCTTCGGATTTTTTTGTGCATAGCCACGCAGACCGATGCTTTGCCTTAAATAATCCATGGCAGCCAAATGCTCTTTCCACTTAGTATCTAGCACTTGCAACATGACGTCTTTTTCCAACTTATGCATCATTTCGTCACCTAGCAATTGCTGCTTCTCAGCAAGCAAGCTTTTTACTGAGGCATGAATACGCTCACGCAATGGCTCTTCATATAAATTGTCATCGCGATCTAACCAGTCTTGAATAGGCAACTCAACATTCATCTCTTTATGTAGTGCTTGAGTAAGACCATCCACATCCCACTGCTCCGACATACTATTCGGTGGAATAAAATTGTTGATTATATTAGTCACCACATCAAAGCGAATATCTTCAATATTCTCAGAGATGTCATCAGTACTCATTAGCTCACTACGCTGCTCATAAATGACTTTGCGCTGATCGCTAGCGACATCATCATATTCAAGTAGGTTTTTACGAATATCGAAGTTATGCGATTCAACTTTACGCTGCGCGTTTTCGATCGCTTTCGACACCCATGGATGCTCAATGGATTCACCCTCTTCCATGCCCAACTTTTGCATTAATGTACACACACGATCGGATGCAAAAATTCTCATCAAGTTATCTTCTAAAGAAAGATAGAAACGGCTTGAACCTGGATCACCTTGTCGACCAGCTCGTCCACGCAACTGATTATCAATACGTCTCGATTCATGTCTTTCTGTGCCGATAATATGCAAGCCACCTGCTTTCAACACTTCATCATGATGTTGTTGCCAATCAGCTTTAACAGCTTCAATTTGGCTAGGCTCAGGGGCTTCCCCTAATTCGCCAATCTCAGCATCTAAGTTCCCGCCTAATACAATATCAGTACCACGACCCGCCATATTGGTAGCAATTGTCACTGCACCCGTCTTACCAGCCTGTACAATAATTTGTGATTCAGACGCGTGATGCTTTGCATTTAATACTTTGTGTTCTACCTTTGCGTCACCAAGCAATTTTGAAAGATGTTCCGATGCTTCAATTGAAGCAGTACCCACCAACACCGGCTGACCTCTTTGCACGCAGTCTTGCACGTCTTCGATAATGGCATTAAATTTTTCTTGTAAGGTTAAGTAAACAAGATCGCCACGATCATCTCGCGCCATATCTCTGTGCGTTGGCACAACCACAACTTCTAAACCGTAGATTGATTGGAACTCAAAAGCCTCTGTATCTGCTGTCCCTGTCATTCCACTCAGCTTTTCATATAAGCGAAAATAATTCTGAAAAGTAATGGAAGCTAATGTTTGATTTTCATTTTGAATGTTAACGCCTTCCTTAGCTTCGACAGCTTGATGCAAGCCCTCTGACCATCGACGTCCAGGCATAGTACGACCGGTAAATTCATCAACAATAATGACTTCGCCATTGCGAACAATATAATCGACATTTTTTTGGAATAACACATTGGCACGCAATGATGCATTAATATGGTGTAGCAAACTAATGTTGGCAACATCATATAAAGAATCTTCTTCCGCTAACAAGCCTGCTTCAGTCAACAAGTCTTCTATGTGTTGATGGCCCTGCTCACTGAGAAAAACCTGTTTAGATTTTTCATCAATAAAATAATCACCTTCACTCTCTTCAGATGCTTG
>CALJEX010000009.1 GCA_938074525.1 uncultured Gammaproteobacteria bacterium
AGCATGCTTAGCTGCATTTAATGACAAGGATTACTGCAAAGAAAAGTTAAATACTAGAAAAGCCTGGGGCGAAATAGATCAAGAAAAATTAAATATTCATGGTGGTGCAGTAGCCTGTGGCCACCCGGTAGGCATGACAGGTGCCAGAATAGTGTTGCATATGATTCACACATTAAAACAAAAAAATGCGCAGAAAGGCATTGCCACATTATGTATTGGTGGTGGGCAAGGTGGGGCAATGCTAGTGGAGACAATGCGATGAGTGATCAACAATATAAGCACTGGCAGACAGAGCAAGATGACAATCAAATTATTTGGTTAAGTCTTGATTATGCTGAGGGCAGTACAAATATTCTGACTAAAGATGTATTGGCAGAATTAAAAGCAATTCTTGAAGGATTGCAGTCTACCAATGCAGCTGGCTTGATCATAAGTTCTAAAAAAGCCAATGGATTTTTGGCCGGCGCTGATATTACCGAGTTTACTGCACTAAAAACTAGCGAGGCTGCTTTTGAGAAATTACGTTTTGGTCAAACTGTTTTTGATTTAATTGAAAAACTACCTTTCCCTTCATTAGCTTTAATACATGGGTTTTGTTTGGGTGGTGGAATGGAGCTAGCGCTCGCCTGTACCTACCGTGTTGCTGAGAAATCAGCTAAATGCAAGTTAGGTTTGCCTGAAGTACGTTTAGGTATTCATCCGGGTTACGGTGGTGTAGTGCGCCTACCTGAGTTGATCGGTGATTTAGCAGCACTGCAATTAATGCTTGCTGGGCGAACAGTGGTGGCAAAGCAAGCAAAAAGAATGGGCATGATTGATGCTGCTGTGCCTGCTCGGCAAATGCGCGTCACAGCCATTGAGCTAATTAAAAGTAAACAGCCGAAACACATAGCGTCATGGATAAATAAACTGGTTTCATATCCTGTGGCTAAACAGGCGACTGCATTATTAATGCGTCAGCAGGTTAAGAAGAAAGTATCTCCAAATCATTACCCAGCACCGTTTAAATTATTAGATTGTTGGAAGAATTTTTCATCTAATAGACAACAACGTTTTATACAAGAAGCCAATTCAGTTACCGAGTTGTTTGCAAACTCTCCTGGCACCCAACAATTAGTGCGTGTGTTTATGTTGCAAGAGCGCATGAAAGGACTGGCTAAAAGCGGATCATTTGCACCGCGCCATGTGCATGTGGTGGGTGCGGGTATTATGGGTGGCGATATTGCTGCCTGGTGCGCCATGCAAGGTTTTCAAGTGACATTGCAAGATCGTGAACCTAAATATATTGCTCCTGCGATTAAGCGAGCTCATAAATTATTTGAGCGAAAAATTCGTGACGCTCATTTGTGTACTGCGGCTAAAGATAGATTAATGCCAGACCATCAAGGAATAGGTGTTAGCAAAGCCGATGTAGTAATTGAAGCGATTTATGAAAATATTGAAGCCAAGCAAGCTTTGTATGCTCAAATCGAGCCTCAGATACGTGAAGATACAATTCTTGCCACCAATACATCTAGCTTGCCATTAGAAGCGTTATCAGAAAAATTAAAAGATCCTAGTAGACTGGTAGGGCTGCATTTCTTTAATCCAGTGGCCAAAATGCAGTTGGTTGAGATTATCCATGCAGATAGTACTAATCAGCAGGTGCTAGATAATTCGGCTATGTTTGTTAAGAAGATTAGTCGACTGCCATTACCAGTTAAATCTTCACCTGGTTTCTTAGTTAACCGAATTCTTATGCCGTATATTATGGAAGCGGTTATCTTAGTTGATGAAGGTATTGCGCCTGAAGATATTGATCATGTCGCAGTAGAGTTTGGTATGCCGATGGGGCCGATTGAACTAGCTGATGTGGTTGGTTTGGATATATGCAGTCATGTTGGTAAGGTGTTAGCTGATGCATTTAATTTGCCTGTGTCAGATCGATTGCAACATAAATTAGATCAAGGTGAATTAGGCAGAAAGTCAGGTCAAGGGTTTTACCTGTGGAAGAATGGAAAAGTATCCAAGCAGAATAAACCAAGCTCGTCTATAGATGCATTGATTCAAGACAGACTTATATTAAGTTTGGTGAACGAGACAGTGAAATGTTTAGAGGAAGGACTTGTACAAGATGCGGACTTGCTAGATGCAGGTGTGATCTTCGGTACAGGCTTTGCGCCATTTCGAGGAGGCCCAATTCAATATGCAAAAACAGCCGGGCCGATTAAATTGCGTGATCGTTTGAGTGAACTACAAGCTAAGCACGGTGAGCGATTTAAAGCATCGTCAGGATGGAGCCAGATATAATTAATAATATGACGTCACGTTCAACATATAGCGACGATACATATACTATTGCGCAAGCGTTTAATGAGCGTGTTAACTTAACGCCCAATAAAATTGCATATAGTGAATTTGATCATCAAGCAGAACAGTGGAAGTCTTACACTTGGAGTGAAACGAGAACACTAGCAGCTTCGGTTCAACAGTGGTTAATCGAATTGGGTGTCGTAGCGGGCGATAGAATTTCAATAATGTTGCCAAATAGCATTATCTGGGTGGCAATAGATCAAGCAGCTGCAGGATTAGGAATTATTACTGTTCCGTTGTATCCCAATGACCGAGAAGATAATGTTCATTATATCTTAGAAAAAACAGATTGCTGTTTATTGCTGATAGCCACGCATGAACAATGTGAATTATCTAAAGACTTTATTCAAGAGATTGAATCACTAAAAACTATAGTGTTAGTCGATCCAGTAGAGGGAGTGGATCTTCCTGTATTGAATACTCAACTTAGCAATGATCAAGCGATTTCATTTCAGCTAAGTGGTTGCTCATATAAAGATCCGGCGACGATTGTATTTACATCGGGGACCACTGGGCGCCCAAAAGGTGTCATCCTTAGTCATCGAAATTTATTGATTAATGCTGCTGATTCAGGTCGCGCGGTACCTGTCACTGAGCGAGACCATCTGTTATCTTTTTTGCCGCTCTCACATACATTTGAAAGAACCACGGGCTACTATGCGCCTATGCTGCATGGTGCAGAAATTACCTATACACGTTCAATTGATCAGTTAGCAGAAGACTTACAAATAATTAAGCCAACTATATTAATTTCAGTGCCACGTATTTATGAACGTGTATACGCAAAAATTAATGAACAAGTACAACGCAAGTCTGCTTTTGCACAAAAGCTTTTTAAATATGCTCATCAAATAGGCTATAACAAATTTTGTTATCAGCAAGGAACAGGCGATTGGTCATTGTCATTTCTAATTCACCCTTTGTTAGATATGTTGGTGGCTAAAAAGATTCGCGAAAAATTAGGGGGAAGAATTAAATTTGCAGTGGCTGGTGGTGCTGTGTTTGCAAAAGACTTAAACGCATTTTTTATCGGTATGGGCGTCAATGTGGTGCAGGGTTATGGCATGACAGAAAGCTCGCCAGTCATTTCTTCTAATAGAATAGATCGAAATATTGTTGGAAGTGTTGGTCTTGCATTCGACAATGTGGAGGTGAAGCTATCTGATGTAGGCGAACTGATGGTGCGCGGCGATTCAATTATGTTGGGTTATTGGGATAACGAACAAGCCACTAATGAAGTGTTAACCCAAGATGGTTGGTTGCATACAGGCGATATCGCGCGCATTGAAAATGAAATTATTTATATCACGGGACGGGTAAAAGATATTATCGTGCTGTCCAATGGTGAAAAAATACCCCCAGCAGATGTCGAGCATGCAATTTGCTCTGACGCATTGTTTGACCAAACAATTGTGATTGGAGAACGTAGACCATTTCTGTCAGCAATCGTGGTGCTGAATCGTGAACAGTGCAAGCTGCAGCGCATTAATGAAAGAAACATACATGATGAAGCAGTGAAAGAAGAGTTACTTAAAAAGATTGGTCAGTATATGAATGAGTTCCCTGGCTATGCTCAAATTTATAAAATCACTGCTACGCTTGATCCATGGGAAGTTGAGAATGGCTTATTAACGCCCACGCTGAAAATTAAGCGAGAAAAAGTAAAAGAATTATTTAAGCAAGAAATAGAACAGATGTATGCGGGACACTAACTAGCTCTGTAAACTAAGTTTCAGTAAATGATGTTTGAGTAATGTCGCCTTCGGTGTCTATGTCAACTGAGGTAATGTTAGGGAGTTTCTTTAAAATATAGGCTGCCATTAATGTCGCTATCTTTTCATTTTCGCTGTGTAGGGATGTCAAAATTTTATCCGCCGCAATTTGGCAGCGTTGTACGTTATCCGGATTGTCTACCCATTCACGGCTCATTTGCCAGCCAGCATCCATATCCAGATCCATTTTATTAAAGAACTCCTCAGCTTCAACTAACATATAATCAGGAACTTCAATGGGAATTGTTTTCTCATCGACGATAACTTTAAGTATCATGGCTGCAATCCTTAGCTAAAAATACCATTATAACGGACAAGAGATTAATCGTGCTGATTCATTTGAAAAATGTACTAGGCCCACAAGAATTATCCAAAGTGCAGGAGTTACTGGTTGACGCTAACTATGTTGACGGAAAATTAAGCGCTGGACTAGTGGCTAGTCAAGTTAAAAACAATCAGGAGTTAGCCAGTGGCGACCCTAAAATTGATGCGTTAAATAATATCGTGATGGGGAATTTGGTGAGACATAAAGTTTATAAGCGAGCCGCCTTGCCTTTAAAGATAGCCAGCCCATTTTATGTTTGTTATCAACAAGGCATGCATTATGGTGAACATATAGATGATCCTGTTATGGGTGCTTCAGATCTAGCAGACCAACGTTATCGTTCGGATTTAGCGTTAACCATTTTTTTAAATCAGCCAGATGAATATCAAGGTGGGGAATTATCTATACAGACGGACTATGGTTTGCAGTTGATTAAATATGCTGCGGGTGACGCTGTCATGTATCCTGCGACTACACGACACCAAGTGGCCGAGGTGACCTCGGGTAAACGATTGGTTGCGGTGACTTGGGTACAAAGCTTGATTAAAGACACAGAACAAAGAGCATTACTTTATCAATTGAGTTGCGCGCGCGAAAAATTGTTACGCAAGCAAGCAGGCGAAGAACATACGAAGCAAGTCGATTTGGTGTACGTCAATTTAGTGCGCAAATGGAGTGAGCTGTAAAAAATATTATGGATTTAAAAGCTTTAATTAGAGATGTGCCTGACTTCCCCGAGCCGGGAATTATGTTTCGTGATATCACAACCCTGTTGCAAGACCATCAAGGATTAAGTTATGTGATTGATCATTTTGCGAATAATTTAGCTAATCAGGAAATTGATTGCATTATCGCGATTGAATCACGAGGATTCATTTTGGGTGCACCGCTTGCCTATCATTTGGGAGCCGGATTTATTCCCGTTCGTAAACCAGGCAAGCTTCCTGCCGAAATACATTCAATTGATTACCAACTTGAATACGGTAGCGATAGATTGGAAATTCATCAAGATGCAATTAAACCAGGAAGTAAAGTGTTGGTCGTTGATGATGTTATCGCGACTGGAGGTACAGCAGCAGCGACGGCAACATTGTTAGAAAAGTTTAGTTGTGATCTTTTGGGGTTTGCTTTTATTGTGGAATTAACTGCGTTGGCGGGTAGAGATAAGTTACCAAGTGTACCGGTACATTCTATAGTTCAATACTGATTGATTCGAAAATAGTGTGAGTTTGCTCGCATAAAGAAATGTTATATCGGTCTAGTATGTTAGCTATAAGAAATTATAGCGAACAAACGAGATGAAGAATTTAACTAAGAATTGCAGACTTTCAGACCAAGAGCGACGTGATTTAAATTCAAATTCATTGTCAGCGAAAGAGAAGTTAGAGCGAAGAAGAAGGCCTGATCGAAGGTTGTCAGGTTTAGATGTGCGAGTAATTGACGTTACCGAAACAGCATTTATGAATTTCATTCATCAGCTGATACCCAAGAAATAGAATGCCTTTATCTGCTGCTTGCTGAATAGCTATTTCCAGCAATGGTTTCACCGGTATCGGACTATACTAAAAAACAGAAACAAACATCTAAGTATGTTTCTGTCTCCTGAAGAATTTATAATAAACTAGAAGCCAGCAGTTCTTATGTCTTCTAAATTTAGTGTACTTGAATCCATGTTCTGCTCAGAATCCTCCGAAGCATTTTTTTCTACTGTAATGGATTCAGATGGTTCGATGAACTCTTCTTCTAAGTTATCAATTGGTCTCTGATCATCTTTAGACATTGCTTTCCCTCATAATGTTGGAGTTTTCTTGTTAAGAAAATTCTATACAAGTAAGACTACATTAAGCTTAAATTCGTGTAATTATTTCGTGTAACAGTTCACAAATTTGTACTGTTCAATAGAGAACTGGTTGGTAAATTTTTAATCTAAATTTTGCGATGTAACTGTTAACTAATGTCAGTGTAAGAAAGCATACTAACTTACAATAAGTTATAAGATTTTATTTGGATCTGACATTAAGTTGGATAAAATTAAAAGTTTGGTGCATAAAAAAGCCGCGACAAGCGCGGCTTTTTTAAATTAATGTTGTTGCTCTGAATTAGGCGTGTGAGCCTTTTTCTTTATGGGCGACTTCAACAACGTCCATAGCTAATTTTGAATACTCTTCACGGTAGCCACTTAACTCAGCGCCTTCTTCGGGTGTAAAGTATTCTTCAGCAGAAACACCGCGAGAACGATCTAGTTCGATAAACTTCTTCTGCATTTCCAACATTTTTTTGATTTTGTCTTGCTTAGAGCTCATGGGCCCTCCGAAAGTAAATTAATTTCAAATTCTATAGATAAATACTAATGCATATTATCGGGCTGATATGTATCCCGATAGAGAGTATGTGAACTAGTAGCCGCCTTTACGTCGGCTCTCAGGTAGTCCGCCGATTCTGCCGCCTTGCTTACTAGGGTCGCCAGGAAATAGGTCGTAAAGTGTTTTAGCATTTACGCTTTTATCACCCCATAGTTTCGTCATCGCTTTAACCATGTTGCGTGTATTGGGCTGGTTGCCTGCATTATTAATGAATTCATCACGTAAGTAGTTGACCACGTCCCAATGTCTGTCAGTAAGTGCAACGCCTTCTTCTTTGGCGATAACTTCTGCAAGTGGCTCTGACCAGTCTTCAATATTGGTTAAGAATCCGCTTGGTGTGGTTTCAATAGACTTTCCATCAACTTCAATTGCCATAATTTATTCTCCTAACGACTTAACGGTATAGATGTGTTCAATAATTTTGAGGGCGTTATTTTTCCTGGGTCTCATTGACCGCGTCAATACCCTTATGAGGTAAAAATAGTCCACAGCCGAATTTTCTGCCAGCGCCTAGGCCCTGTTGTTGCAGTAACACTGATTCGGTGACATCGATACCATCAATCATCAGGCTGCGAGCGCACAGTGTTTTACCGGGAAATCGCATGGTTGTCGCTCGACCACTCATCATTTTCTTCGGTCGAATATTCTTTTTTGCCAGCAATTCGATCATTTCGTTTAAAAAGCTGTTTTCATCATCTATCTGATCAGCGAGTACATAGCGTGCAAAAATAGTAGTGAGTTTGGATAGTTTTCGAATCGTGGGTTTTGAGAATTCAATAGAAGTATCACAGACATTAATCGACGTGCCGTCTAGCGCTTGTACGTTTGCTACGAATTCTTGCGGCGTACGTATCGTAAATAACGTGCGTCGTGAAGGATAAATAAGTTCGTCAGGGTCAGTCGGGCGTATCCAGCCATTACCTGATTCAGCACCATGTATAAGGTGTATACCCGCAGATTCGTTGTCCTCTATCCATGGTAACTCTTTAATAATAGCTTCAGAAAGCTGATGCGCGTGATCTAATGGTAATTGCGCACATTTGATTTTGAAGTTGACATCAACAATGTCATTAGGTACTTCATAGACTGCGTCTTTAGCCGTGTCGTCATTCCACAACATAGTTTAGCGAGACCTGGCAGAAGTAAATACAGATTCGAGAATATCTTCCCATTCTTCAGGAGTGTCTTTAAAGGGAGGCCGTACATCCATTTGAAAAAAGATTTCACCTTGTTGAGCACGTTTTTCTAACTCGGCTTTTAATTCATCAAAGCTTTGCATGCCATGGTCTTGCATGAGGATTTCACTTAGTGAGAGCATTGTTCAGTTATTGACCGCTAAATAATCGATTATAAGAGCGAGCACGATACATGACTCGTTGTTGCTGCGGAATATTCCCATTTGTAAAGGCGCTACGCCCATGAAGAATATTATTACAGATCAATCCTTCCCCAGGTAGTAGAGTGTAATTAAGTACGTAATCGCTATCTGTGAGCAATTCTTCGATCATACTTACTGCGTGTTGGACATTACGATCTTGTTTCCACTCAATGCTGCGTGATCTTGCGGTATAGCGCATTTGTAATGTAGCGGTTGAGCTGTCTCTATAAAATACTGGGCCACTCTGGGCTGGACGCACTTCTAAGCCATTTTCGATATTGGCTGGAATGGTGAGCACATCAGGCTGCATTAAGGCCGTTGCAAGCTGGGGGCTTTCGTCATGCAGCTGAATGTATATAAGATCATGATTGATAAGCATATTTTCTCCGCCTGATGGTGCATTTTGAATGCAATGAAGGAGAAAAGAGCGAATATGTTCATTTAACGCATTGTAATAGCCATCAGTATGCCAATTAAGTGCCTTGGCAGTGTAAGGGATATAGCCGCGTGCGCGACCTAAGTCCATGACTTGTAAAGAGGAAATGCTATCATTATCGGCACATAAATTTTGGTCTAGAGAAATCATGCCTATCTGGTTGGCCATGGAGCGGATAGATGTTTTACTCGCCAGCGATGGTTGATCCAGACGATATAGCGCAAAATTGTCGTTGTTACAAAAAGTGCTTAGCTGGCTCAGCTCTCGCTCAGATAAGGCATTAGGATCAGCAATTGAAACAAGCTCAATGTGAGACTGTTGGCTGCGATGGGCTAATTTAAATTCGCGCCAGCGTGAATACTCAGATTGGAAGTCATACATAGTGATTTATCGATACGGTCAAATAGTTGCGAGCTGGTTAACATTTTGCTTATTTATATATTATTCAAGCCAAACTACAACATTAATTTAAGGTAGCTCGGTTAGCGAAAGTTATATATTGAATAGTGGTATAACTTACTGTTATATTTAGGTTAAATATAATTTCAGTTGGTCTAGTAAAGCAGGGCCATTATAAAAATTTATGTCGCTATATCCCTGTTGAGATAACCTAGTTAACCCCCCGCACCCCATAGGTAGGATTTTGATCTCTACCCGTCAACTCTAGACTGCTATCCCATAAGCAGCCGGTGGATTAGGCTGTTCTGCGCGTGGAATAAATAAACCCCAAGTTATTAAATAACTGGCGAATAGGAGAATTAAAAATGGCTGACCAGCATCATGATACCCCAATGCTTGATGAGTTAGAAAATGGACCATGGCCTAGTTTCATATCTGGAATCAAGCGTCTTCGTGATAAACATGACGACACCAGAATCAATGGCATGGCAAATGACTTATTAGGTCAGTTAGAGCACTCTTACGAAACTCGTAAAGGTTACTGGAAAGGTGGAACAGTCAGTGTATTCGGTTATGGATCTGGCATCATTCCACGTTTCTCTGAAGTAGGTAGTTCATTCCCAGAGTCAAAAGAATTTCATACGCTTCGCGTCCAACCGCCAGCAGGTAACTACTACACAACAGATATGCTTCGCCAACTTGGTGATAGCTGGGAAAAATGGGGTTCAGGTCTAGTTACATTCCACGGCCAAACAGGAAACATTATGTTCATCGGTACATCTACCGATAACACACAACACTTCTTCGATGAAATTAATGAGTATGGTTGGGACTTGGGTGGCGCAGGCCCATGTGTTCGAACTGGTATGTCATGTGTAGGTGCAGCGCGTTGCGAAATGTCTGGCCTAGATGAGATGAAAATTCATCGTACACTGCTTAATAACTTCACTGACGATGTTCACCGTCCAGCACTTCCATACAAGTTTAAATTTAAAGTATCGGGTTGTGGTAATGACTGCATGAACTCAATTGAGCGTTCTGACTTTGCAATCATCGGCACATGGCGCGATGACATGAAAGTGGATCAAGAAGAAGTTAAAAAATTCGTAGCACGTAAAGGTCGTGAGTATGTGATCGACAACGTTGTTACTCGGTGCCCAACTAAAGCATTGTCATTAAAAGATGACGACACAATGGATGTTGATAATCGTAACTGTGTACGTTGCATGCACTGCATGAACGTTATGGTGAAAGCACTTTCACCAGGTGACGACAAAGGCGCAACAATTCTTATTGGTGGTAAGCGTACGCTTAAGATTGGTGACTTGATGGGCACAGTCGTTGTTCCATTTATGAAACTAGATACTGAAGAAGATTACGAGAAGCTTACTGAAATGGCTGAAGAGACTATCGACTTCTGGGCAGAGAATGGCTTAGAGCACGAGCGCTGTGGTGAGATGGTTGAGCGTATTGGTCTTGTTAACTTCTTAGAAGGTGTTGGTATCGAAGTTGATCCAAATATGGTTAACGAGCCTCGCCAAAGTTCATACGTACGTATGGATGGTTGGGACGAAGAAGCTGAGAAGTGGTTTAACCGCAAAGCAGAAGAAAAAGCAGCAGCTAGCTAATCTTTACTTTGAAGAAAGAATTTTACTTACGTTTATTTAAAGTCACTAAAGCCTGCATGTTAAATGCAGGTTTCTAGTTCGGAGATATAAAAAACATGGCAATGGAACATCGACCACCTATTGAATCAGGATGCCCAGACGGCTTCCAGTATATGCATCCAGTTATGCGCAAAAACTATGGCGCGTGGGATTATCATGAGCATCCGCGTCCAGGTGTTTTGCTACACGTAGCTAAAAATGGCGATCAAATTTGGACGGTTCGTGCAGGGACACAACGTATTCTAGATGTATTTACCTTGCGTACACTTTGCGACATTGGTGATAAGTTTGCAGATGGCTATGTGCGTTTCACTATTCGTTCAAACATTGAATACATGGTGGCAGACGAAGCAAAAGTACAACCAATGATTGATGCTTTAGAAGCAGAAGGTTTTGTTGTTGGTGGTACTAAGAACTCTGTTGCAATGATTTCTCATACCCAAGGTTGGTTGCACTGTGATATTCCAGGCACTGACGCATCAGGTGTGGTGAAGGCCATGATGGATGAGCTTATTGATGAGTTCAAAGAAAACAACATGCCTAACCGTGTACACATGACAACATCTTGTTGCCAAATTAACTGTGGTGGTCAAGGTGATATCGCGATTAACGTACAGCACACTAAGCCGCCGAAGATCAATCACGATTTAGTATCTAATGTATGTGAGCGACCTTCAGTGGTTGCACGTTGCCCAGTAGCCGCAATTAGACCAGCATTGGTGAATGGTAAGCCTTCTCTAGAAGTGGATGAGAAGAAATGTATCTGTTGTGGTGCTTGCTTCCCGCCATGTCCTCCAATGCAGATTAATGATGCAGAGCATTCTAAATTAGCGATTTGGGTCGGTGGAAATCACTCAAACGCACGTGGTAAGCCTACATTCCAAAAGTTAGTCGCAGCAGGAATTCCTAACAATCCACCGCGTTGGCCAGAAGCAACAGCGATCGTTAAACGTATTTTGACTGCGTATAAAGATGACGCGCGAGATTGGGAAAGAATTAACGACTGGGTCGAGCGTGTTGGTTGGCCTAGATTTTTTGAGTTAACTGGACTTCCATTTACTAAGTTCCATATTGATAACTGGAGAGGAGCGCGTCGTAGCCTTAACTCTTCTACCCATATTCGTTTTTAAGATAGGGAGTTTATTGGTGAAATTTGGAATTTTAGTCAACGAAGGTCCGTATACACATCAAGCCTCTGATTCAGCATTTGAATTTGCTAAGTCAGCGATTGAAAAAGGACACGAAGTTTTTCGTGTGTTTTTCTATCACGATGGTGTGAATAACGGCACTTCACTTGCGGTTCCCCCGCAAGATGATCGTCATATACCTAATAGATGGTCCGAGCTAGCAAAAGATCACAGCGTAGATTTAGTGTTGTGTGTTGCAGCAGCTCAACGTCGCGGCATGTTGGATGAAGATGAAGCTAAGCGTAACGGCAAGACTTCAAACAACGTGGCAGAAGGGTTTCGTATTTCTGGCTTAGGTCAGCTAATCGAAGCTGGAATTCAAGCGGACCGTATGGTCGTGTTTGGCGACTAGTTAAGGGAGATTTATTATGGAAGATGGTGACCAGGTTATAAAAAAATTCATGTACATGAACCGTAAGTCACCTTACGGAACAATTTATGCGCTTGAATCTTTAGAAGTTGTATTAATTGCAGCAGCATTTGATCAAGACGTGAGTCTTGTATTTGCAGACGATGGTGTTTATCAGTTGATGAAAGGCCAGAATACTGAAGAAATTGGAATGAAAAATTTCTCTCCAACGTACTCAGCATTAGGTGACTACGACATCAAAAAGATTTACATCGAAAAAGAGTCATTAGAAGAGCGCGGTTTATCTTTAGATGATTTGCAAGATTTAAAATACGAAGATGAAGACGATGATTGGGCAGAAAAAGACTCTATCCATCTTGTTTCACGTGAAGAGCTTGCTGAAGTCATTGATCAGCAAGACGTCGTATTTAGTTTTTAGAGGATTAAGTATATGGCAATGCTACATACAGTTAATAAAAGTCCGTTTGAAAAAAATTCACTCGATTCATGCATGCGTTTAGCCAAAGCAGGTAGCTCAGTTTTGCTTATCGAAGATGGAGTAGTCGCAGCAATGAAAGGCACTAAACATTCAAATGCTGTTGCTGATGCAATGACAGATGTTTCTTTTTATGTGCTTGGTCCAGATCTTAAAGCACGTGGTTTGAGTGAGAACAATGTTGTAGATGGTATCAAAGTAGTTGATTACAGCGGCTTTGTTGATCTAGCGACAGAGCATGAGTCAGTTCAAGCCTGGCTATAAGTTATTAAATTATTGATTCTTGTGCTAAAGGCGCAAGGATCTAGATTTGCAATTAGCAATAATACGATAGGAGATACACATGCCAATAGAAGTTGATGGTCAAAGTTACGAGACTGACGAAGAAGGTTACTTAGCGGATTTGAACCAATGGAGACCAGAGCTTGCAACAGCGATGGCTGATGCTGATGGCGCTCCTCTGACAGAAGACCACTGGGAAGTAGTTAATTTCCTTCGTGAATACTACGAAGAGTATCAAATTGCTCCAGCGGTACGTGTCTTAACAAAAGCAATTGGTAAGAAGCTTGGAAAAGAGAAAGGAAATAGTAAGTACTTATATGAACTATTCCCTTACGGCCCTGCAAAGCAAGCGTGTAAGTACGCAGGTCTTCCTAAGCCAACTGGTTGCGTATAAGTTAGCTTGTTGAAAAACCGAGTAAGTCAGACTTGCTCGGTTTTTTCACGAATACGCTTTCGAATTTATTTATAATGTCTATTTTATTCGCCATATTATTTTATGCCGCAACGGCAATATTAGTGTTTGGTCTTGCATATCGCATTCGTAAATACATCAAGACTCCGGCGCCTCTGAAAATTCCAACGACACCAGCTCCGACAACTACGTCAGGCGTTGCGTTTCGAATGTTTAAAGAAATCACTATCTTTGAAAGTTTATTTAAATCAAATAAATGGATTTGGTTGTTTGGGTGGTTATTCCACTTCGGTTTGTTTTTAGTATTACTGCGTCACTTGCGTTACTTCACTGATCCAGTGTGGTGGTGGGTCGCATTAATACAACCCTTTGGAAAATATGCCTCAATAGCGATGCTGGTTGGTTTAGGCGGGTTATTGTTGAGACGCATTGTTGTTGATCGTGTACGTTATATTTCAGCACCGTCTGATTATTTAATGTTGTTGCTAATTATTGGTATTGGGGCAACAGGTGTGCTGATGACGTTTGTCACGCATACAGATATCGTCACATTGAAATCATACTTATTGGGCTTAATGGTATTTGATATTCGAACCATGCCAACAGATATAGTTTTAGTTATTCATTTGTCATTGGTGATTCTATTAATGGCAATATTCCCAATCTCTAAATTGCTCCACGCGCCGGGCGTATTTTTTAGTCCAACTCGTAATCAAGTGGATAATCCACGCGAGAAGCGACATATTTCAGCATGGGCAATTAAGTTGGAATCTTCCAAGTAAATAATTAAAAGAGCATAACTAAAATGGCTGTCGCTAAATTTGATGTCCCGGAACTAAAAGAATATCCAATTATTCCGAAGTTACAAAAAGATGCCATGGCTCATAGTGCACCCTATGTAGCCAAAGAAGAATTTCAAACAAAGCTTGGATATCCCGGTGAGCTGATCGATAACTGGAAAGAAGTTGCGATCGAGAAAATGGGTGAACTGACTAATAAGTATCGGTCATTATCTGTCTATCTTGATTCTTGTGTTAAATGCGGTGCTTGCACTGACAAGTGTCATTATTACTTGGGAACAACGGATCCTAAGAATATGCCTGTTGCTCGCCAAGATTTATTCCGCAAAGTATATCGCCGTTATTACACATTGGCTGGCAAGATAGTGCCAAAGCTAGTGGGAGCAGAAGATCTAACCGAAGAAGTACTTGATGATTGGTACACTTATTTCCATCAGTGTTCACAGTGTCGACGCTGTTCTGTGTATTGTCCTTACGGCATCGATACTGCAGAAATCTCTATGGCAGCACGTGAAATTATGGATACGGTTGGCAAAGGCCAGAAGTACTGCAACGAAATTATCGGTAAAGCACAAGTGTTAGGAAATAACTTGGGACTACCTGAGCCAGCCTTAATCGATACGTTAGAAGGTCTGGAAGAAGATATTGAAGACGAGACAGGCGTACAAGTTAAAATGCCTCTTGATGTCAAAGGCGCAGATGTATTGTTGATTACACCATCAGCAGATTTCTTTGCTGAGCCACACATTGATGGATTAATTGGTTATGCAAAAGTATTCCACGAAGCAGGCATTTCATGGACCATGAGTTCATATGCTAGTGAAGCGGCTAACTTTGGTATGTTCATCGGTAGTTACGAGAACATGCAAAAATTGGCGTTGCGTATTCGTCAAGCAGCCCTAGATTTAGGTGTTAAACGCATTGTATTTGGAGAGTGTGGACATGCTTGGCGTGTTGCCTATAGTTTCTTAAATACATTAGCAGGTCCATTTGATTTCTTGGATCAAAACTATCCAGTCCCACAGCATATTTGTGAAGTGACACATGGCTTAATTCAAGACGGCACTATCAAGTTAGATAAGTCTGGTAACGATCATATGACGTTGACTTACCATGATTCGTGTAACGTGGCTCGTGCATCACGTATGGGCGATACACCGGGTGGCCAATTTACAATTCCGAGAGACATTATTAGAGCAAGTTGTAATAATTTCTACGACATGCCAGAACATTCAATCAAAGAAGGCACCTACTGCTGCGGTGGTGGTGGAGGTCTATTAACAGATGACCTAATTGAATTGCGTGTTAAGGGTGCGATGCCGCGTATGCAAGCACTAAAGCAAGTAACAGAACAGAATGGCGTCACTCATATGGCAGCAATTTGTGCCATTTGTAAGAGCCAATTCTCAAAAATATTTCCATATTACGATTTTCAAATGGATCAGATTGTCAGTGTTCATCAACTTGTTAGTAATGCCATTGTTTTAACCGGACAAACGGATGGCGAAAGTGATGAGGAAAACTCAGATAACGATGATTCAAAAGACGCAGAACAAGCGGCTTAACTAAATTAAACAGTATTAGGTAACTAGGAGCAAAGTAATGGCTACATCAAAGGATGACATGTCTTACAAACTTACGTTTCGTAAGTATGATGATGGTGACCACCAGTGGGGAAATTTTGGTGATGCAATATTTGAACAAGATACATCTCATAAGTGCCCTACTTACGTTCATCGTACACCACCATGCCAGGGTAGTTGCCCGTCAGGTGAAGATATTCGTGGATGGTTAGATATTGTCCGTGGCATAGAGAAGCCACCTGAAGGCGTGACTATGCAAGAGTACGCATTCCGTCGTTCAACAGATGCTAATCCGTTCCCATCAATGATGGGTCGAGTATGTCCAGCACCTTGCCAAGATGGATGCAACCGTAACCATGTAGAAGATTTTGTTGGTATTAACTCGGTAGAGCAATACATCGGTGATACAGCAACGACAGAAGGTTTCAAATATGAAGCGCCAGCTAAACTAAGTGGTAAGAAAATCGCCATTATTGGTGGTGGGCCCGCAGGTTTATCTGCGGCATATCAACTACGTCGTAAAGGCCATGCTAGCATCATATTTGATGACCATGATGAGTTAGGTGGGATGTTTAAATACGGTATTCCTGGATACCGAACGCCACGTGATTTTCTTGATGCAGAAATCCAAAGAATATTAGACTTAGGTGATATCGAAGTACGTTTAAATACACGTGTTGGTCGCGATATTTCTATTGAAGATGTAGAGAAAGAATACGATGCAGTTGTTTGGGCATTGGGCTGCCAATCAGGTCGAAGTCTTCCAGTGCCTAACGGTGATGCACCTAACTGTGTTGCGGGTGTTAAGTTCCTCGAAGCATTCAATAAAGGTATTTTGAAAGTCACTGCTGATCGTGTGGTATGCGTAGGTGGTGGTGATACTTCAATTGACGTTGTCTCGGTTGCGCGTCGTCTGGGAAAGATTTCTAAGTTAGATAAGAAGGAAGCGCCAGAGCATGTTATCGGTGGTTATGTTGCCCATGATGCGGCATATGCGGCGGCACGTGAAGGTGCAGAAGTGACGTTAACTTCATTGTTTGAGCGCGAAGGTATGACGGCTGCAGAACATGAAGTACATGATGCGCTTCATGAAGGCGTACGCATTGATAATGGTGTAATGCCAGTCGAAGTGATAGTTAATGATGAAGGCCGTGCAACAGCGTTGCGTATGGCTAAGTGTAAACTAGAAGATGGGCGCCCAACGCCAGTTGAAGGCACTGAATATGAAATTGAGTGTGACTTAATTGTATCTGCTATCGGTCAAGGTGGAGACCTAGAAGGTTTAGAGGCATTTGATAATGGCCGTGGCTTAATTGATGCAGATAAGCACTACCAAGTGCCTGGTAAAGAAGGTCACTTTGTATGTGGTGATATTATTCGTCCACATTTGCTGACAACTGCAATTGGCCAAGCATCTATTTGTGCAGACAGTGTTGATTTCTATCTTAATGAAAAAGAATTTGCTAAACGTCCTAAGGTTGATGTACATCACTTTAGTTTGCTAGAAAAATTACAAGAGACAGGTTTAGAGCCTGAGGACTATGAGTCAGGTGAGTTCCGCGGTACTGACGAAGCTGGATTCTCAGTGCATAACTATGAAGATCGTTCAGCCCAAGAAATTATTTCTGCTGATAGATTGTTTTTAGGTCACTTTGAATTTACTCCGCGCGTACTACGTGATTCACATGGTCCTGATTCAGAAGAGGTACTAGGTCATTTCGAAGAGCGTATGATTGGTCTAAATGAAGAGCAAGCGGCTGAAGAAGCTGGTCGTTGCATGAGCTGTGGAATGTGTTTTGAATGCGATAACTGCGTGATTTATTGCCCTCAAGATGCAGTGTTCCGTGTTAAGAAAGATCAAAAAACCACTGGGCGTTACGTAGATACAGACTATGATAAGTGTATTGGTTGCCATATCTGTGCAGATGTATGTCCTACTGGTTACATCGACATGGCATTAGGCGATCACTAAAATAATAACAATACATAGAAGTTAGTACAGCATGATGGGAGTGATACGTATAAACATTGTTAGTAATGTTTTAATCGGGCTACTTTTAATGTTAGCCAGTACAACGTTGATAGCGGATGGAAACAAAGTGCCTGCTCCTAAAGGCGATCAGTGCGTAGAAGATCCAACATGGATGCGTACTAATCACTTTGAGACGGTGCTACATCAACGCGATGAAACAGTGTTGCATGGTATTCGCACTCAAAAGCATAGTTTAAAAAATTGTATAGACTGTCATATTACTCCAAACGAAAATGGAGAATATGCACGTTACTCTAATAGTGAAGAACACTTTTGTGCAAGCTGCCATACTTTTGCTGCGGTCAGTGTAGATTGCTTTCAATGCCATGCAGATCGTCCAGAGTCAGCAGTGCGTGAAGCGATTAAGCAACATACTGCTAATGGCACTAATCCTCATCAAGATATGAAGGCCAGTGCTAGCGAGTTAATCTTGAAATCTAGTCTATTGTCAGCACAGTCAAAATGAATAACGTCGTCACTAAAGCATACAAACTATTACGCAAATCTGAGCAAGCGACAGATACGCAACAAACCGATCAAAGCAAGCGTTCATTTATTGGAGGTTTGGTTGGCGCATCTGGTTTAGCAGTAGCACCTGGTGTGATGCTTTATGAAACAGCGTCTGCAAAACCTGCCGATCAAGCAGTGACTAATCAAGTACGTTGGGGAATGTTAGTTAACGTTAATCAATGTACAGAAGACTGTAATGCCTGTGTCACCGCCTGTAATGACGAGCACGGGTTATGGCCTGAAGAAGGTTCAAGCACTGATTCTCAATGGATTAGAAAACTTACTGTTAAAGATCCAACAACAGAAAATACAAAATCATTTCCGGTCATGTGCCAACACTGCGAACATCCTCCATGTGTTGATGTATGCCCTACCGGTGCATCATTCAAGCGCGAAGATGGAATTGTGTTAGTTAATATGCACACCTGTATAGGTTGCCGCTATTGCATGATGGCTTGCCCATATAAAGCTCGTTCATTTGTGCATGAAGTGCTAGAAAATCAATTGCCAAGCACGCCGCGTGGTAAAGGCTGTGTTGATAGTTGCAATATGTGTGTGCATAAAATTGATGCTGGGGAAAATACTACTGCATGTGCTCAAGCATGTGAGAAAGACGGTCATCAAGCGATTGTATTTGGGGATCTGAATGATTCACAAAGTGAAATTTCAAAACGCTTAAAAGACTTTGGTGGCACACAGATTCGTGCTGATTTAGGTTTGAATACTGGTGTTAGGTATCAAGGGTTGTAGCAGCATGGATTTCTTACGATATAGTACTATTGAAGCGCGTTCATCAAAGTTTTGGATGTTGTTAATTGGATTGGCTCTGATCGTATTGATTGGAGTACTGTCAGCGCATCATGTGGAAGTAGAAGGTCATGTTATTACTGGCATGAATAACCAAATAGTGTGGGGGTTGCCTCATGTGTTTGCGATATTTCTGATCGTTGCTGCCTCTGGCGCACTTAATGTTGCATCAATTGCTTCTGTATTCGGTAAAGTTGAGTATAAACCGTTGGCCAGGCTGTCGGCGTTACTTGCCATAGCATTATTAGCAGGTGGACTAGCAGTGCTAGTGTTAGATCTTGGTCGCCCTGATCGATTAATCGTTGCGATGACCAAATACAACTTCAAATCTATTTTTGCTTGGAATATTATTTTATATACTGGCTTCTTTGCGATTGTTGGCATTTATATATGGTCGATGATGGATAACGCAATGCAAAAATATAGCAAGAAAGCTGGCTTATTTGCCTTCATATGGCGATTGATACTAACAACAGGTACTGGCTCAATTTTTGGTTTCTTAGTGGCTCGCAGTGCATATGATACTGCCATGTTGGCACCTATGTTCATTATTATGTCTTTCGCCTTCGGTTTAGCATTCTATATTTTAGTGTTGCTAGCTTCTTACACATGGACACAGCGTCCATTAGGTGACTATGTATTAAATAGATTGCGTAATTTGCTTGGTGTGTTTATTGCCAGCATATTATATTTTGTTGCGGTGTATCACGCGACAAACTTATACGCGACTGAACATCATGCAGTTGAATATTTCTTACTAGTAGATGGTGGTATCTACACGTCATTATTCTGGGTAGGCCAAGTATTAATTGGTGGCATTATTCCGTTAGCGTTGGTTTACATGCCGCAAACCAAAAACTGTCGTAAAACTTTAATAGCAGCTTGTGCCATGGTGATATTAGGCGGTATAGCTCAGCTTTATGTCATCATCGTTGGTGGACAAGCATTCCCATTAGAAATGTTCCCTGGAATGGAAGTTAGTAGCTCGTTCTTTGATGGGGTAGTAGCCCAATACTATCCAAGCATTTGGGAATTATTATTAGGTCTTGCAGGTATCGCCATAGCGTTACTGATAGTGACGGTTGGTGTAGCAATACTTGATTTTCTTCCAGATAGTCTTTCAGATAAAATCGTCGAAGCGAAAAAGTAATTTCAGGCATGCAGTTTCACTACATGCCTATCAATACGTGATGTTCATCACACTTTAACCAGTAGCGGCTAAAGAAATATATTATCTGCCGTCAAACTCCTCTGTAACGCTAATTTATAAGCGTCGATGTCAAGCGCGTCTATTTTACGTGTTTGAGTCTAATTTCTATATTTAGATTTATATTTTGGAGGTGGTCAATGCATGTCGAATTAAGCCTAGGCGAGCAAAATAATAATATTCAAGAGAGTGAAGAGCAATCGCGTCCGGAAGACACACAGGGGGTGTCAGGTAGTCAAGTTGCTTGTGCGTTTGCCAGAATAGAGCAGGAGAAAAATCAGCAAAGTAATACTAGCCGTTTTCAAGTATTAGCAGTGTCTATGTCAGCAGTATGTGCGGTAGTCGCAGTATATTTGGTGTTTGTATTAGCCTTGTAATTTAAGCTGATTAATTAGCTGCGGGTAAGCTCTTATTTGGGTTTAGAATTTGCTTGGGGTCGAATTGGGCTTTTATATTACGCATCAAATTTAGCTCATGTGCGCCAATTTCTTTGCCCACATGGTCGCGTTTGCTTATACCTATCCCATGTTCTCCAGATATGGTGCCATCCAGTGTTAACACTGTATCAAAGATTTTATCCAGGCAATCCAACGCGTTTTTATTCTGCGTGGCATCCTCTGCGTCATACATGATATTGACATGAAGGTTACCATTTCCTGCATGTCCAAAATTAACAATCGCTATTTTGTACTCAGTAGATAATAAGTCTAGCTTATCAATCAACTTGCTTAAATTGGATACTGGTACGACAACATCTTCGTTTATTTTGTTAGGTGCTAAATTACGTAAAATAGGTGAAAGCGCTTTACGTGCTTGCCAAAGTGTTTTCTTATCAATCTCAGTTGTGGCGCGTTGAATATCAACTTTTTCATTATTTGATAATGCTTGTTCTATTTTGTCAGTACTATTGGCAAGCGATTGAGAATCTCCATCAATTTCTACCATTAACATTGCATGTGCATTATCAGGCAAGCTTACATCGCTATGAGCGCGAATTAACTCGATGGCATGGTGATCCATGAATTCAATAGCACAGGGTGAATGTAGTTGCGAGCTGATTGATTGTATGGCATCGCAAGCACCTTGATGGGTTTTATATAGAGCACGAATAGTATTTCGTTCAGGGGCAAGCGGAAGAATTTTTAATTCAGCTTCGGTGATGATTGCTAAAGTACCTTCGGAGCCGATTATTAAACGTGTAAGATCTAGGCCTACTACGCCCTTTGTTGTTTTGCTTCCAGTGTGAATAGTGTGTCCGTCACCGGTGACAGCAATTAATTGCAGTGTGTTATCGCGCGTAGTGCCATATTTAACGGCACGTGGACCTGCTGCGTTACAGGCTAAGTTGCCTCCGATGCTACAAAACTCTGCGCTGCTTGGATCAGGCGCCCAAAAGAATTTTTTTTCTCTTAGATAGTTTTGCAGTGCAAGATTGGTGACACCCGCTTGCACGCGAACACTTCGGTTGCCTATGTCACAACTTAAAATCTTGTTCATGCGCTCCATGGACATGACAATGCCGCCAGTAATGGGAACAGAAGCACCAGTAGTGCCTGTGCCACGACCTCGTGTTGTAAGCGGTACGCCAAATTGATTGCATAATTGGACGCAACTAACGACTTGGTCATGATTATCAGGCAACACGACAGCGTCGGGCGGATGATGGATCTTGCTATTATCGTAACCATAAGGCCAGCAATCAGCAGCTTCTAATAATAAGCTGCGTTCGGGAAAAATTATTTTCAGTTGAGCAATTATTTCTGCTGAAAGAGTGGTTGACACAATTCTAACCAAGTAATTGCTGATCTATTAGTTCACACAAGCAGTGTATTACTAATAAATGTACTTCTTGTATACGCGCAGTAGAAGGTCCGGGCACGCGAATTTCGATATCATTTTTCTGCATCAGTGCGCCTACTTCTCCGCCATCACGACCTGTTAGTGCAACGATGCGAGCATTTCGTTCGTGTGCAGCATGCATGGCTTGCACAATATTTGCGGAACCACCACTAGTGGTGATAACAAATAGGATGTCGTCAGCTTGTCCTAGTGCGCGCACTTGCTTTGCAAAGATCAAGCTGTAGTCGTAATCATTAGCGATAGACGTTAATGTTGAGCTATCAGTTGTGAGGGCAATGGCGGGTAGTGGTTGCCTTTCACGTTCATAACGATTTAATAGCTCTGACGAGAAGTGTTGAGCATCAGCTGCTGAACCGCCATTGCCACAAGTTAAAATTTTATTTCCTGCAAGTAGGCTGGAGGTCATTAATAATGCTGCGTCGGAGATTGGGCCAGCAATAACGCTTAAAGCATCTTGCTTGGTCTGAATACTGTCAGCAAATGATTTTTCTATTTGTTTAATTGGGTTCACTATTAACTATCCATAAAAGCATTGGTAATCCACTCTGGTTCTTGTTGTGGTGATAACGCGACAACATCGAATCGAGTGGCCTGGTTAGTCGGGTGTCTTTGTAGGTAATGATTGGCGGTAAAAACAAGCTTACGTTGCTTGTTGCTATCTACTGATTCGGCAGCACTGCCAAACTTAATTGAGCTACGATATCTTACTTCGACAAAAACCAAAGTATCTGAATCTTGCATAACTAAATCTATTTCGCCATAACGGCAATGATAGTTTCTTTGCATTAAGGATAATCCATTGCGCTGTAAGAAACTGCAAGCGACATCTTCAGCCTTTTTCCCCGTTAAGCGTTGGCTTGTCATGTGGCGATGAAGTTACTCGTTAGAAAATTGAGGCAGCAGAGTAGGTTTGCCATTTACGAACTTAGCCCAATTAAGTTCACGGAAAATTTTATTACTCTGTTGGATTCTAAGTTTTCCTGTAAGCCCGTTATAACGCTCATAAGGTAATGCGGCGAGCTCTGCTAACTTTAGAGGTAAGTAGTAGGCATCTATTCCGAGTGCAGCAAATCTTGGTAGTAGACGATAAGATTCACCGGCTTCAAGTTCAAGTAGTTCACGCATGAGCTCATGGTCTGCAGAAGGCTTTAGCAACCAGGGCATATCGCAATATAAAACATCATTCACATCTCGGTCCCTAGAAACATTTTCAATCCCTGAGAATACGTGTGAGGTGCTATAGACGGGTAAATCTGTTGCATAGTAATAATTGATCTGAGAGCGAATTAAACGTGCAGTACGAGGAGATGCAACCATGAAGATCATGTCTACGTCCTGACGTCTGCGTGGTTCAAATTCGATATTCTGTCCTAATGTGGATTTAAGTTTTCTATATCGTGATTCGCTTTGGTCTAATTGTAAGGCCAATTTTAATGGTGCGGAAAAATCAGTGTCGTTAGACGCATAGTATTGAATATCTAAAACAATACCGTTGAGTTCTTCAAAGCGAGATTGAAATGTTTTAGCAAGTCTCTCTCCCCATTCTCCACTAGGTGCCACTATGATCGCGCTAATATGTTCATCTAACGATGCACGTTCAGCAACTTGTGTCGCTTCATCTTCTGGTAATAAGCCAAATTGAAATAAATTGCTTGGGGTTTGCGCGTAGTCTGATATGTAATTAAGCGTCAATACTGGGACAGGTAATTCTGTTTGTTGAGATAGAAGCTCAACAGATTCTTTCTTTAAAGGTCCAATCACAAAGTCTGCGCCATCATCCACTGCGCGTTGGTAGTGATATACAATGTCAGCAGGATTATCGCCGGTATCGTATAACTCGATATGTGGAGCATATTGGTCTTCTGTACGTAATTCTCTTGCGGAAACGATGCCAGCGTAAATTACTTTAGCAATCTTCTCGTAGCGTCCTGACATAGGTAGCAATAAAGCTACTCTTTCTGGCACAGCAAAGAAATTTTCAAAACTTTCTAATATGGAAGTAAGTAAATTATCTGATGCGGGATGATTGGGGTGGGTACTGCGCCAATCATTGAGTGCGTAATTGAGCTGTTCAATGCTGGAATAAGGCGCGCGTTTAGTTTGTGCCAGTTCAATCCATCCGACAAGTTCCTGGTTATTGCTGTTTAACCATGAAGCTAATTCTTCATCTCTGGCAATTGCCAGTAAACGCCAAATTTCATTTTGGTTATAAGAGGAGTCAGAGTGATTATTAATATGTTGTGATAACTCTGTTCTAGTTTTTAAGCTAGAGTGAGTATCACCAATACCACTAAATGCTTGTGCGCGTAGTTCAAGTATTTCTGCTATATGTGAAGGTGCGCGAGTCATTAGAGACTCTGGTAATAACGAGAGCACTTTGTTGAATTGTTCATGCTGTATAGCGATGCTTGATTGCGCAATGCGTTTGCGAGGAATTAATTCGAATGTTAAATTTTGTTCGTTAATTAAATTAAGATATTGTTGGGCAACATCGTAATCACCAGCGGAGACAGATAATTCTGCAGCTTGCAATTGAAATTGTTCTTTCTGAGGAGATGGTTCGGTTTGCGATACCTGCCAATAGATTTCTGCTGCTTTTTGATATTGACCCAGTTTAGTCAGCTTTTCAGCTTTTCTGATTTCAAGATTATCTGAGGCTGTGTCCGTGTTAGTTTGAAAGCTAGTTCCGCAACTGCTGATTAGCAATGTGCATATAATCAAAGTCAAGCAATGTGCTATGGTCTGTCGGGCTTTATTATTCATGAATTTTTGTTATTTGATTTAATCGTGTTACTAAGGTCTTGAGGTGAAAATTTGGCCACACTGTATATTGTTGCAACCCCAATTGGCAATCTTAAGGATATCACTTTACGTGCACTTGAGACGTTAGAAAATGTGGCATTAGTCGCGGCTGAAGATACGCGTGTGGCTAAAAAACTGTTTAGTGCTCATGGTATTTCTACGCCACTGATTTCCTACCATCAACATAATGCCTCGCAACGCGATTCACAGTTATTGCTGGAAATAGAACAGGATAAAGATATTGCCTTAATTACTGATGCAGGCACGCCTTTAGTGAGTGATCCTGGGCACTCCTTGGTCTCGGTATGCCTACAGAAAGGGGTGGAGGTAGTACCTATCCCTGGCGCATGCGCATCAATTACCGCTTTATCTGTTAACGATTTCAATATCACTCGATTCTCTTTTGAGGGATTTTTGCCGCCTAAACGTGCTGCACGTATTAGTCGATTGCAACAATTAAGTCTATGTGAACATGCCACCATACTTTATGAGGCTAAGCACCGTATAGTTGCCGTGCTAGAGGATATGCAATCCATATTTGGACCAGAAAGAAGGCTAATGATTGCACGTGAGTTAACTAAAATGCATGAACAGATCGTATCTGGTGAAGTGCAACAGCTATTAGAACAATTAAATAATGAGACGATTCCGCTTAAAGGAGAATTTGTCGTTATTATTGAAGGTGCTGATGGTAGTACACAAAACGACATTGATTTGCAAAATATGCGCTTATTGTTCTCTAAAGTAACCTCTGTTATGAGTCATAGAGACGCCGTCAGCTTGGCAATGAGCCTTACCTCTTTGCCTAAAAACACCTTGTATGACTTGGCTAGTGAGTATTATTCACCGAATGATTAACGCCGTCGTTAATAGAACTATTTATTTTCGGCAGTGATACCGTAAATCGTTTAGTGATACAGTCACTTAGAGAGTTGGTCGAGGCAATCGCTGTTGTTTAATCAACAGAGGAAAGTCCGGGCTCCATAGGACAGGGTGCCAGGTAACGCCTGGAGGGTGTAAGCCCATGGAAAGTGCAGCAGAAAATAAACCGCCTGTATTTATATAGGTAAGGGTGAAATGGTGCGGTAAGAGCGCACCGCGTTGATGGCAACATGAACGGCATGGTAAACCCCACCTGGAGCAAGACCAAATAGGGGAGTGGGTTGTTTTATAACCACATGTGGTCCGCATGGCTCCCGGGTAGGTCGCTTAAGGTGCCTGGTGACAGGCATCTCAGATGAATGATTGTCCACGACAAAACCCGGCTTACTGACCGACTCTCATCTTAAATATATCTTATCAAGTGCAAACTTAAAGTAGACTCTCATCAAGGGCTATCAAGTCCTTAATTAGCATCGATTTTCACTAAGTAAATTCTTGAAAATCTTCAGTAAGTAATTGTCTTACAAGGCAAAATTCCCGATAAACGGCCTATTTTAGCTTGCTTTTTACACTCTTGATTTCTATAGTGTATAAATGTGGGTAAAAGTGGTATTTAGTGAATTTTTTGGGATAGAACAACAAGAATGTTTCGAGGCATCACAGCAACAACAATTGACGCAAAAGCGCGCATTACAGTGCCAACAAAGCACCGTGATGAGATTAAAGCTGTCTGTGGTGGTCAAATTGTGCTCACAGTTGATGTTGACGGTTGTTTGCTCATTTACCCATTACCAGAGTGGGAGCGCTTTGAGGCCGATCTTCGCGCACTACCTAACGTTGGTAAGCAAGTGCGTCGCTGGCATCGAATTTATTTGGGACACGCTAGACCATGTGAGATCGATGGTCAATCACGAATATTGTTGCCACAAGAATTACGTGATTTCGCAAAGCTAAAAAAGAATGTTTGCCTGGTTGGGCAAGGCAATAAATTTGAGCTATGGGACGAAACAAGGTGGCACGAGAATTGTGAGGACTGGATTAATCAAGAAGTAAATACGGCAGCAGAAGAATCTGCATTAGCGCAATTGAAAATTTAATTGAGCATGCAAGTAGTTACAACTCATGTACCAGTGCTGTTACATGAGTCTTTACATGGATTGAGAGTTAAGCCTGAGGGAGTTTACATAGATTGCACGTTTGGGCGTGGCGGACATAGTCATGTCTTGCTAGAGGAGCTAAGCGATCAAGGAAAGTTGTATGTATTAGACCAAGATCCAAGTGCGATTGAATGTGCACAACAAAAATTAGGTGACGATAAAAGAGTAAAAATAATTCATCAAACGTTTGCAAATCTTGCGCAAGTGGGGAGAGACAATGACTTGCTAACTAAAGTGGATGGTATCTTTTTTGATTTGGGCGTGTCTTCGCCGCAATTAGATGAGTCGCAGAGAGGCTTTAGTTTTAGTCACGATGGGCCTTTAGATATGCGTATGAATACAAGCGCGGGAATTACTGCAGCAGAATGGTTGGCGAGTGTTTCAGTAAAAGAGTTTATAAATGTGCTACGCGAGTTTGGGGAAGAACGGCTTGCAAAAAAAATTGCTAGTAGAGTATTGGAGCAGCAGCAAATTTGTGCAATTACTACGACTCAACAGTTAGCAGAAATTGTTAAAACTTGTTATCCGACTAATTATCAGGGGATACATCCTGCAACAAGAACGTTTCAAGCAATAAGAATAGCAATTAATGAAGAGTTGCAAGCTTTGCAGCAAGGATTGGAAGCAGCATTTGATTTATTGAATGGTGGAGGACGTTTAGCGGTAATTAGTTTCCATAGTTTAGAAGATCGAATAGTTAAGCGTTTTATACGTGATACTAAACAAGAAGACTTATTGCCTAAATTACCGGTGATGCCGGAGTTGAATGATCATTTGAAATCGGTGGGTAAATTAATTCGTCCTTCCGAACAAGAGTTGAAAGTAAATCCGCGCTGTAGAAGTGCGCGACTTCGGATTGCAGAGAAGGTGCTTAAGTGAAATTAACTGCGCTAGTGGTTTTTTATTTGATAGTGGTAATTAGCGCCTCAGGGTTGGTGTATAGCAAACACTTACAAAGAAGACATTTTGTTGAATTGCAGGCCTTGCAGGAAGCTGGGTCTCAATTGGAAACGGAGTGGGAACAGTTGTTGCTTGAAGAAAGTGCTTGGTCAAATCAAGCGCGTATTGAACAAATTGCAAATACTGAATTAGGGATGCATCTGGTTAACCATTCTGATGTGGTGATGTTGGAGTTGAAATCTAAATGAGACAGGTTGAATGAGAAGAGCTAAAGCAAAGGTATTTGCCGGGCGTAGATACCTGCTTTTATTTGCTGTGTTTTGCATATTCATGCTGTTGTTTGCGCGCGCTGCACAGTTACAACTTTTGCATGCCGATTTTTATAATGAAGAAGGTTCAAATAGACATGTGCGTACGGTTGAGATACCCGCCAACCGAGGCGTAATAACAGATCGTTATGGAGAAGCGTTGGCCATTAGTACGCCAGTGTATTCAATATGGGCGCATCCTAAAACTGCGCTAGAAAATCCTCAATCGATTATAGATGCTACCAATGTGCTGGATCTTAATAATAATGCGCTAACAAAAAAACTTAGGCAAAGACAAAATAAGCAATTTGTATATGTGAAACGTCATGTGTTCCCAGATGTGGCTGATGAGCTTAAACAGAAAAAAGTCACTGGCATTTCAGCGATTAGAGAATATCGACGTTACTATCCAACAGGAGAGATGGCAGCTCATGTGGTTGGCCTGACCAATATAGATGACCAAGGTTTAGAGGGTGTTGAATTAGCCTTTGATGATTGGTTGCATGGTTCGCCAGGTAAAAAGCGCGTGTTAAAGAATGGTCGAGGGACGATCGTTGGTGATATTGGTCTGGTGACTGAGCCGCACCATGGGAAGGACTTAGTTCTATCGATTGATAAACGCATTCAGTATCTTGCTTACAGAGAATTAAAGCGCACTATTAGTCATCACAGCGCGAAGGCTGGTTCGATTGTTGTGTTGTCTGTTGATGATGGGGAAGTGTTAGCCATGGCTAACTTGCCTGCATTTAATCCAAATGATCGCAGTCATACAAAAGTGGACTCAATTCGCAATCGTGCGATCACCGATTTGTTTGAGCCAGGGTCTACGGTAAAACCATTCTTGATTGCTGCAGCGATAGAGAATGGCATCTATCAAGTGAATAGCAAAATTAATACTGCGCCAGGATATTTTAATTATGCAGGCTTATTGGTTAGTGACCATAGTAATTATGGTGTCGTGGATATGGAGGCGATATTAACTAAATCGAGTAATGTGGGTGCGGTACGCATTGCATTGAAAATGCCACAAGAGCAATTATGGGCACAATACCAATCTGTCGGTTTTGGTCAGTTAACGGGTTCAGGATTTCCTGGAGAACGTGCCGGAAAATTAGATAGCTACACTAATTGGAATAAAACACAACGTGCCACCATGGCTTACGGCTATGGAATGTCTACAACAGCACTGCAATTAGCCCGAGCGTATTCGGTGATTGCCAATGATGGTGTGTTGTTGCCTGCTTCATTCGTAGTCAACGAGCGCGTGCCTGCCGGGCAGCGTGTGATGTCAGGCAGAACCGCAAAAGCAGTAAGAGAAATGCTTAAAGGCGTGTTGACTAAAGAAGGCACAGGCAGTCGCGCTAGCATGCAGGGTTATAGCGCTGCGGGCAAGACTGGGACTTCGCGAAAATCTCAAGGCGGTGGTTATTCTAAAGATAATTATATCGCATTATTTGTAGGTATGGCGCCAGCAGATACTCCAAAAGTGGTGGTTGTTGTGTTGATCGATCAGCCCATTAAGAAAGATGGGTATTACGGTGGCGAAGTAGCCGCGCCACTTTTCTCGCGAATTACTGAAGGTGCATTACGTTTAATGAGCGTGCCGCCTAATCTTATTGATGATGAAAAGCGCGGCTTATTGTTGACGGAGTCACGAGAGCAATGAGTACACATAAGAATCAACGCACAATGTTAGTGAGTGAGCTACTTGCCGATGTGGTTGATGTTGATCCATTGAAGGATGTTCGTGTAACGGGCATTAGCGAATATAGCGGTGACGTCGAAAGTGGAGATTTGTTTGTTGCCACTTCTGGTCTCGATTATGTACAGGATGCAATCACTAATGGTGCAGCGGCTATCATATATAAGGCATCGTCTGATGCAAAGAAAATACAGATAGATAGCGTAGTGCCTACGTTTGATTGCGAGGCGCTGGATGAATGTGTGAGAGAAATAGCTAAGCGATTTTACGGTGAGGTAAATGACGCAATTAAGACTGTTGCTATTACAGGTACAGATGGAAAATCATCGGTTGCTCATTTGATAGCACAGGCATTGGAGAAATTACAAGAGCCGTGTGGATTGATTGGAACTTTAGGCTATGGTCGTTTAGGTGGCCTCGTGGACGCCACGCATACCACGCCTCCGAAATCTAGAATTGCTAGAGAGTATTTTCAATTTGAGAAAACAGGCTGTACAGCAGTTGCGATTGAGGCTTCCTCACATGGGATTCAGCAAAAACGGTTACAGGATTTGCCTATACATACTGCTGTGTTAACTAATATTACTCGGGATCATTTGGATTATCACAGCTCGGTAGAAGAATATATACAAGCTAAAGCAGGTTTATTTTTTACTCATAATCCCAAGTATGCGGTAATCAATATTGATGATGCGACAGGTTGTCAATGGAGCGAACAATTAGCCTCCTTGTTAGATGTGATTACATTTTCTTTATCTAATGACAATGCAGATATTTATGCCTGCGATGTTAAGTATTTGCCAAATGCAACAGCAATGCAGCTATCGATTAAGCAGAAAGTAATTAATGTAAATGTGCCGTTACTTGGCGAGTTTAATGTGCTCAATATGCTCGCGGTGGCTGCAGTACTGGTAAGTATGGGTAAAGATTATTTACAGATAGAAAAAGCACTGAATGATTTGCAAGCAGTTCCTGGGCGTATGCAAGCGGTGATAACAAATAATGCGACCACCGTTATTATTGATTATGCACATACGACTGCTGCATTATTTGCTGCGTTAAACGCAGTGCGTGAACATTGTTTGGGGAAATTAATTTGCGTATTTGGCTGTGGTGGAAATCGCGACACAGGCAAGCGTTCTCAGATGGGAGAAATGGCAATACGATATGCCGATTTTTCAGTAATTACCTCTGATAATCCGCGCAATGAAAATCCGCAAGAGATTATTGACCAGATAGTTGAAGGTTGTGTTGATGGTAATAACTATAAAATTATTGTCGACAGAAAGGCAGCGATCATTAGCGCATTGAATATGGCAGGCGCAGATGATGCAGTGCTCATTGCTGGTAAAGGTCACGAGAAATATCAATATATCAATAATCAGAAAATTGCATTTGATGATGTTGAAGTTGCAAAGCAAGAAATAGCGAGACTCGCTAATGGGTAACTGGTTACATTTAAGTGAGGTTGCCAATATGGCACAAGGACAGTTGTTGGGTAATGACGTTGTGATTAATGCATTATCAACTGATACGAGAAACTTGCATGAGGGTGACTTGTTTGTCGCACTTGAGGGCGAACGCTTTGATGGTCATAAGTTTATTGATGAGCATGTTGAGCAAACTGTGCAAGCTGTTTTGGTCCATAAAAGAATCGACACTAAACTGCCTCAAGTATTAGTAGATGATACGTTAAAAGGTTTATCGCGTTGGGCTCAAGCATGGAGAGATGCGGTTAATCCAAAGCTTGTTGCGGTAACGGGAAGTAATGGTAAGACCACCGTAAAACAAATGCTAAGTAGTGTGTTATCACGCGCAGGAAGTACCTGTTATACCCAAGGCAATCTGAATAATCATATAGGTGTGCCGCTGACATTATTAAGTCTGCGTAAAAGCAATAAATTTGCAGTGATTGAAATGGGCGCTAACCATTTTGGTGAAATTGACCACTTAAGCAGATTGGGCAAACCAGATGTTGCCGTAATCACTAATGCAGGTCCTGCTCACTTAGAAGGCTTTGGTTCGGTAGCAGGCGTGGCGCAGGCGAAAGGTGAAATCATTAATGGCGTTAAGACATCAGGTGCCGTGGTATTAAATGCTGATGATCAATATATCGATGTGTGGTTAGAGATGGCTAAACAGCTAAAAATTATCACATTCGGTTTTTCTGAAAGCGCCAATGTGCGCGGAGAAATCAACAGTAAAAATATCTTATCTGTTAATGCTTGGGGTGAAAAGTTCGATATCAATCTCCCCTTTGCTGGTAAACATAATGCAAGTAATGCACTTGCTGTGATCGCTGCAAGCCATGAGATGGGTGTGGGTCTGCAAGATATCAAGCAAGGACTTGAGAGTGCTGATCAAGTTAAAGGCAGATTGCAGATTAAAGCAGGTATTTCTAGCTCTACTATTATTGACGATACATATAACGCTAATCCCGCTTCGCTATGGGCTGCCGTCGAAGTGTTGTGTTCACAGGGGAAAGAGCCATGGCTAGTATTGGGTGACATGGGTGAGCTGGGTGATGAGGCAGAAACCATTCATACGCAAATTGGTGAGCAAGCTAAGTCAGCAGGAGTAAAAAAATTATTTGGGTTGGGCAAGCTTGCTAAATATGCTGTAAATGGTTTTGGTGAGAATGGATTTCATTTTGAGCAGCATGACGAATTAAGTAGCGAACTTCGTAATCAAGCCAATCCAGAGTGTTGCATTTTGGTGAAAGGTTCACGTGCGATGCATATGGAAGATGTGGTTAATATTTTGATCGATAACAAAACGATACATTAACGAAGGGTTCACGTGCTTCTATATTTATTTGAATACCTAGAACAATATAACAGCGTTTTTAACGTGTTTGGGTATCTTACTTTGCGTTCGATATTGGGTGTATTGACTGCATTAGTGATTTGCTTTGTGACAGGTCCAATTATGATTCGTCGATTGTCTGACTATAGTGTGAAACAAAATATTCGTTCAGATGGCCCGCAGACTCATCTGTTAAAGGCAGGAACACCAACCATGGGTGGAGCGTTTTTATTGTTGAGTATTCTGGTGAGTACTTTGTTGTGGGGAGACTTGGAGAATCGTTATATCTGGGTAGTGTGTTTCGTTACGTTTGCATTTGGTGCGATTGGTGCATTTGATGACATTAAAAAATTAATTCAAGGAGGCAGTGCCGGTATTTCAGCGCGGCTTAAATATGCACTGCAGTCAGCGGTAGCTTTGGTTGCAGCTTGGTGGCTATTTCAAACGGCTGTAGTGCCAGTCGAAACAAATTTATATGTGCCATTCTTTAAGAACATAGTCATTGATTTGGGTGCATGGTTCATTGTGCTGACTTACTTCGTTATTGTTGGTTCAAGCAATGCAGTCAACTTAACTGATGGGTTAGATGGTTTAGCCATTATGCCCACGGCGATGGTAGCAGGTGCATTGGGCATATTTGCATATGTTAGTGGTCACTCTGCTTTTGCAGAGTATTTAGCTATTCCTTTTATTCCATTAGCAGGTGAACTCATCGTTTTTTGCGCAGCGATTGTAGGCGCCGGCCTGGGATTTTTATGGTTTAACGCCTATCCCGCTCAAGTGTTTATGGGTGATGTGGGTGCATTGTCTTTGGGTGCTGCATTAGGTGTGGTGGCAGTACTGGTGAGACAAGAAATCGTATTAGTGATTATGGGTGGAGTTTTTGTAGTTGAAACACTATCAGTCATGATTCAAGTGGCGTCGTATAAGTTGACTGGAAAGCGTGTGTTTAAGATGGCGCCACTACATCATCATTTTGAATTGAGGGGTTGGCCAGAGCCAAGAGTAATTGTTCGCTTTTGGATTATTACAGTAATTCTGGTGTTAATCGGTCTGGCGACCTTGAAGATTAGGTAGACGCAGGTGGGTGTTAATTATTCAGTGAAAATTGATCCGACAAATTACTTGGTTATTGGTGCAGGAGTATCAGGCTTATCTGCGGCCGAGTATTTGTTGGTGAGAAATAAACAGTTTCGAATCATGGATAGTCGTGGCTTGCCACCGAATGCTGCAAAAATAAAAAATATCTTATCTGATACACAAGTGTGCTTTGGTAAGTTTGATCAACAATGGCTAAAAGAAGCTGATGTGATTGTGTTGAGTCCCGGCGTGTCTCCACACTTGCCGGAGATTCAGAGCGCAGTCAATCGCGGTGCTGAATTATTAGGTGATGTTGAATTATTTGCGCGTGAAGTAACTAAGCCATATATCGCAATTACTGGCTCAAATGGGAAAAGCACAGTAACAACGCTGGCAGCAGCGATCTTGCAAAGCCAAGGTCTTGAAGCAAAGGCATGTGCCAATATTGGCGAACCTGTGTTGAATTTGATTGATGATAAATCTATCGACGTATATGTGTTGGAGTTGTCGAGCTTCCAGTTGGAAACCTGTTCGTCCATTCGCCCTCATGCTGCAGTGGTACTTAATATTAGTGATGATCATTTAGATCGGTATGCTAGTTTTGATGAATATGCTGCTATTAAGCAATCAATATATTCTAATGCTGAACTAAAGATTATTCCTCGTGATGAGAATCAAGATGAGAGCTTCACTGCTTCTGGGGAAAAGATTAGTTTTGGGCAAGATGCTCCTAGTGAAAATAATTATGGAATTCAGCAAGATGGTGTTACCAGATGGCTAGTGCGTGGTGAGCAAAAACTAATTAAAGCTTCCGAGATACCACTAATGGGAGTAGTAGGTGAATTAAATGTATTGGCTGCTTTGGCCTTAACAGATTCATTTGTGCAAGATCAAGCTAAGGCATTAGAAGCAATACGTATGTTTAAGGGATTGCCGCATCGTTGTGAATTAGTGCTCGACTGTAATGATGTGCAATGGATAGATGATAGTAAAGGGACTAATGTAGGTGCGACTGCTTCGGCGATCACGGGCTTAGATCGCCCAATAGTGTTGATTCTGGGAGGTGTGCATAAAGGTGGTTCTCTAGATGTATTAATTGAAGCGGTGCGAGATCGGGTTGATCTGGTAATTGCTTTTGGGCGTGATAAGCAAATATTTATTGATGCATTAAAAGATATTGTAGAAGTTATTCAGCAAAATTCTTTAACGGCATCTGTCGAGTATGCATATCAAAAAGCAAAGCCAGGCGAGGCAGTTCTATTTTCTCCGGCATGCGCGAGTTTTGATATGTTCTCAAATTACATAGAACGTGGCTTAGCATTTCAGTCAGCAATAAAGCAGTGTATTCAAAGAGATGATGATGGCTGCTGATAATAAGCAAATCAGTGTGCAAGAATCAATTGCCAATATAATTGATGTGCAGATGTTGTTTGCGCTGATGATTTTGCTCGGCATTGGCATCACTATGATGACCTCAACCACGGTTGAGATTGGTTATAAAAGTCATGCCGACGCTTTCTTTTATGTCAAAAAACAAATGATGTTTTTGTTGTTGGGCGGGCTATGTATTTTTGCAATAGCACGTATCCGATTGGCGTATTGGGAACAGCTAGGACCATTCTTACTGGTGGTGACCATAGCATTATTAGTGATGGTGTTGATCCCGGGTTTTGGAGCAAGTGTTAATGGCAGTAGTCGCTGGATTGTATTGGGACCGATTTCATTGCAAGTGTCTGAGTTCACGAAAGTAGCCATGATAGTTTATTTGTCGGGATACATCGTTAGACACGGCTCCAATGTGCAGCAAAATTTTTCTGCTTTTATTAATCCAATGGCGTTGGTAAGTATTATTGCAGTGTTATTGATGATGGAGCCAGACTTCGGTTCTACTGTTGTGTTAACAGCTTTAGTGTTTACCATGCTCTACTTGGGCGGGGTACGTCTAGCACCATTTATATTATCAACTGCTTTCTCTATATTGGTTATGTATTTTTTAGCTAGAAGTAATGAAGAGCGTTGGTCAAGAGTAACAACATTTTGGCGACCATTTGAAGATCCTCTAGGCGATGGTTTTCAATTAACTCAAGCATTAATTGCGATTGGTAATGGTGGCATTTTTGGCGAAGGTTTGGGTGGAAGCATTCAAAAATTATTCTATCTAACAGAAGCACACAATGATTTTGTATTTTCAGTGTTAGCCGAAGAAATGGGCTTAGTTGGTATTGCAATACTATTGTGCGCGTACTTTGTGTTTATCTGGCGTTGTTTTTCCTTGGCAAGTAAAGCTCAAAAACAACATATGACATTTGCACAAAATATTGCTTATGGCATCGGTATTTGGTTTACCTTGCAGGCAACGATTCATGTCGGCGTCAATATGGGGTTATTGCCAACCAAAGGATTGAGTATGCCTTTCATAAGCGTGGGAGGGAGTAATCTGCTGGCAAGTTGTATTGCTGTAGGGTTGCTAGTGCGAGTGTACTTAGAAGTAAATCAGCAGGGTGCGAGACGCGTACATAGACCGCGCCGTGTTAGCACTCGGAAGGCTGGGTAATGGATATGCAGCCAGTAATGATATTAGCTGGGGGTACAGGAGGCCACGTATTTCCTGCGTTAGCAGTGGCAAATGAATTACGTGACCGAGGCGTACCGATTATATGGGTGGGTACAAATAAAGGTATTGAATCAAGAGTGGTACCAGCTGCAGATTTTCCGCTGGCCATAATGAATGTACAAGGATTAAGAGGTAAAGGTTTCTTGCAGTATGTACGTGCGCCAATAATTATTATTAAAGCACTTTACGAAAGCTTATCTATATTGCTCAAGCATAAGCCTTGTGCATTGCTGGGCATGGGTGGCTTTGTCGCAGGGCCGTGTGCTTTAGTGGGAGTGCTGCTTCGAAAGCCGTTAATTATCCACGAGCAAAATGCCATTGTTGGTTTGACCAATCGAATATTAGCACCGCTTAGTCGTATTATGTTTACCGGATTTCCCATTCAATACAAAAAGCAAAAACTTGAGTACTGCGGCAATCCAGTGCGCAGTAAATTAATGAATATCGAAAGTCCTGAGAAAAGACTGGCGGATCGAGGAAGCGTTAAGCGATTGTTGATTGTTGGTGGTAGTCAAGGAGCAGCATCACTGAATAAATTTATTCCACAAGCCCTGGCAATCATCTCGTCATCAATACAAGTTGAAGTCTGGCATCAAACTGGCGCAAACAGGTGCGAAGCTACGCTAAAGAGTTATCAGCAACATAGCTTGCAAGTTAAAGTAGATGAATTTATAGATGATATCGATCAGGCGTACATTTGGGCAGATCTTATCGTATGCAGAAGCGGAGCAATTACCCTGGCCGAAGTGGCAGCAGTGGGTTTGGGCTCAGTGCTAGTGCCTTATCCTTATGCGGTTGATGATCATCAAACAGCAAATGCACGCAGCTATGTTGAAGCGGGTGCGTCACAACTTATATCTGAATCAGAGATGTCTTCAGAGAAACTGGCAAAAATTTTATTAGAGCTGCTGACTAGTTCAGAACAATTAATGAATATGGCCTGTGCAGCTAAAAAGCTAGTACAAGGTGATGCGAGCAAAAGAGTCGCAGACGAATGCATGACAGCTTGTGGCTGCGGTGAGCAATAAATGAATTATGTAACCCCAACATTGCCCATGAGGAAAATACGAAATGTATTTTTCGTTGGTATTGGTGGTGTTGGTATGAGTGGAATTGCAGAAGTGATGCTTAATCTTGAATTCAATGTATTTGGTTCGGATAGCCACCCTAATGCAGCCACTGCTAGGCTAGAGAGTTTGGGTGCCATTATATATTCGTCGCATCAGTCGCAAAATGTTAAAGATATGGATGTCGTCGTCGTGTCATCTGCGATCGACCCAGAAAATGTAGAAGTGGTTTCAGCGCTAGAACATCGTATACCTATTATTCAGCGTGCAGAAATGTTGGCTGAGCTAATGAGGTTCCGCCAAGGTATTGCCATTGCGGGAACTCATGGGAAAACAACGACGACTAGTCTCGTTGCTACAGTGATGGCCGAGGCTGGATTGGATCCAACATTTATTGTTGGCGGCAGAGTGAATAGTGTTGGCACTAACTCTCAGCTGGGGCGTAGTGAGTATTTGGTGGCTGAAGCAGATGAGAGTGATGCATCATTTTTGCATTTGCAACCAGTGGTTTCTGTCGTGACTAATATTGATGCAGATCACTTGTCTAGTTACGAGAATGATTTTGAAAAGTTGCGAAACGCATTCGTAGAGTTTTTGCACAATATACCATTCTATGGTTTAGCGGTTTTGTGCATAGATGATGATGTTGTACGCGGTTTAATTCCTGAGGTTGCACGTCCTTATATTACTTATGGATTTAGCGAAGACGCGGATTTGTATGCGAGTGATCTCATTTATGATGGTGAAAAAACCACATTTAAAGTCAGTGGTAAAAATATTTCAGAGCAGATGACGTTCACTTTAAATCTGCCTGGTAAACATAATGTTTTGAATGCACTTGCAAGTATCGCCGTAGGACTTGAGCTCGAAGTGCCTGCGCAAAAAATTGCGTCAGCGCTTAAAAACTTTGCCGGTATTGGTAGAAGAATGCAGCATATTGGCACAGTTTCACTGGATGGTGGTGACGCCGAGTTCATCGATGATTATGCGCATCACCCCAAAGAAATTGCCGCGACGGTTGACGGTATACGTCATGGTTGGTCGCAAAGACGGATTGTTGCTGTGTTCCAGCCGCATCGTTATACGCGCACAAGAGATTTGTTTGATGAGTTTATCGCAGTGTTGAATGAAGTCGATGTGTTGTTGTTGCTAAATGTTTATCCGGCAGGAGAAAAATTAATTAATAATGCTGATAGTCGTGCGTTGGCTCATGCATTACGTCTGCGTGGGAAGCTAGATGCAGTGCTGTTAGAGAATGACCAAGAACTAAGTTCTACTTTGGCAAAAATTGTCGTACCCAACGATATTGTGATTACTCTAGGTGCAGGCAGTATTGGAAGATTAGCCTCATCGCTATATGAACAAGTACAAGCAGAGGTGAAGTTAGCGTGATGACTATGATTAATACGCCGACAACACGAGGTAAATTATTATTTGATGTGTCGCTGTCGCGTTATAACACTTGGGGTGTGGGTGGAAACGCACAATGTGTATTTCATCCTGCAGACATTGAAGACCTTAGTGACTTTCTGGCTAATACTGACAAAGATGTTCCACTCACTTGGTTGGGGCTTGGGTCAAATGTATTAATTCGTGATGGTGGGATTGAAGGCATAGTCATTATTACTCAAACAGGGCTTAAGCAAATTCGTTTTGGTGGTGAGCATAGTGTTTATGCGCAAGCGGGTGTGGCATGTGCAAAGTTAGCGCGAGCAACTGTCAGCAAAAGTCTTGTTGGAGTTGAGTTTATGGCGGGCATCCCTGGAACTGTGGGTGGTGCGCTAGCAATGAACGCAGGGGCTTTCGGAGGACATACTTGGCATAACGTGAGTCATGTTGACGTGATTAATCGCCGTGGTGATATCGCAAGAAGAGAGGTTAGTGAATACGAATACGGCTATCGATATGTTAAGAATTTTGAAGGGGAGTGGTTTGTTGGGGCGAGTTTCGATCTCGACTTAGATGAGCTTGGTACTAAAGTCGTTTCTATAAAAGAGTTACTTGCACAACGCGCGCAATCCCAACCCATCGGTAAAAAGAATTGCGGTTCAGTATTTAAAAATCCAGAGCAAGGCTATGCTGCTAAATTAATAGAGCAATGTGGACTCAAAGGATTTGTTATCGGCGGGGCATGCGTGTCTAACAAACATGCTAATTTCATTATTAATGAAAAAAATGCGACTGCAGAAGATATAGAGCAATTAATGCAGCATGTTCAAGATACAGTAAGACAGCATTGCAATATAGATTTGGTGCCAGAAGTAAAATTTCTTGGCAATAAAGGTGCTGCATGAGAACGGTTAACATGAAAAAGTATGGAAAAGTTGCCGTGTTAATGGGTGGTGCTTCAGGTGAGCGTGAAATTTCTCTGAAAAGTGGTGCAGCAGTGCTGAAAGCATTACTGAATAGCGGTGTTGATGCTCATGGTGTTGATGTCGATAAAAATATTTTTAGTTTTCTGCAAACGAATAACTTTGATCGAGTATTTATTGCGCTTCATGGTTGCGGTGGTGAAGATGGAGCGATGCAAGGGGGCTTGGAAATGCTTGGTTTGCCTTATACAGGCAGCGATATTATGAGCTCTAGTATTTGCATGAATAAGTTAATGACTAAGAAACTATGGATGACTGCCGGCGTGCAGTCGCCGAAATTTATGTCAGTTGATAAAGCAGTTGATTTTCAACAAGTCAAGGCTGTACTAGGTGCACCATTTGTAATTAAGCCATCATTGGAGGGTTCAAGTTTAGGTATCCACAAAGTGAATAATGAGCAGGAATTTAAATCTGCAATAAACGACGCGCAGAAGTATCAAGGCGCTTTGATGGCAGAACAATGGGTTAATGGAAATGAATATACCGTGGCTGTATTAAATGGTGTTGCTCTACCGGTGATCAAGCTTGAGACACCGCATGAATTTTACGATTTTGAAGCAAAATATCAGGCTAACGATACTCAATATATTCTTCCTTGTGGTTTGGGTGAGATCGAAGAGAATGCACTTAAGGCTGAAGCGCTAAATGCATTCAATGCAACCTCTGCCACAGGTTGGGGGCGTGTTGATGTGATGGTAGATGCAGATAGTCAACGTTGGTTTCTAGAAGTGAATACGGTACCAGGTATGACTGATCATAGTCTTGTGCCGATGGCGGCTGCAAGTGCTGGCATTAAGTTTGAGCAACTAGTGTTGAATATTTTAGATACAACATTTAACTAAGCGATATTTCATCAATGGCAAAGAAAGTTAAAAGAAATCAGCGTCGAGTCACTCGCAATAATAGTGAGACTGTACGCATTGATTTTCGCGAAGTGGGTAAATTGATCGCGGTTGCTCTGGTGGTTATTGCTGGCATATGGATGACTAAAAAAGTTGAAGATGTATCAATTAAAACAATAGAAATTCAGAGTGCGTTGACTAAGGTGAGTAAATCAGAGATTCGTACTATTGCTGAGAACTATATGCATGATGGATTTTTTACGGTTGACCTAGGCTCATTTGAAGGTCAGCTAAACGATATTCCCTGGGTGTATCAAGCCAATATAAAAAGGCAGTGGCCGAGTAAATTAGTGATAGAAATTGCTGAGCAGCAACCATATTTCCGATGGGGCGAAAATCATTTGATTAACAAGTATGCCGAAGTTTTTTATGTGGGAAACACACAAAAATATGCTTCGTTGCCATTACTACATGGTGTTAAAGGAAGAGAACGACACTTGATCGATTTGTATTACAAATATAGTGCGCGCTTTAAGCAAGTGGGTACTGATATTTTGAAACTTAAGGAAGATGCGCGTTATGACAAGGAGATTACTTTGGTAGATGGTATATCAATTAATATTGGTCGAGAAAAAATAGATAAGCAGATTGAACGCTGCTTATATTCTTTTGCAATGTTTACCAAAGCAGAGCGTGAGGCGATCGCAAGTATAGATCTTCGTCATAGTAATGGATTTGCAATTCGTTGGAATGGTTAACTAATTTAGATTTATAAATAGATATGAGCAAAAAATCTGAAAACGGAATGATTGTCGGGCTAGATATAGGCACTTCTAAAATCGTGGCTATAGTGGCGGAGGTGAATGATGATAATGAGTTGGAAATTATTGGTGTTGGCACTCATATATCGCGTGGATTGAAGAAAGGTGTTGTAGTGAATATCGAATCTACAGTGCAATCAATTCAGCGTGCAGTAGAAGAAGCAGAGCTAATGGCTGGTTGCCAAATTCACTCAGTATATGCAGGTATTGCGGGTAGTCATATAAGGAGTATGAATTCACATGGTATTGTCGCAATTCGAGATGGTGAAGTACTCGAGAGTGATGTGGAAAGAGTGATTGATGCAGCTAGAGCCTTGGCGATCCCTGCAGATCAAAAAATACTTCACGTGTTACCACAAGAATTTATTATTGATCAGCAAGAAGGTATTCGCGAGCCGATAGGCATGTCTGGTGTACGCATGGAGGCGAAAGTGCATTTGGTGACAGGCGCTGTTTCTGCTGCGCAAAATATCATTAAGTGTATTGAGCGCTGCGGATTACATGCTGATGACGTTATTTTAGAGCAGTTGGCTTCAAGTTATTCGGTGCTAACTGAGGATGAAAAAGAACTTGGTATTTGTTTGGTCGATATTGGTGGGGGGACAACTGATATTGCGGTATTTACAGAAGGTGCGAT
>CALJEX010000010.1 GCA_938074525.1 uncultured Gammaproteobacteria bacterium
GGAAAGCCGGCAATTATGCGTAATTCGGCTTGTATGATCAATTGAAATATAAGGGTATAGAGAATTTAATTCTTTGACCTTGTACTTAATTAATGGCGGAGAAGGAGGGATTCGAACCCTCGATACGGCTATAAACCGTATACTCCCTTAGCAGGGGAGCGCCTTCAGCCACTCGGCCACTTCTCCGTATTACTTCACACCTATGATTTTTTGCAAATTAGCGCGAGCGCGCCAGACTTTGCTCTTTATACATCGACTTCTTTTTCTTTGCGAATTCTTTCGTAAATTTCTTCACGATGCACTGCCACATCTTTAGGCGCACTTACTCCTATGCGTACCTGATTACCTTTAACACCCAACACGGTAACGGTTACATCGTCTCCAATCATCAGGGTCTCTCCGACCCTACGGGTTAAAATCAACATGCCCCGGTCCTCCTATTCCTGTGGTTTTTTTATAATTATTATTATTTAACTACCCCTAGATAACAGATAAGTTATTGTTTTTATAGGCCTGTTACTAGAAATCCTATTTCTTCCCTATTTCTCTCCAATCTTAAGCTGTTGATGATTCATCTTTCGCGCCTTCAGCCAGTCCAAATTCCTGATGCAGGCAGCGTACCCCTAATTCTAGATACTTCTCGTCCACAACAACAGATATTTTTATTTCTGAAGTAGAAATCATTCTAATATTGATACCTTCATCAGCCAAAGTCTCAAACATCTGGCTGGCTATCCCCGCATGTGAGCGCATACCCACACCGACCAAAGAAAGCTTAACGATATTATCATCACCATTAACTGTCGTCGCCCCCAGCTTATTAGCGGTATCTTCAAGGATCTCTAACGCACGCTTAAAGTCATTTCTATGTACGGTAAAAGTAAAGTTAGCGGTATTATCCCAGGCCACATTTTGAACAATCATATCAATTTCAATATTGGCACGCGAAATTGGACCCAATATCTTTGCCGCAATGCCTGGCTGGTCTGGCACACCTTTCACTGTCAGCTGCGCCTCATCTCGGTTAAATGCGATACCCGCAATTTTAGCCTGTTCCATTTGGTTATCCTCAGTTGTAATCAATGTGCCTGGCCCATCTTCAAAACTCGATAAGACTCTCAACGGTACTTTATATTTACCAGCAAATTCCACCGCGCGGATCTGAAGCACTTTCGAGCCTAAACTGGCCATTTCCAACATTTCTTCAAATGTAATTTGTTCTAGCCGACGTGCATTAGGCTCCACACGCGGATCAGTGGTATATACGCCATCCACATCAGTGAAGATCTGGCATTCATCTGCGTTAATGGCTGTTGCTAGCGCCACTGCCGTGGTGTCTGAACCGCCTCTTCCAAGTGTGGTGATATTGCCTTCCGCATCAATGCCTTGAAACCCTGCAACAACCACAACTAAACCTTGATCTAAATGACATTGAATTCTGTCAGTATCAATTCCAGTAATACGCGCTTTGTTACTGGCGTCATCAGTTTTAATATCCAGTTGCCATCCTGTTCTTGATATCGCAGGACAACCTCTTTTCTGCAACGCCATGGTCAACAATGCAATCGTGACTTGTTCACCAGTGGATAACAGTACGTCTAATTCTGGTCCGTGTGGAGTCTCGCCTAAAATTTCACTCGCCAATGACACCAATCGATTAGTCTCACCACTCATCGCAGACACAACCACAACAATACTATCGCCGTTGTTACGGTACTTGACTACTTTATCGGCAACGTTTTCGATTCGCTCGACTGTGCCAACCGAAGTGCCACCATATTTTTGTACGATTACTGCCATGTTGAGTCTCTAAATATATTCCTAAACTTGCGCGCGCACCCAATCAGGGACACTTTGCAATGCTTTATCTAATGCCGCGGGGTTATCACCGCCGGCTTGAGCCATGTCGGGTCTACCACCGCCCTTACCACCCACTTGTGTTGCTACCGCATTGACTAAGTCACCGGCCTTAATGCGATGCGTTTGATCTTTAGTCACACCCGCCACTAATGTCACTTTAGAATCATTAGAGGTGCCCAACACAATAGCGGCACTACCTAATTTATCTTTCAAACGATCTAAAGTATCACGCAATGTTTTCACATCAGCACCTTCTAGATGATGTGCTAATACCTTAATGCCATCAATCTCGACTGCATTGCTTTCTATGTCAGCACTGGCTTGAGTTGCTAACTTAGATTTAATTTTCTCTAACTCTTTCTCTAGTTCTTTAATTCGACTTGCAGCTGTTAATGCTTTTTGCGGCGCATCTTCTATGCGCGCATTTAATATCTGTGCAGTTTCACCAAAGCTAGCCAGTGTTGATTGCATCCAATTGAAAGCATTCTCACCTGTCACAGCTTCTATACGTCTTACACCAGATGCCACACCTGTTTCAGCAATCACTTTAAACAACCCGATATCACCGGCTCTATTAACGTGCGTACCACCACATAGTTCTACTGAAAATTCTCCAATAGACAATACGCGTACTTCGTCACCGTATTTCTCACCAAACAAAGCCATGGCTCCCGCCGCCAATGCTTTGTCTTTATCCATTAGCTCAGCACTTGCTGCACTGTTTTTTCTTATTTCAGCATTAACGATTTGTTCAATCTGAAGAATCTCCTGTTCACTGACGGGTGCATCATGTGAAAAATCAAAACGTAATCTTTCTGGGTCAACCAACGACCCTTTTTGTTGCACATGCGTACCTAACACTTGGCGTAACGCTGCATGCATAAGATGTGTCGCAGAGTGATTCAATACAATGTCGGCTCGTCTCTTTTCATCAACTTTAGCCACGACACTATCGCCTATCGATACTTTACCCTTAGCGACTTTACCTATGTGTGCAAACGCAGCACCTTTTTTTTGCGTGTCACTCACATGAAAACAAAAGCCATTTCCTTCAATTGTGCCCGTATCACCTACTTGGCCACCAGACTCTGCATAAAAAGGTGTTTGTGTCAGCATTAAGACACCTTCATCACTTTCACTTAATGCTTGCACTGACTGATTGGCAGAAAAAATCTCTTCTACTTTAGTACTACCATCTAACGCTTGATACCCCGTGAAGTCAGTCACTGATTTTACATCTAAGGCAACATCATAACCTTCACCAAAACGACTCGCATCGCGAGCACGCTCGCGCTGTTGATTCATATTTTTTTCGAACCCTTCAAGATCCAACTGAAGATCTTTTTCACGCGCTATGTCAGCGGTTAGGTCGACTGGAAATCCGTAAGTATCATATAACTTAAATACTGTATCGCCAGAAATTGTCTTTCCTTTCATGCGATCAATATCATCTTGAAGAATACGCATGCCCTGCTCTAACGTTTCACTAAAACGTTCTTCTTCATTTAATAACCCACGTTCAACTTTAGCTTGCGCGTCGACTAACTCGGGAAATGCACCATGGAATGTGCTAATTAATGGCTGCACTAATTTATGAAAGAACGGTTCTTGCAAACCTAAACGATGACCATGTCTTGCGGCACGACGAATAATTCGTCTCAACACATAACCGCGACCTTCATTAGAGGGCAACACACCATCAGCAATTAAAAAGCTGCAAGAACGAATATGATCAGCGATCACTTTTAATGAAGGATTAGACAAGTCTTTCATCTTCGCCATTGATGCAACTTGTTTAATCAAGCTTTGGAAAAGATCCGTATCGTAGTTGCTATTCACTCCTTGTAATACCGCACACAATCTTTCTAAGCCCATGCCAGTATCGACTGATGGTTTTGGCAATGGATTTAATTTGCCAGCTTGGTCACGCTCATATTGCATGAACACAAGATTCCAAATTTCCACATAGCGGTCACCGTCTTCATCCGGGCTACCTGGTGGGCCACCGGGAATGTGATCACCATGGTCATAAAATATTTCTGTACACGGTCCACACGGTCCCGTATCACCCATGGCCCAAAAATTATCTTTGGCACCAATTCTTCTTAAACGATCTTTATTAACACCAATATCTTTTAACCAAACGTCTGCCGCTTCATCATCTTCTTCAAATACTGTTACCCAAAGTTTTTCTTTAGACAGGCCAATCTCATTAGTTAATAAGTCCCAGGCATAGTTTATGGCCTCTTGCTTAAAGTAATCACCAAAACTGAAATTACCGAGCATCTCAAAGAAGGTGTGATGTCTAGCAGTATAGCCAACGTTTTCCAGATCATTATGTTTACCGCCGGCACGCACACAGCGCTGACTAGACGTCGCACGTGTATAAGCTAGTTTTTCTTTACCTAGGAAAACATCCTTGAATTGGACCATACCTGCATTGGTAAATAACAAGGTAGGATCTGATGCAGGCACCAGCGAACTAGTAGGGACCTTGGTGTGACCCTTGTTCTCAAAGTAATCTAAAAATGCGCTGCGTATTTCCGCACTACCTTCCATTGACTGGATATCCTTTTGTCTTCGCTTGCCGATGCGGTCATTTAAAAAGTCGGAAAATTATATCACTAGGAAAGCCTTTTGATTGCATAAAGCGTACGCGTTTAGCCCGTTCTTGCGCATCAATTTCATCATTTGACAGATATTTCTTTTCATAAGTGGTCGTAGCGACCTCAAACCAGTCGATCTGCTGGCTATTGAGGTAATCTTGGAGAGTATGAGAGTCGATTCCACGAGTGCGTAATTCATGAGCAATCTTTAGTGGTCCGCTGCCTTTCAATAAACGCGAACGCACAAAATCTTCAAGATAACGCTGATCACTTTGTAGCCCGTGCTCTAGGAGTTGCTCAAAGGCACTAGCGATTTGTTCTTTGGTAAATTCTTTCTTAGCTAATTTTGCTTCTAGCTCGACGCGAGAATGCTCACGCCGAGATAGCAAATCAACTGCAACGTAATAGGCATCACGTCCAGGTTTTGGCTTAGAACTAGACTTCAGCAGCCTCTTCCTCTTCTTCAGAATCGTCAGGCACAAAGTCGCTTAGATCTGGAAGTAATTTGGCACGCAACAAACCATCAAGCTCTTCAATGAGATGTGGATTTTCATTCAAGTAAGCTTTGGCGTTCTCTTTCCCTTGGCCAATACGATCTTCGCCATAGCTATACCAAGAGCCTGCTTTCTTGACTAATTCATTCTCAACACCCAGGTCAATCAACTCACCTACACGCGAGATACCTTCACCGTAAAGAATTTCAAATTCTGCTTTCTTAAATGGAGGCGCCATTTTGTTCTTAACTACTTTCACACGCGTTTCATTACCAAGAATCTCATCACCCTTCTTGATAGAACCAATGCGACGAATATCTAAACGTACTGATGCGTAAAACTTCAACGCATTACCACCCGTGGTTGTTTCAGGGCTACCAAACATGACACCAATCTTCATACGAATTTGGTTAATGAAAATCACCATGGTATTTGAACGCTTGATGTTACCGGTAAGCTTTCTTAATGCCTGTGACATTAAACGTGCTTGCAGACCCATGTGAGAGTCACCCATATCACCTTCAATTTCAGCCCTTGGTGTTAACGCGGCGACAGAATCGACCACCACAATATCAACAGCCCCTGAGCGTACTAACATGTCAGTGATTTCTAATGCCTGCTCACCTGTGTCTGGTTGAGAAACAAGTAATTCATCAACATTCACGCCTAACTTCTCAGCATAAGTGGGATCTAACGCATGCTCGGCGTCCACGAATGCGGCGGTGCCCCCACCCTTCTGACATTCAGCAATTGCTTGTAAGGTTAATGTGGTTTTACCAGAAGATTCTGGGCCAAAGATTTCAATCACTCTACCTTTAGGTAGGCCGCCTATTCCCAAGGCAACATCTAATGCGAGTGAGCCAGTAGAAATAACATCAATGTTTCGTGGCATGGGGTCATCACCCAAGCGCATTACTGCACCTTTTCCAAACTGTCGTTCAATTTGCCCTAGGGCTGCTGTTAGCGCTTTCTTCTTGTCTTCTTCCACGAATTACCTCGGCTTCTTGTATATGGTGTTTTAAGTATGATTTTTTAATCAATGAATCGCGCTATATTAATAGCGTCAACACACACAGTCTACACAAGATTTACTAATGGAAAACTGTCTATTGTGTAGTAGCGTGCGCTGTCTTTATCGAAGCGAGATTCAACCAAATGAAACTCATCAACCGACCATTCAATAGGTGTGAAGTCTGGGTTTGAAATGGGTATCTCTGACTTTCTTAGCAATGAAACATGCGGCACATAACGTTTACTCAACTTCGAAATACCACAGGATTGCGCACAGTTGCGAACACTTTTATATAAGCTTTCGAGCTCTTCAGGCACATCGCTAGGACCGACCCAAAATATTTTTGTTTTATCAAAATAACCCAATCGATCTAATTTCATACGAAACGGCTGTGTAGAAATATCCTGTAAGCTCTGCACAAAACAATCTGTCATGTCATAGGAAATATCTCCTAAAAATAATAGCGTTACATGAAGGTTCTCAGGTAATACTTCTCTTCCCCATCCCAGATAGTCACACTGAAGCTCATGTAACTTCTCAAGTTGTTGCTCGTTCGGCCAGAATGCTAAGAATAATCGTCTTGTATTCATTTCAACAACTTAGCTAACTCTTCTAATGCGAATTTAACCGACTGTTTTCGTACTTGTTCCCTGTCACCAGAAAATATTTTTTTGATTGTGACTGGATATTGATCCTTTTTCATCCAAGCAAACCACACTGAACCGACTGGATTTACTTCACTGCCGCCACCAGGTCCAGCAACACCGGAAATAGCAATCGCCCAATCTGCGCGACTATGGCTCAATGCTCCTGAGACCATCTCCTCAACCGTATTTGTGCTGACCGCACCATAAGTTTTAATGGTCGTCTCAGACACGCCCAACATGTCATGTTTAGCCTCATTACTATAAGTCACAAAACCACGATCAAACCATTCTGAGCTTCCGGACAAATCTGTGCATACTTTAGCCAACCATCCGCCAGTACAAGACTCAGCCACAGCTAACCTTTGCCCGCTTACTTTAAGCAATTCGGCCACTTGAGAAATAGAAGTTTTAATATCAATCTCCACTGGATAATTCACATTGGACAATCTAGATTAAGAAAATAACATAATTATTATTGTTCCCGAATAAAGTATCGGGGTTAAACTATCTGCATGACAAATCAATCTTCTGAAAAGCATACGCCAATGATGCAGCAGTACCTAGGCATCAAAGCAGATCACCCAGACAAACTGCTTTTTTATCGCATGGGCGACTTCTATGAACTGTTTATGGAAGACGCAGAAAAAGCAGCACGCTTATTAGATTTAACACTGACTTCGCGTGGTAATTCCAATGGTCAACGTATTCCAATGGCAGGTGTCCCAGTACATGCAGCAGAAGGTTATTTAGGACGTTTAGTAAAGTCTGGGCAATCAATTGCTGTGTGCGAACAAGTCAGTGACCCCGCCGCTAGTAAAGGTTTAGTAAAGCGCGAAGTAGTGCGCATTGTGACTCCCGGCACAATCACCGATGAGAATTTACTCGACCAAAAACGTGATAATCATATTTGTGCAATTTACATCCAAGGTGAATCAATTGGGTTAGCGAGTATTGAATTAGGCTCAGGCGATTTCCTATTACAAACATTCACCAATGAAGATGAACTACTAGCCGAAATTGAAAGATTGCAACCTGCAGAAATAATTACCCAGGAATATTCTAGCTATCATTAACTAAGCGTAAATCACAAACCCAGCCAGAATGGATTTTTGAGTTTGATAGCGCTCATCGATTACTCACCGAACAATTTGGCACAAAAGACTTAATCGGTTTTGGATGCGATGACTCGCCTACCGCTATTTGTGCAGCCGGCGGTTTATTGCAGTATGTAAAAGACACTCAACGAAAAGCATTGCCACATATTACTGGCTTACGTGTACAACGACACGATGAATACATTGTGGTTGATGCCATTAGCCGAAAGAATCTTGAAATTGATCAATCGATTGATGGCGGCAATAAGCATTGCCTAACTGGTATCATAGATCACACTAACACAGCCATGGGCGCTCGCTGTTTACGTCGCTGGATAGGACAACCTTGCTTAGATATGGCAACGTTGCGATTACGCTATCAATCCATAGATAGTTTTATTCAAACAAAAGCTTATATTGAATTACAAGAACACCTTAAAGTTATTGCCGATGTTGAACGCATCCGCGCACGCATAGCAATACAAACCGCAAGACCTCGTGATTTAACTTCACTAAGAGATTCTCTACACCAACTACCTAATATACAGTCATTATTAAGCACATTTATTGAAGGTAGAATTCATTCATTGCAGCAGCAACTTAATTTGCCCAGCGAACTTGATGAATTATTAACTTCATCATTAAAAGATGAACCCTCTGCCTTCATTAAAGATGGCGGTGTTATCGCCACTGGTTATGATAGTGAATTAG
>CALJEX010000011.1 GCA_938074525.1 uncultured Gammaproteobacteria bacterium
CTCTTTCATAGGCGAATGTTAAAGAATGATCTGTATTATTGAATGAATGGGCTAGGGTTGCCTGATAATCAAATTTTAACTTTTGACCCTTGCTAGTAGAATCTTTACTACCATCAACAAAATTTTCATTATCGGTATCTGTAATACTGATTCCTGCTCGGTGAGAAAGAATATTATCGAAGTTACTTAGTTTGCCATCAATACGAAAGTAATTTTGAATAGACTCTGTTCTCATGTTGGCGTCAACGAGCATAGAGGTAAAATCAGTTAAATTGAAAAGAAAGTCATCAGTTTCAACGCTTGAGTCTACATGTCGTCCTGTTAAGCTAATTTCAAGTTTATTCAAAGGGTTGATGCCGTAGTTAAAGTTGAAAGTGGTATTACGGTAACCATCATTTTCAGAACCATGCTCAGAAATATTTGTGCCATTGTTTTCAAAATATGAGCCATATAATGAAAAGTGATGTAGGCTGTTTCCAGCACTGACGCCTGTACAGTTTTGGCGTGTATCAAACCTGCCTGTGCTGAATGCACTTTCTATATGTAATGGTCCAGCACCTTTTATTGTTTGAATATTTACTACGCCTGCAAGAGCATCACTTCCCCATAAAGAACTTTGTGGCCCGCGTAATATTTCAATCCGCTCTAGGCCACAAGTTCCTAAATTCGCGAAATCAAATTCGCTGCCGAGAGTGATGTCATTTGCTTCAATGCCATCAATCAGTACTAACGAATGATTGGCTTCTGCACCACGTAAACGTAATTGAGTTAATGTTCCTGCGCCACCATTTTGGCTAATAGCTACACCCGGTGCATCTCGTAATAAGTCAGTAACAAAAGGGACTTGTCTGTCCTTAATTTCTTGTTGTTGAATAATAGTGACGGAGCTACCTGATGTTTCAATAGATACTGGTGTGCGACTTGCAGTGACAGTAATAGGGCTAAGGGTGTCTCCAGCAAGGACATTGTTCGAAAGTACTAGAAAAGCAAGTAAACAGATGTTGCGTTGGTGGCTCATTAGTTCTCCAAATTTAGAACATGACGAGCAAACGCAGTGACAGATGAGTGCATAAACTGCACACTAATTAGCAAAAACTCTCAGACACAGCAGAAAGTAAGTGTGAAGTCTAAGCAGCCCGAATCGCCCACCGCAATTTGCCGCGCAGTAACAGGCCGGTCTCCGGGCTCTCAAGTTGTTTACCTTTTCAGGCTAACGACTAAACAGTCTTCCCACGCATCTGCGCAGTGACATAGTTGTTTAGTTACACTCAATTACCGTTGCGGGGGCAGCTCTGGCATTTCACCAGATTCCCTGTTTAATCCTGCTTCTTCCAATTAAGAAGAGGACACCTGTACCGCTGAATTGATAATTATTAAATTATCAGTAGTTTATTATCCTAAAGGTTTGTTGAGAAAAGTCTACTTATTTATTCTGATTGTAGTTTTTTTAAGTCAGCGATGATTTGTTCGCTATGTGTGGTGACATCGACTTTGCGGTAAATCATTTTAATTATTCCACTTGGGTCGATAATAAAAGTATGTCGTTTAGCAAACTTGATAAACCCTAGCGAGGTGAGTGCCTGATAGCGCTTAGCAACATGTCCTTGTTTGTCTGCTAGCAATGGAAAAGGAAGGTTATATTTCTCTGCGAATTCGGCATGACTTTCGCTAGTGTCTACACTAATGCCAAGCACTTGTGTGTCATGTGCATTAATAACTTTGTAATCATCTCTAAATGCACAGGCTTGTTTTGTGCAACCCGGTGTGTCGTTCTTGGGATAAAAGTATAGAACTACCCATTGCCCTCGATACTGGTCTAAAGAGTGTGCTGTTCCATTTTGATCATTTAATTGAAATTCGGGAGCAGCATATCCTGCTTCAAGAGTATTTGCGGATAGAGTATTAAACATAGTAATTGATATTAGTAAGGTGATTGGAACAATCAGGTGGATTGATAATCGCAACATATTTAGTTTAGTCAGTGTGGTTTTGTCTTCGGTGTCTATTCTTCCATAGAATAAGACCACGTTGTAATAATAAATTCATAATTAAACCTCGCTGAATGAATGAGTTAATTATTACAACGTGGTCAATAACGATAATTGGCAGTTATGAAACATGATGTAGTTGGCAATTTTGACTTCCTTCTATCTGGAATTATTACCCGTTAAATCATGACTATAGGCGATGTGATTCACTTCACAGTAAGTTGTATCTAGGTAAATTAATTGCGTAATTAAATAACATTGATAAATTACAGTGAGTTATAAAATGTTGGGAAAATCCACTAAAGTATCATTAAAACAACTGCTAATGGCTGGGTTGCTATCACTAATGATGTTGGGCAACGGGGCATTTGCAGCATTAGTAGAATATAAAGCCAATTTATTTGGTCCTGGATTGCAGGTCCATAATTGTATCGATCTTGATTCCAAAGGAAGTTTATTCGGTGACTATCACCAAGACCAAGGGACGCTGAGTAATATTAGTGGTGCGCTTAAGTTTGTGACTATTACTGAAGGATTTATTAAGCGTGGATATAACAATGTAAAGAATTACGTATTGGGTACGTTTAACGACAATGTCCCTGAAGTGTTACGCGGCATGAATATTTTTGTTGATCTGTCACGTGGTGCAGAGTACGCAGAAACTAAAATAACCGAGACGAAAATACGAGAATGGGGATGGGCATTATTTTATGACCCAAGTGAATACGCGACTGCTGAAGAATTGTTTGCCAATAGGGATCAATTAAGAACAATCGTTAATCCATATAAAACATTTGGCGAGTTATGCCCTAAATATGCAGGAGGCAACTCATCTGGGTATCATGGTTGGTGTTCTGCCGGTGTTGAATTGTATGGTAATCATGGAACGCCAGCACCTGTGCCATTGCCAGCAGCATTTTATCTTTTATCAGCTGGCATAATCGGACTAGTATCATTCTCAAAAAAGCGTAACAACACTTAATTGTTACGCTTTAATTTCTTTCTCAGTCAAATACCAGTGAAGTTTTGTATGTAAGGAAACGACTGAGCCGACAATAATTAGCGTCGGTCCTTGAACATGTTGTTCGTCAACCAAGTTAGGCAAGCTGGTTAAGTCTCCAATCAGTACACGTTGATCAGGCGTAGTTCCTTTAGTGATTAATGCAGCTGGAGTGTCAGCTGACAATCCATGCTTGACTAATTGTTCGCAAATTATATTTAAGCCATGTAATCCCATGTAGAAAACAATAGTCTGGTTGGCATGGGCTAACATTTCCCAGTTAAGGTTCACAGTTCCGTCTCTTAGATGCCCCGTAACAAATGTGCATGCCTGTGCATGATCACGATGAGTGAGTGGTATGCCGGAATATGACGCGCAACCAGCTGCCGCTGTAATGCCAGGCACTACTTGGAAGTGAACGCCTTCTTCCATTAGTGTTTCGATTTCTTCACCGCCGCGGCCAAAAATAAACGGGTCCCCACCTTTTAATCTGAGTACGCGCTTACCTTCTTTGGCAAGTCGTACTAATAATTGGTTAATTGATTCTTGTTTAATAGCATGATTAGCGCGTTGTTTGCCAGCATAGATTTTCTCAGCATCTTTTCTCACTAAATCCATTATTTGATCTGAGACTAAGCGATCGTAGACAACGGCATCTGCTTGTTGCATTAATCGTAATGCACGAAATGTCAGTAGATCTGGATCACCAGGACCTGCACCAACTAGGTAGACTTCTCCTTTGTCGTTATTGCTGAAATCTTTGCTGGCTAGTTTGCGTTGTAATGTTTCTTCAGCGATATCTACTTTCCCAGCTAGTACCATTTCTGAGATAGGACCTTGTAATACTTCTTCCCAGAAACGTCTACGTGAATCTTCGTCTTGAATGGTCTCAGCTGTTTGTTGTCGATACTTTTCGACTAATGATGCTAGTGAGCCATAAGCGGAAGGTGTGCAACGTTCTAAATTTCTACGTAGTAGCCGGGCTAATACTGGTGAGGCGCCACCAGTAGTGACGGCGATTTGAATTGGATCACGATCAATCACGGAAGGTAGAACAACATCGCCTTGTTTGAAATCATCAGCAACATTGATAAGAATATTTCTTTGCTTGGCTAAGTCGCCAATGTGTTTATTTAATGCCGAATCATTAGTCGCCGCGATAATTAAACTTTGTCTAGTAATATCAGAATCAGAAAAATCACGCTGATGAGAAGCAAGAGAGTGTGTCTCGCATAATGTTTTTATTTCATCACATATGGAAGGCGCTATTATTGTCACATCTGCTTGTGCTTTACATAGCATTTTTAATTTGCGAGCAGCGATTTTTCCTCCTCCTACAATCAGGCAAGGTTTATCTTTAATGTCTATGAAAAGTGGCAGAAGGCTCATGATTCTTTAAGTATGTTGAGTTGTTTTAATATAGGGTCTGTTAAGTGAGAAATTCGTTTGCGCATCACAGATCCGATCGCATCACTTACGCCAAATACTGGGTCTAATAATGTCTCGCTGACCATGGACAGGTATATTACTGCATATAAGTGAGTTTTGGCATTCGGCCAATTCTGGTAAATGCTATTTATGTCTTCTGATGCATTATTAAGTATGTTTTTGGCATGTTCATCAAGCTCGTTGATTTCTCGCCAACGGAATTTCTGCTGTTTGTCAGCGTTGAAGTATTCTCCAATGGTGTTGAATATCTCTACTGCAACATCTTGGTCGTTAGGTTTTTTGAGCACAGTAGTAATTGCGTCTAATGTTGCTTGGCCTTGTGCGCTGAATATACAGCGTAGCTTTTCTATATAAATGTTGGACAGGCTATATTGGCTGATTTTTTCAAACAATGGATGTGCTGGTGTGTCTATTGGTAATGACTCTGGGCACTGCTTGATGAAGCCTACGTAAAAAGTATTGCGCCGCTTGCCTCGTTTCCATATATCTAGTTTTGTTTTTTGTTCAATTAAATTGGGTTGTAATACCAATTGCACTGATTTCATTAATGCTTTTGAAGATTCTTCAAAAGGTAAAAACTCAACCAGAAATTTTGCGAGTTCTTGGCCCATAGACCCCTGTGCGACTTGTGTTGATTCTAATAAGCAACGTGCGTTTTCAGCGTTGGGTGCACACCACCATGCACGTCTGGCAATTTCATTGGTGAGTCCACTAGCATGAACGACGGCAACGACTGCTTCAGGTTCGCCGAGCAATAGCAATTTCTCTAAGCTGTTGTCGCGTGCTTGACCCATGCGCGTCCATCCACGCATGAAGACAGGATAACCACCAGGGGAGCCAAGTACCTGGGTAGATAACCATTGGCGCACTATTTTTAAATATTTTTCATCTTTACAGTTTGCATGCAAGCTTATTTTTGCTTCGCCTTTTTCGGATAAAGCATATAGTTCCATTCGTGACTCATCGATGCGAACAGCATGTAGGCACTGCGCGAGTAGAACATTTAGACGCAGTTTGTCTTCAGCAGATAAATCCATCAGTTGAGTTGAATGCGTTGACCAAATGGAACGGTTTGGTTGCCTTTCACTAACCAAATGACTGAATAATGGGGTTGGTAGCTTGGGAACTTGCCAACACAATCACTAAAGTAAACAAGTAGCTCTGGTGCTTGGTCTTGTTTTTCTACCCAGTCAAATACAGGACGAAAATCAGTGCCGCCACCGCCAGTGATAGTTTTAGGCAGTGCAAACTCTTCCCATGATTCAAATATCCAAGGCGAGCCTTTCATCAATTCAGCATCGCAAGCAAGTAAGCTAATGCGTGCACGTAATTGTCCTTTAATCGCATCAATTTCACAAAGAAATTCACTCATCTCTTGGTCGTCGATTGAGCCACTGACGTCAATGGCAACAACCATATTGACTTGCGAACTACGCAAACTTGGGAAAATTGAGGGGTCGCCGCGACGAGAAGAGGGCCGTGAATAATTGTAGTCATCTCTTGCGGTGGCTGTCATGTGTCTGGCAAGTAGCGCGCGCCAGGGCAGTTTTGGCTGTAGCATAAATTCCACCATGCGAGCCATTGATTCACTTAACTTGCCTGCTTGTTGTGCTTGTTGAGCGGCGCCAGCCAAACGTTGCTGCCATTGAACGGATAAATTATCTTGTTCTTGTTGTGACATGGCGGCTGGTTGGGGACTGCCTTTAAAATCCGAGTCATCAGGTTCATCATCGTTTTGTTGATTTTGTTCCTGTGGCGGTTGAGCGTCAGGAGAATCATCGCTGTCAGTAGGATCAGTAGTCTCTTCGTTACCTTCTTCCTCATTTTCTGAACTATCCGCATCACCATCATCTTTATCTTGTAGACAACAATAAATTTCTTCGGCACTCATACCGCTAAAGCTATCTTCAATTAATGTGCCTGGAGGTGCGGTAAAACCTTCTTCGACAAGTATTGGGTTGATTGCATATTCACAGGCTAAATCCCATCGATGTTTGATTCGATGACCGCGACGTGCAAAATGAGATAGTGCGCAATGTAGTGCTTGCTTGGCGAGTACAAATTGAGTTTCTGAGCCATGCAATTGATTGATGTATTCGTAATTGAAATAAATCTTTTTTGCGTCAGTAGCGGCGGTGGTACACCAAGCAGGATCACCCATCTCTAGTGGCATTCTTAAAACTAGTGCACCTAAAAATGGTTTATCTAAAATTAGGCGAGTACGAGCAGCAGCTAGTTTTGTTTCAACAGAGTTGTCGTCCAAAGCGAGTTCTTAATTAGTTTTCGTAAAGCATTAAGTCTGCAACAGAGTCTGCCCAAGCAGCGAACTCTGGTAATGAAAAAATCTTTTCGCCAATCGCACGGTGCATATCAGAAATCATCATCACGCCCATTTCCTTTTGTGGAAACTTGTGAGCATAAGTAAGGATGTTGCCTTGTAATGTTTCGGCGCTATCCGATTTGTTAACCCGAATAGCTTGTCCTACTAGTGCAGAAGCGACTGCGTATTGAAGATCTATTTCACTTGGCACGGGAACGTCTTTGCCATTTACAATGTCTTCAATATTTGGCATTGAATCTAAGTTAGCAATGAATGCGTTTAACTCAACGCCTGCCGCGGGGCCTACACAAGCTTGTAGTGTTTCTAATAATATAGCACCTTGATCGATAAATTTTTGTAGTGCGCGATGAGTGAACTCCCAAGAACGTGGTGATGGGAATGCCATAGGATTTTGTGCTGCATCAAATTCAAAAATCAGGTCGGGTCTGAAACGCAAGAAAGCAATAATACGGTCATCAATGTTGTTCTCATATGCCCAAGCGACCCAGTCATCTAGGTTCACATCAACTTCGTAATGTGAAAAGCGGTTAGCAAGAGGTGAAGGCATGGTATAAGTCACACCGCGATCGCCTTGACGATTCCCAGCGGCAAGAATCGCCCAGCCATCAGGCACTTGGTATTGTCCTAATTTACGATCTAAGATTAGTTGGTAAGCCGCGGCTGACACACTCGGTGCTGCTGAAGTAATCTCATCTAAAAATAAAATACCTCTATCACCGTGGCGATCTTTATTAGGCAGCATAGAAGGGATAGCCCATTCAACGCTAGTGTCCATGCGAAACGGAATGCCACGCAAATCACTTGGTTCCATTTGCGAAAGACGAATATCTATCATCGGCACTGAATTGCGATTTGCTACTTGTTCTACAATTTGTGATTTACCAACACCTGGCGGTCCCCATAGCATCACAGGTGTATGTTGGCCGTGAGTAGCGCCATGAAATTCTTTATCTAGAACAGTAAATAAATGTGCAGGTCTCATGAGAAAGCTTTATATGTGTTGGATATTTGAAGAGCGGTAAGAATAGTTAAAGAATATTAGAACCCAGCTTTTTTGTACCACTCTGCGGCTTTTTTTTCGTCTTTTTCTATGACAGTGCCTTGTTCATACATCATGGCTAATGTGGTTTGTGATCCAGCGAGTCCTTGTTCAGCCGCTTTGGTAAACCACTCCACGGCAAGTTCGCCGTTTTGTTCAACACAGTCGCCTTCCATATACATGAATCCCAAACCATGCTGAGCAACAGCGTGACCTTGTTCAGCCGCTGCCTTCATCCATTTAAAAGCGGATTCTGGGCTTTCGACTACACCTAAGCCGTTTTGGCACATAATGGCGACTCGATGCTGGGCATCGGCATAACCTTTTTCTGCGAGTGGCGAAAGTATCTGCATCGCACGTGAAAAATGTTTGGATTCAAAGGCTTGTATGCCGCCAGCGAAATCAATCTCTTCTGCTTCTTCCATTGAATGACTCTTAATATTGTTTAAATTCAGTTGCTAAGTTTAAATCAAACCTGGATAGCACCGAATACCTCTGATGAGTGACTAAGTAGGTAGATTAATTATCTTTATTATCAATGACTTATACGCCCCTCCATAGAGATATTTTGATGCTTATGGACATTTTGTATGCTGCCAGCCCCAAACATTAATAGTGAATCCAAATGGCAGCAGTATTAGCAGAGTCGCAGCAAGAAATAGACGCTTTTATGCGCAGTGCGATCGGTCGTGTTGCTACCGGTCCTGAATATAGTAAGGATCTTTCATTTGAAGAAGCGCGAACAGTCATGCATTACATATTGCGTGATGTCGCCGACCCGATTCAAGCGGGTGTGTATTTGATTGCATTGCGCATGAAGCGTGAAACCGATGATGAAAATGGTGGAAGCTTGCAAGCTATTCTTGATCAAACTGACCGTGTTATCGCGGATGTCGATACAGTAGTCGATATTGCTGAGCCCTATGATGGCTATATGCGTGGCGCACCAGTGACCGCATTCTTGCCTGCACTACTAGCTGCTTGTGGCTTGCCAACGGTTAGTCATGGCTTAGAAGATGTCGGACCTAAGTTTGGAGTCACGCAGCGCAAAGTATTGCGTGATGCAGGTATCGATGTAGATTTAACCTGCGCGCAAGCGGTGGAAAGAATTAATAATAATGATATTGGTTGGGGGTACGTTGATCAGGCGAATTTCTGTAAATCATTACATGACTTAGTACCATTAAGAAAAAGAATTATTAAACGCCCGGTGCTGACCACAGTAGAGGTATTAGCAAAGCCAATTTGTGGAAAAAAATCCACGCATCTTATGACCGGCTATGTGCATAAGCCATATCCTCCTGTTTATGAAAGGTTGGCAAAATTGGCTGGATTCGATTCAGCCGTATTAGTTCGTGGCGTCGAAGGTGGCGTGACACCAGCGTTGAATAAACCAGCTAAATATTTTGTATATCATGGTGAGCAAGGCGAATTGATGGAAGTAGATGTGTCTCCATCTGATTTGGGTATCGAACAAGCAAAACGTTGTGTGCCAGTTCCGCAACATGTCACACAGACAGATGCGAATGGAGAAGATATAGTCGACGTTGATGCTTTATCCAAAGCTAGTGCGCAAGCAGGATTAGAAGCACTAGATGGAAAAGACGGTCCGGCCAAAGATTGCCTGACTTATTCGGCAGCTATCATGTTGCAGCATTTGGGCAAAGCAAAATCACTTAAAGAAGGGGCTAAAGTGGTCTCTGATGTCATCGCATCTGGTAAAGCGATGAGTTGTTTTCAAACCAGTTAATTTTTTAGTTAATTTAAATAGGAGGATTTACTATGGATCAAGCATATCGCGACGCAATTACTCAAATGGAACAGAAAGGTGTAGACCCAGAATATGTTCTTGGTTGGCAAGGTGGTTACTTAGGTCATCCAGAACGTGAAGAGCAGCGTGTCACAGAAGCATACACAGCTGGTTACGAAGACGGCCAAGGTAAGTCAACTGACAATATGGCTAACTGGGCTAAGTAAAGTAGGTAAGTTGCTAGGGAGAATTCCTAGTAAATAACTGCGTGATGATAAAAACGTAGTGTTAGATCAGTTGGCAGAATAACCGCTTTAAAACTTAAAGCGGTTATTTACAACTAGAAGAGTCGACTAGTAACGTCCGCCACCTCGGCGTGCATTCTTAGGCGCTTCGAAGTTAACTTTTAACGGCTTGCCGTTAAAATCTTTACCGTTCAAGCCGGCAATGGCAGCACGGGCCTCGTGGCCTTCCATTTCAATAAAGCCGAATCCTTTGCACTGTCCAGAAAATACATCTGTGACAAGCTTAGATGAGCGCACTTTACCAAATTCAGAAAACAAGGCTTCAAGTTCTTCAGTCTTAGTACTGGCGGGTAAATTGCCAATAAATAATTTTTTCATGATTGCTCCAACATGAGTGTATGGAGGCTGTTAAAGCCGGGAAAAAAGAGCCCCGTACTTGGCGGGGCTCTGCGTATCGACCTAGCTTAAACCTGGTCGATGAGGTTTTTCCTAAGCAGACTCAACACTAGTTGCTTGAGGACCTTTAGGTCCGTTCTCCACTTCAAAAGTCACTTGTTGACCTTCTTTTAAAGTTTTGAAACCTGTGCCTTGAATTGCACTGTAATGAACAAAAACATCAGCTCCGCCGTTGTCTTGAGAAATGAAACCAAAACCTTTGGATTCGTTAAACCACTTAATAGTACCTGTAGCCATAAAAATGTTTACCTTAAAAAATTAATAAAAAATGTTGCTTACACGATATGAAACAGGTAACTGAAGGGGTAACACGGAGGGAACAACCATAATTGCCAATTACAAAATCTGTAGCAGGTCTCACTATAAGCGATGTCGTACACTTTTGCTACAATTATAGGCGACCATTCAGCGGTCTTTTAGATTAGCCTGAATTTCTAATGTTTAGCATTTAGGCATTTATTTGATAATTTTCAAGGGAATTCTAGTTTTTTGTCATTTACTCTCTATTTTTATTATATTTATCACCAAAGGTGCCCTATAAGGGTGAGGGGTTTCTTTAATAGTAAATATTTAATGTTTATACGAAATTAACGATCACCATCCTAGGCATATGATTAATGTGTTGGCCAGTAATGAGTAAACAAAGCGATATAGTTTAAAAATTATAAGGAAATAATATGAACGACTTCTTAAGCATGCCCAATGACAAGATGGATGTGTTTGTAAAAATTACTAAACAGGGATCGCATTATACAGCCCACATCATTGGTCAGCATAAAACTGAGAGACATCAGCAATCTGAATTAATGCAAACTTCAGAACCGCTAACAAGAATGTTGCTAGAACAATTATTGGAATCATTTGGCTTCCATCAAAGAGATGTCTTTGATGCGCAGGATATTGCTGATGGTGAGTCAGTGATGATTAAACATCCTCTGTGGTAACTTATAAGTATTAATTAATATTATTTCATTGCTAAAAAAGTGAGTACGTACTTGCTCTTTATTTGCAGCGCAGCTAACAAATCGTTCAAGCGGGATGCCTGTTGCACTGGCACCTGTTAACTCAAGCGTTATGTTCGAAGCTTCAGAGCTCAGGTGTTACTCTCGCGAAATCTTTTCATAAGCACTGTTAGGCATTGGATATAATTCAAGATCAACCCCATAAAGCACGGTTTGTACTAATCCCTTGTCTCTATTGATTTCGTCAATCGACCAATCTCTACTATCAGTAAGATTTAAAAATATCAGAGGTAGTTTATGGTCGACTTCGTCATGTATTTGTTTGTAAGCTACTTTTGCATTTTTTGCATCTTTGATGTTTTCGTTTAACTCATTGCGCAAACGTAGTGCGTATTTAGTTCTTGCATGTTCGCTGAGAACACCACGTGTTGGACGGATTATTTTATTGTCGAGTGTTAGTTCAACAATTTCATTGTAAGGATCATTTTCCCATTTAGTAGAATAACTGTAGGCGCTTAATAAAGATGTCTGCTTGAGATTGTATGACCATTGTGACCAAGGTTTGCAGTCCTTATCACCAATAGGACAGCTGGCATTTTTGGGGATGTTATCTAATAGAAATACGGTGTGTTCGCGGTTTATTCTTGGCAGTAGATTTGGTGTGGGCGGTGCGAATTGGTAATCGATTTCTCGTGCTGAACTAAAGATGCATGCTTTGAAGTAATTGTACTTAATACCATTAAGAGTGACTGCGTGAAAGTACTCCATGTTGGGCGAGACTAAAAATAAAACATCGGCGAAGTCTTTTACTTTGCTGTTAGGTTGTATGCGTTTACCCTGCGCAATGACGATATAATTTTTCTCAGTAAAAAAATCATATAGTTCTTTGTGAGAGCCATAAGCGCAGTCGCTATCTTCTAAATTAGGTTTGTATTTATCGCTGGCTGGAGTAGAGTCAAAGGCAATGGTTAGTGTGAGTGCAAATAAAACAACAATATTAACCTTCACCCCATGTGCCTCCCTCGGGGATTGGAGGCATTTCAAAGCTAGCATCTTCTAAGGAATCACCCATTCCATTCATGACGCGTTCTATGCCTTTAATGACTTTAGGTGATTCCACATCGATAACATAATCGGGAATCCATTTATTATCTTTTGCACCCATTGCGGCCATCACATGGTTGCCTAAGATTCTTTTTAAATTAAATCCTGGGCCTGATTCTTTTTCGTAGGAGCATTCAGAATATTCATCCATTCGAGTATTGAGTAGCTCAACAAATTGATTGCGATATTCGCCAGGGCCAGTAGCATCAATGCGATTAGATTGAATTAGTGTGGCTAAGTGGACACCAAGTGCATTGATAAAACGCACGCGCTCTTCTTCTTCAAGCTCGCCAAATGTCATGCGATCAACTAGGTGTAATGAAAATGCTAAATACTCACTAATGACATCTAACCGTTGTGATTGGGAGTTGGTTTCAAAGCCTTCGTTCTCATGATTCAAACAAGCCTCGGCAGCCAATAACCAAGTATTGAAGCCCACGGCAGAAGCGATTTGTTCTGGTGTACGCTCACGATTTTTCTGATTCCATTTGGCTTTTAGTCTTGCCATTTACTATCCCTATGAGTTTTACGGTTATGTAGTTGTGAATTCTGCAATGCGCTGAGGTAATATCTAGCGATTGATGAATGTTGATATTATACAGAGGTAATCGATGATTACAGGTGATCTTTGCGAGACAGTGCAACATAACTGCAATATTGCGGATGCTAAGTATGCAGGAAATTTTACTATGTGTGTCTACCTGATGAAGATGCGCGAATACTGTCGTTGGGATAAGGGTTACTCATACACTGACTCAATGTCTAAGGAAGAAGTAGGTGAATGGGTGACACACAGGGAATCACTGTGGGACGTGTTAGCTCAGGAATCATTCGAGCCAATTTTAATTGATGGTCAAGCCTATGATCCGTTCGATACGGATGCGATTAATTCCTCGCTGCAATCTCATGGCATGGTCTATAGCGGTGGAATGGGCGTGCGTTGCGTGCCGCATTTTTTCTTGGCTAAATTAGATCAACAACAGTCATACGATGATTGCCAGGTAGTTATTTCTGCTGAAGAGTGCGCGCGTGACCTGGGTTCTCCTCCGGCGATGACGTTAGAGAATAAAATTTTTATTCGCAAAGAAGCAATTCGTCGCATGTTGTGGGAAAAGCTGCAGGAATGGCAATGGCATAAAATAGAAAATGCAGCCAGTCGCGCATTTTCGTTTTATGACTTTAAAAATGATGTTGATGCTGCATTAGATCAAATGACAGAGGTGGAGTCGCAGTCAATTATTTTGCATGAACAGGGGGAAGTTAAAGCAAGCAAAATGTTAGGTGAGCAATGGAAGCAGATGCTTGTGAATGTTACCAGTACTCGCCTGGAATTAATGTTGCGAGCAGTGAAAGATTTTTATGCTGATTCTATTTCTACTTTGCCAGTATTATTTGAGCAAAATAAAGTGCCATCGATACATTTCTATGCAGCGAATATGAATCCAGTGCGTAAACAACTCTGTCCATCTTTTTTAAATGTTTATCAGCAATGGTGTGAAGATGGTAATCTGCTAGTACTGCAAGACTGGTTGAATAGCAGTGCAATACATTGGGCGAATATTTGTGAACAGGTGTTGATTATGCATGCTAATCATTCTTCTGAATTAGCGATTGAAAAATATATAGAAATGCATAAATTATAAGCATGAGTGAGTCCAGCAAGTCTAAGTTAGCCACTATTCAAGAAGTTAAACAAAATAGTTTTATCTTTGAAAAGAAAAATGCTCTGGCTACAGAGTTTTGTCAGGATGCGATTCAACGATTCGAATCCCATCCGCAAGATCAGTATCAAGGTCGTATTGGTCAGATGGCGGACCAGGATAGCAGTATTAAAAAATCTACTGATCTGGTCGTGAGTGGCAAGCAGCACTGGCATGATGTGGATCGTGCTTTATTTAAATCACTAGGCATTGCTATAAGAGAATTTCGTGCTCAGTACCCTTACTTTAATGGACCATTCAAAGATATGGGCTATGGGCTTCAGCGCACTGATCCTGGTGAGTTCTATCATTGGCATATTGATGGCGGTAGCCATGATTTTAGTCAACGCCAGCTAGTCGCGATTTGGTACCTGAATGATGTCGACGGACCAGGTGGTGAAACAGAATTCTTATTTCAGGATGTGAAAATTAAGCCGGAAACTGGAAAGCTATTGTTGTTTCCACCATTTTGGACTCATGAACATAGAGGTGTCACTTTAGATGCCGGTGTAAAGTACATTGCGACTACCTGGGTAGTGTTTGCGTAACTTGAATCAGCTAGACTTTATTCTGACGTCTCCAAAGTCTGATAATGATTTTGAGCGTTATTATCAATTTCGTTGGGAACATTTACGCAAGCCTCTTAATCTCCCTCTAGGGAGTGAAAGGGATCCACTTGATACGCAATCTTTTCACTCTATGGTTGTGAATCAGGAAAATTCTATTATAGGCATTGGCAGTATTCAGCCGGCCGATAACAATGCCATGCGTATTCGTTATATGGCAGTCAATGAAGCATTTCAGCGTTTAGGAATTGGTAGCGCAATCATTAGAGAATTATTAGCTTACGCACGTCAAAATCGCTTATCTGAATGTTGGTTAAATGCTAGATCAACGGCAGTTGGGTTTTATCAACAACATGGTTTTGAAGTGATAGGTGAGGTGGGAACAGAGTTGGCCGTGCCTCATTTTAAAATGCAAACTTCATTGATTGGTTAAAGCGCTCTCTGTAAGTGACTTTAATCTTCGCTAGTAGGAAATACATTGGCTTCAATATCGGTCTGTTGTTTGTCAAGGTTGATATAAATTCGTACTGGCATGGAGCACTTGCTATCATGTTGATATTATTTTGAAAAAGTCTGAAAATTAATGTGGATCTGAGGTATTGCCGGCCATGCTACAACGAATAAAACGATGGGCTTGGGACAAGGCGGTGGGCGTACTGTTAACAGATGTAAACGCAGAGGCGTTATCGCCGACTAATTTTACTCGCATGGCATTTGAGATTCGTCCCGCAGATGTGATTTTAGTGGAAGGGCGATTTCGAGTCAGTAATGTCATTAAAGTGATCACCCAAAGTTCGTGGAGTCATACAGCGCTCTATGTTGGTCGCCTTTATGATATTCAGGATCCTGCAGCCAAAGCGCTGGTCATGCAGCATTACGACGGACCTCCTGATGAGCCGTTGGTAATAGAGAGTCAGCTAGGTCAGGGGACTATTGTCACGCCATTAAAATACTATGAAGAATTTCATGTCCGTATTTGTCGTCCTAAAGGCATCTCTCCAGAGGATGTGAACAAAGTGATCATTCATGCCTGTTCATTTTTAGGCATGGCTTATAATGTCAGGCAGTTATTGGATTTGGCGCGTTTTTTGATACCTTGGTGGACATTTATGCCGCGGCGATGGCATTCAAGTTTATTTGAACATAATGCACAAGATGCGACTAAAGTCGTATGTTCATCGATGATCGCAAGTGCGTTTGCCTCGGTACGCTTTCCTGTGTTGCCGTTGATATTCCAAGATGAAAATAAAAAATTCACTTTAAGAGAGCGTAATTTGCGTTTATTCACTCCAAGAGATTTCGATTACTCACCTTATTTTGAAATTATTAAGTATCCCTTGTTGGGTAAAGATGATTTGGGTTTTTATCGAAAGTTGCCGTGGGACGAATCAGGAATAATTAGTGAAGAAGCGCAAAGGTATTTGGATGCGCATGATGTTTTGCATGTGTTGGAAGAGTCGATTGATTAGATAATGAATAAATCATATTAAAATTCATAAAGGTGGGTTAAGTAATGCAAGTTATTTTAGTTGAGCTGTTGTTATTGGTATTACTTATTGGCTCTATTTCTTATTTGATATATCTGAATTTAACAAGTGTATCGTTGCTCGCAGCCATTGCTGGTACGCTGGTGGTGTATAGCTATATTTCTTCATTGCCATTTTTGTTGATAGCCGTATTTTGGTTATTGCTGATAGTGGTTGTCGCAATTACATTCATTCCTTCGTTGCGCAAACGGTTTCTAACTGCTCGTTTGATGGAAATGTTCCGGAGTGTGTTGCCGCCAATATCAGACACGGAAAGAGAAGCATTGGAAGCTGGTACTACCTGGTGGGAAGCGGAATTGTTTTCTGGTAATCCAGATTGGCGTTTTTTGCGAGACACGCCACAAGCAAAGTTAACTGAGCAAGAGCAAGCATTCCTGGATGGTCCAGTAGAACAACTATGCGACATGCTAGACGACTGGAAAATTACCAACGAAGATTTTGATCTATCAGCAGAAGCGTGGGAATTTATAAAAGAAAATAAATTCTTTGGCATGATTATTCCTGAATCTTATGGTGGGTTGGAATATTCAGCCTATGCACACTCATGTGTCGTAATGAAAGTAGCAAGTCGGTCTATTGCTGCAGGTGTCACGGTGATGGTGCCAAATTCATTGGGGCCAGGAAAACTACTATTAGAGTATGGCACACAAGAACAACGTGATTATTATTTACCGCGCCTGGCTGATGGTAGGGAAGTTCCATGTTTCGCACTAACTGGACCGCAAGCGGGCTCAGATGCTGGCAGCATGCCTGACCGAGGAATTGTGTGTTACCAAGAATATAATGGCGAAAATACATTAGGTATGCGTGTCACTTGGGATAAGCGTTACATCACCCTAGCACCGGTAGCAACATTATTGGGGTTAGCTTTTGTATTGCTAGATCCAGATCATTTGCTTGGAGATGAAGAAAATCTCGGTATTACCTTAGCGTTAATTCCTGCTGACACAGAAGGTGTGGTGATAGGAAATCGACACATGCCGTTAAATGTTCCATTTATGAATGGACCCACGCAAGGTGAAGATGTGTTCATTCCGATGGATTGGATTATTGGTGGCCAAGCACAAATCGGCAAAGGCTGGAAAATGCTGATGGAGTCGCTAGCAGATGGGCGTGCTATTTCATTGCCGGCGTTAGCCACTGCCGCGGCTAAATTTGCTAGCAGAAATACCGGCGCTTATGCGCGAGTACGCACGCAATTCAAAATGCCAATTGGCGAATTTGAAGGTGTATCAGAAGTGTTAGGCCGGGTTGGTGGTAACACTTATATGATGGATGCAGCAAGAACAGTAACAGCAGCAGCGTTGGATCAAGGTTCAAAACCATCGGTGGCATCCGCTATTATTAAATACCATCTAACAGAGCGTATGCGCCAAGTGGTGGATGATGCAATGGACATTCACGGTGGCTCAGGAATTTGTATTGGTCCGCGCAATCATATTGCACGCATATATAAAGCAGTGCCAATCGCCATTACCGTTGAAGGGGCGAACATACTCACACGCAGCATGATTATCTTTGGTCAGGGGGCGGTGCGTTGTCATCCTTGGTTGTATAAAGAAATGGATGCATTAGCTGAGCCAGATGCGAATGTTGCGCTAGAGAAATTTGATCATGCATTGTGGAATCATGTAGCGCATGTGATTAACAATATTGGGCGCAGTATATTTTTAGGTTTATCTAAAGCGCATTGGGTGAAGACACCCTTTAGCACATCAGTAGAGCCACACTACAAACGTCTAACACGCATGTCTGCAAATTTTGCATTAGTAGCAGATGTTGCGTTGACGAAATTTGGCGGTTCACTTAAACGCCGTGAGCATGTGTCGGCAAGACTTGGCGATATGCTAAGTTATTTGTACCTGTCTTCAGTAGTGCTTAAATATTTCCGTGATCGTGGTGAACCTATAGAGGAAGTGCCATACGTTGATTGGGCGATGCGTGAATGTGGACGTGGATTTCATTTGGCTATGCAAGAACTGTTGTATAATTTGCCTGGAAAAATATTAAAGCATGTATTGCATGTCATTATTTATCCGCTAGGAAAACCTCAGATTCCACGTAAAGATACGCTACATGATGAAATATCAAGTATGTTGCTAGATGATTTAGCAGTGCGTGATTCTTTAACTGGAGATATCTACGTGCCTAAAGATTCTGACGAATCATTAGTGTGGTTGGAAGATGCTTTACAGCAAGTTATCAATGCGGAGCCATTGGAAACACTAGTCAAGCGTGCCAAACGTTTAGGTAATATTAAAAAATTCGATTTAGATCTAGCAGTTTCCTGTGGTGTCATTAATGATTCTGAAGCGGACGTGATTCGCAATGCGCAACTGGCGCGTTTAAAAGTATTTGCCGTTGATGACTTCAGCGCAGAATACTGGAAAGGGAGAAATCAATCATGAGTGGAAAACCCGTGTATGTGATTGATGGGTTACGCAGTCCTATCTTAAAAGCACGTGGTAGGCCTGGGCCTTTTACAGCGGCAGATATGTCGTTGTCAGTAGCGCGATCATTATTAAGCAAGCATTCGGAGTATGCAGATAAAATTGATGAAATAATTTTAGGGTGTGTGATGCCGCGTGCCGATGAAGCAAATATTGCGCGCTTGATTGGCTTGCGTTTAGATCTGCCTGAATCTATTCCTGCCTGGACAGTACAACGAAATTGCGCATCTGGAATGCAAGCACTTGATAGTGCCATGGGGCAAATACAGCTGAATCATTCTAATTTAGTATTGGCAGGTGGAGTGGAAGCGATGAGTCACGCGCCACTATTGTTTAGGGAAGAGTATGTGCATTGGTTGGCTGATCTTGCACGAGCAAAGTCATTTCAGAAAAAGCTACAAGTGATTAGTAAATTCCGTCCTGGTTTATTAAAGCCTATTATTGGTTTGCTGCGTGGTTTAACCGACCCCACAGTGGATATGTCTATGGGGCAAACCGCAGAAAAAATTGCTCATCGTTTTAATATTTCTAGAGAAGCAATGGATGAATTCGCCATTCGCAGTCACTTGCGATTAGCTAAAGCGCAAGAAGAGAAGATATTTGAGCAAGAAATAGAGCCGCTTTACGATAAGCATGGAAAACTTTATGAGTTTGATGATGGTGTGCGTCCAGATTCAAGCATGGAGAAATTGGCTAAGCTGAGAGCCGTATTTGATAAGCCTTACGGCAAAGTAACAGCAGGTAATAGTGCGCAAATTAGTGATGGCGCGGCATGGTTAATGCTGGCATCTGAGAAATTTGTCAAGCAACACAACCTTACGCCGCTAGCAAAATTAACTAGTTGTTATTGGGCAGGCTTAGATCCATCTGAAATGGGGCTAGGCCCCGTGCATGCGACCGATATATTGTTAAAGAAAAACAAGCTTGGCTTGGGTGATATCGATTATTGGGAATTGAATGAAGCGTTTGCTGGCCAAGTACTAGCATGCTTAGCTGCATTTAATGACAAGGATTACTGCAAAGAAAAGTTAAATACTAGAAAAGCCTGGGGCGAAATAGATCAAGAAAAATTAAATATTCATGGTGGTGCAGTAGCCTGTGGCCACCCGGTAGGCATGACAGG
>CALJEX010000012.1 GCA_938074525.1 uncultured Gammaproteobacteria bacterium
GAAAGTGAATCCAACCCATGCTATCGATTACTGCGGGATCATTTGGCTTCAACTCATATGCACGCTCAACATACTTTTGTGCCTCATCTATACGCAAACCACGATCAGCCAACGTATAACCAAGTGCGTTTAACGCATTGGTATGATCAGGATCAGACTGCAAAATAATGAGTAAATCTGACTCCAGCAAATCAACTCGATCAATATGTTCGGCAGTTAAAGCGCGTGCATATAACAAGTCAGGATGTCTTGGGAACTCTAAAAGCCCCTGACTATATAACTCATAAGCTTCATCATACAGTTTAGCTTCATGAAGAATATGTCCTTCAGCCAAGAATATACGAATCACATCTTCTGGATGATCAACGCTGCCACGCACATCATTCAAATGTTCTCGCGCTTTATTTAAACCATTTTCTTTAACGTATAAGTCAGCTAATCGCACAGCAGCATCAAGATATAGATCTCCATAAGCAACGTCTTGATAATGTTTTACAGCCTTTGCTGGTTCTCCTAATTCCTCTGAAATACGTGCAAGATAATAATTAGATTCATCTAAACGACGGTTATCATCTATTAACGCTTGGAAGTATTGCTTTGATTTAGCATACTGCTCAGCCTGCACGTAAGTAAGGCCAAGCATATATGTAATATCGGCATCACCAGCTCGCTGACTCAACAACACCTCAAACTGTTTACCTGCTTGTTTGAATTGTTCCGCTTGCAACAACATGCGCGCATAGCCTAAACGCAAATCAAAATTTTGTGGATCAGCATCAACCAATGTTTGCATTTCTACAAATGCAGCATCGTGATCTCCAATCAAACTTAATGCTCTCGCTCGCAGCACTCTTGCTTCAGAAAGGTCCGGCTTAAAACCTAATGCAAGCTCACTTTGATCAACGGCTAACTGATATTTTTTTGCCTTCATAGCCAAATTAGCATAAGACAGATGCCCATATGGATTAGCAAAGTTTTTTGCTACCAAGCGATCCATTAACTTAAGACTAACATCAACATCTTCGACACGCGCCAATGTTGCCGCCACAATACTGTAGCCTTGGCTTAGAGAATCAGCAGCTGCATCCATGACTGCGCTAAAATATTTTGCTGAAGAATCAACATCCCCTTGACGCAAATATAAAACACCGAGCACTTGCTGAGCTTCAATATTTCCATCTAATGCATCTGACCAACGATGTGCAATTTTCAATGCCAGCGGCCAGTCTTTTGCAAAAATAGCAATTCGCATGGCACGCTCAATCACCTGCGGATTATCACTTAATTCGCTGGCACGACTATAAGCTTGCTTAGAACCTTCAAGGTCTCCAAGCTTGCCAGATAATTCGCCGGTCAATACTTCATACATCAGCTCACTAATGTCATCGTATCTAGCATCATTCGCTGTTGTATTGATGGCTGCTTGATCTCTGATTGACTCCTCAGACCCACCCTGCCCCGATGTTGACGGTACGTTTGCGCACCCAGAAATGATAGTGGCGAGCACCACGATCAGCATATATTTACAAATATTATCTTGAGGCATAATTTTGGAGTGTAAAATAATTTATATAAATCTAAAGTCTATTGAGCAATTCTACGTTATTTCATATGTCATTACATGAGCGCTTCAGCAGCCACTTCTCACTTTTTGTACAAATATCACCTGTTTATTCTCCTGGTTATGCTCAAGGTGCGCTAAAATAGCCACCATGTCCTTACTAACTATAGGTGTTAACCATGCTTCTGCGCCCGTCGAGGTGCGTGAGCGCGTGGCCATTCCAGACTCAGTGCTGCCCTCCGCGCTGAGCGCACTCATGGAAACACCTACTATAGAAGAAGCAGCAATCGTTTCTACTTGCAATCGAACTGAGCTTTACTGCAGCGTAGATTCATTTGAATCGGGCAAAATGGCTACTGTGAAATGGTTAAGTGACTTTCATAATTTAGACATTGATCATAATCAGTCTTATTTATACAAACACAATGATCAAGAAACCGCCAAACATATGTTTCGCGTGGCCAGTGGATTAGATTCCATGGTGCTAGGAGAACCTCAGATTTTAGGCCAACTCAAACAGGCTTATCAGCATGCGGTGGGTGTCGGCACACTGGGCAAACAACTTAATCAGTTATTCCAGCATTCTTTTAATGTTGCAAAAAAAGTTAGAACACACACGTCTATTGGTACCAACCCTGTATCAGTAGCCTCTACAGCAGTGTCTCTAGCCAAACAAATTTTTGGTGATTTATCTAATAGGAACGCATTATTTATTGGTGCCGGAGAAACGATCGAACTTGCCGCACAACATCTTAACGCAGTGGGTGCCAATCGAATTACCATTGCAAATCGAAACATACCTCGTGCGCAAAAGCTGGCGAATAAATTTAATGGCTATGGTATTGGTCTGTCTTATATAGGCGAAGTATTACCAGAAAGTGATATTGTGATTACTGCAACTTCAAGTACATTGCCCATCCTAGGTAAAGGCCTATTAGAAAGAAGCTTAAAACGACGCAAGCATAAACCCATTCTTGTTATTGACCTTGCGATTCCACGTGATGTTGAACCTGAAGCGGCTATGTTACAAGACATCTACCTCTACAGCGTTGATGACTTAAAACAAGTAATCCAAGAAAATATGCAATCAAGAATTAATGCTGCTGAAGAAGCTGAAATTATCATTGATGACGAAGTCACTAAGTTTTATCAGTGGATGCGTGGCCAGGACGTGACTGATGTGATTCGCACTTATCGCGGTCAGGCAGAGCAGCATAAAAATGAAGCCGTAGAAAAAGCGGCGCGCATGTTGAAACAAGGAAAATCTTCTGACGAAGCTATGCAATTTCTTGCCAACACATTAGTCAACAAACTGTTGCATAGCCCTACCGAAGCATTAAAATCTGCAGGCGCAGACAATCATCAAGAATTACTTGAGGCGGCTAAAACAATTCTAGGCCTGCCTCGCGATTAATCTCGCGAGTATTCTCACAACCACCTCTTAAACACTATCTATCATGAAAGATTCAATTGTTTCCAAGCTTGAATCGTTGCAAGAACGTCATCAAGAAATTGCAGGGCTACTATCTGATCCAGACGTAATCTCAGATCAAAATCAATTTAGAAGATTATCCATGGAATATGCGCAACTAGAACCTGTCGTTGCAGCGTTCAGCAAATACTCGCAAACAGTTGAAGGTTTAGTTGGCGCTAAAGAAATGCTTTCAGACGATGATGCCAGCGTACAAGAAATGGCTCAGCAAGAGATTAGTGAATTACAAAAACAACAAGAAGATATTGAACTTGATTTACAGAAATTATTATTACCCAAAGACCCTCTAGACAATAGCAACGTATTTATAGAAATTCGCGCTGGCACCGGTGGCGATGAAGCGGCTATCTTTGCTGGTGATTTATTTCGAATGTACTCACGTTACGCAGAACAAAAACGCTGGACAGTTGAAGTCGTCAATATCAACGAAGGCGACCATGGTGGCTATAAAGAAGTAATTGCACGGATTGTAGGACAAGGTGCTTATTCATTACTTAAATTTGAATCGGGGGCACATCGAGTACAACGTGTACCAGAAACAGAATCTCAAGGGCGCGTACATACATCTGCGGCAACCGTGGCTATTTTAGCGGAGACAGATGAAATTGATGATGTAGACATCAATCCTTCAGACTTACGTGTCGACACCTTTCGCGCATCGGGTGCGGGCGGACAGCATGTCAACAAAACAGACTCAGCCATTCGACTCACACATTTACCGACAGGTGTTGTCGTTGAGTGCCAAGACGAACGTTCGCAACATAAAAATAAAGCACGCGCGATGTCTTTATTAAAAGCACGCTTGCTAGATGCAGAACAATCCAAACAATTTGCAGAACAAGCTGCGACTAGAAAAAGCTTAGTTGGTAGTGGTGATCGCTCTGAACGCATACGAACTTATAATTTCCCTCAAGGACGCGTGACTGATCATCGAATCAATCTGACATTATATAAACTTGATGAATTAATGCAGGGCAACCTTAATGAACTTATTGACCCGTTAATTAACGAACATCAAGCCGAACAACTTGCTTCTTTGAGCGATTCGTAATTCAGCAAATACTCGTGACTAGCATCCAAAAAGCCGTTCAACATGGTCGCCAGTTATTAACCAACAAAGTTCACAACCCTGATCAAGAAGCCTCCCTTCTACTTGCACACAGCATTAACAAGACCAAAGAATTTTTAATTGCTCATTCGGACGAACCCATAAGCGATGCTTCATTTCAACGATACCAAGAATATCTATCCCGCCGTGCCGAAGGCGAGCCCATTGCCTATATTCAGCAGCAAAAAGAGTTTTGGTCGTTAGATCTAAAAGTGTCTCCCGCCGTATTAATCCCTCGACCAGAGACAGAATTGATTATTGAAGTTGCCCTCGAATTATTAACAGGCAAAGATCACGCAACCATTCTAGATCTAGGCACAGGCAGCGGATGTATTGCGCTGGCACTAGCCAAAGAAAAACCTCACGCGCAAATTACTGCTTGTGACAACTCTTCTGATTGTATTGATATCGCTAAAGTTAATGCACAAAATCTTGCTCTAGATAACATTACTTTCATCACCAGCCATTGGTTTCAGTCCGTAGATACTAACAATTTTGATATCATTATCAGTAACCCTCCTTACATATCCAGCGACGACGAAGACATTGAATACGAAGTACAAAAATACGAACCCGAATCTGCGCTATTCTCGTGCAATAATGGATTAGAAGATTTATTCCATATTATAAATCACGCACCTAATTACTTGTCTTCTTATGGCACGCTATTAGTCGAACACGGATACAAACAAGGTAACGATGTCCGCACACAATTCAGCAAATGCGGTTACAATAACATCCACACTTTGCAAGATATGCAACAACATGAGCGTGTTACTCAAGGAACGGTGACCAAATAAATGGACATACAAACTGACGAAGATGGATTTTTACTTGACCCAGAAGATTGGGATGAAGACTTCGCATTATCTACCGCCAAAGAAACAGAGCTAGAATTAAGCAAAGATCATTGGCGTGTGATTCACATGATACGTCAACTATATTCTGACTCTGGTGTCGTACCAGAACTTCGCACGATCCTAAAAAATTTACGCCAAGACATCGGCAAAGATAATGCAACGCGCAAATATGTATATGC
>CALJEX010000013.1 GCA_938074525.1 uncultured Gammaproteobacteria bacterium
CAATCAAATTATGATCAACCTGGTAGATAACGCGATTAAATTCTCATCGAAACATGATAAACATGAAATCGATATTGGTTGTGAAGTTAAGCAAAATGGAGCGGTAGAATTTAGTGTGCGTGATTACGGCCCTGGTGTTGAAAAAGACCAAATGCGCAAGATTTTTAAATTGTTCTATCGTTCTGAAAATGAGCTTACGCGTGAAACATTAGGCACAGGGATAGGACTTGCTTTGGTGCATCAACTAGCACAAGCGATGAATGCAAAAGTGGATGTAGTCAATCGTGATGTAGGTGCTGAATTTAGAATATTATTCTAAAGAATAAAAGAAGCGAGCCCTTCATTTATTACTGTTTCGTTGGATTTCACTACAATGTTACTATTGCCTCGTGAATAGATTGCTTAAATCCCTAATAAAGTTCCTGTTTCGATTTGGCTTAGTGTTTATTGTTGTAACCATTATTATTGTCGTCCCGTTTCGTTGGATAAATCCTCCGGTCACTATGGTGATGATGGATCGTTGGTTAAGCGCTCCCAATGAGGAGTTCAGGTTACAACAACAGTGGTTGAATTGGGGTCAAATTCCTAAACATGCGGCATCAGCGGTGATGGCGTCTGAAGATCAACTTTTTGTGGTGCATCATGGATTTGATTTCTCCTCCATTATTGATTCCTTGAAGTCTTTGGGCCGCGGCAAAAAATTACGTGGCGCTAGTACAATTAGTCAGCAAGTGGCACGCAACGTTTATTTATGGACAGGCAGAAGTTGGTTTAGAAAAGGTCTTGAGGTTTGGTTTACTGTGCTGATTGAATTGACCTGGAGTAAACAACGAATTTTAGAGGTATATTTAAATATTGCTGAATGGGGCGAGGGTGTGTTTGGTTTGGAAGCTGCTAGTCGTTATCATTTTGGTCAATCCGCAGCCCGCCTGACACCCATGCAGTCTGCATTACTCGCGTCTAGTTTGCCGAGTCCTTTAAAATATAATCCTGCCAACCCTTCACAATATTTGCTCGAAAGATCTCGTTGGAACCTTGAGCAACAAGAATGGATTACTGGCGTGTCTCAAGGTAAGTAATTAGGTTATATGCCTTGGGTGGTTAGTGTTATAAGCTGTATTATAAAATTATTATTTCAAAATCATATAGGGAAATTACTGTGTTAAATAATGCCTTTATTGGAATTGCGTTGGTGTTGGTACTGTTTTTAGCGTATCGCACTTTTTTCTCTTCGGTGAGCTCAGAACAGATCGCGTTGAATAAGCAAGAAGGTATTGCTTTTATGGCGGAGAATTCAAAGGCTGAAGGGGTTAATACCACTGCTTCTGGTCTGCAATATAAGGTGTTGCAAGAGGGCACTGGTGACAAACATCCCTCAGCATCCAGCCGAGTAGAAGTACATTATGAAGGTAAATTGTTGGATGGCACGGTGTTTGATAGTTCTATTGAACGCGGCCAATCAATTTCTTTTGGATTGAATCAAGTTATAAAAGGCTGGACGGAAGGTGTACAGTTAATGGTGGTGGGAGAAAAGACGCGCTTCTTTATTCCTGCTGAGTTGGCTTATGGTGATCGTGCAGCAGGTAGGATTTCACCAGGTTCAACATTAATATTTGATGTTGAATTAATAAAGATTGATGGTTAAGGAATAGAATGAGAATTTGTGGAGTTGAACTAAGTAGCAATGATGCTGTTGTCTGTTTGCTTGCTCTGGACCGTGGGCAGTTTAGTATAGAAGAGTGCAGAGTGCGTAAACTGACACTGAAAAAAGATCACACACGCGAAGAACTTAAGTACTTTCAATCGACTTTTCTCAAACTGATGGATGACTACAAGATTGATAAAGTCGTTATCAAAGAGCGCCTGACTAAAGGGAAATTTGCTGGTGGCGCTATCAGTTTTAAGTTAGAAGCTACTATTCAGCTAATTGAAGAGTTAGATGTTGTGTTGCTTTCGCCCACACAGATTAAATCTGCATTGTCAGAAAACCCATTAACGATTCCTTTTGCAGAGACAGGATTAAAAGTCTTTCAAGAATCGGCTTTCTCAGTCGCTTATGCTGCGCATATGCTGAAGAAGTGATTTTCGCTAATTCTGTTTTATATTCATGCTGATCCCATAGTGGTCAATGTGTTAAGTTGAATTTCTTTTAAGTAGAACGCAAACAATTTATGACTAATAACGATATTTTACGCCGTATGCGCTATATTTTTGATTTTAATGATAGCGCTATGATTGCTTTATTTGCCTTGGGTGGTTGTGAAGTATCGCGTGCAGAAGTCAGTGATTGGCTAAAAAAAGAAGAAGACCCTGCATTTCAAATGTGTAAAGACCATCTACTGGCTGCTTTTTTAGATGGTTTGATCATTGATATGCGCGAAGAACAGGAAGGCGAGCAGAAAAAGTTTGAAGGACGATTAACCAATAATATGATTTTCAGAAAATTGAGAATCGCTCTAAATTTGCAATCGAATGATGTGCTTAGAATTTTGAGTTCAGTGGGTTTTACAATAAGTAAACACGAACTAAGCGCCTTCTTCCGCAAAGTGGGGCATAAACATTATCGCGAATGTAAAAATCAGATCTTACGCAATTTCTTAAATGGTTTGCAGCTAAAATATAGAGACATCACTGAATTGCAACATACATTCGATGATGAAGAAGCTGATGATAAATCGGGTGAAGAGCGAGATGTGTCTGATGTGTGGGCTCGATGAGTAAGAGTATTACCTTAACTAAAATAGCTCGCTAATAAGTCTGTTATTTCAATCAAGACAAAAGTAATACTGATAAAGAAACCTGTGATTGGTACCCATATTGGAAATATTTTTACACCATCCGGATGTGGGTCGCGTCGTTTAATTCGCCATAGTGCAAGGTTCACCAGTGAAAAGATGGTCAACATTATTAATGATGTTGCTTCAGCAAGTGAACCTAGTCGACCAATGAGTGCAAGCATTAAAGTAATGATAGTAACCACAACTGTCGCAATCAAAGGTGTATGTGTTCGTGGATATATAATGCTTAACACCGTGGGTAGCTGTCTGCGAGAACTTAATCCATACAACACTCTGGACGCCATGATCATTTGAATTAAAGCACCATTAATAATAGCGAACATGCCAATAATGCTGATGACGAATGCGTTCTCTTCCGTATGGTATTCATAGATTAGTGCAAGAGGTGCTTCACTGTTAGCAAGCTCTGTAGGGGTGAGAGACGATAATGCTGTAATCATTAATAGCATATATAAAAACGTAGTTATACCGAGTGTAAGTAAAATTGCTAAGGGAAGATTACGTTTTACATCTTTAACTTCTTCGGCCACATCGACCATATCCTCAAAACCGATAAATGCGTAGAAAGCGAGAACTGCTCCGAAGTAAATACTACCCCAACTAGAGATATCAGCAGGTGGGATCATTTCAGACCAATTGATAGATAAGGAGAATAGACTCTCACTACTGACTGCAATGATCAGCAGAATGCCACCGATTTCAACGATAGTAATGAGGCTCGCAATAGTGACTGACTCGGCAATTCCCCATATGGCAATGCCACCAAGTAATATAGTTATCAACACGATAGCAATGACACGTTCTATGCCTATGAATTGATGTAAATAACCAACAAAACCATTGACCAATGCAGCAGCCGAAACTAAACCTGCTGAGACAACAAGAAGTCCAACAAAAGTAGAGAAGTGTTCTGAGCCGAAACCTTGTTTGACGTATAATGCAGCACCAGCTGCGCGAGGGTAACGCCCACATAACTCCGCAAATGATATTGCAGTGAAGCCTGCTGTTATGGATGCGATAAGGAAAGATAGAGGTGCGAAATATCCAGAGACACCGGCGACTTCGCCAGCTAAAGCATAAATGCCAGCACCGATAGTTGTACCGAGACCATAAAGTACGATCATTGGTAATGGTAATGTTCGCCTTAGAGTGACTTGTTTAGTCATAAGTAAAATATCTAATAATAAAAGATGAGTCAGAATAGTGATTTAGATTTAAAGATATCTGAGCTATTCAGGCAATATTTTTTATTATAGATACCATCTCAATTGCTAACTTGTCTATCAAATAATTTAATCCATCTTTTAAATAATGACTTGACTTATTGGTCGCCGTAGAGTGCGAGGCGTGGGGTCGCCATATCCAAATCGAATAACTAAATCAGGTAGTTTGTCACCTAACCCTAAATAGTTTGCCAATTGTGGTCGTATGGAAGAAACTTCTACTGGTTGATTAATAAATGAGTGACGAATACCAAGTGCGGTGGAGTGCAATGCAAAACGTTGATAAGCGCGGCCAACATTTATCCAATTTTCTTTTGTTTGTGCTGAGCAACTAAAGACCGCAATTCCTGCAGAGCTTGCAATCTGCTCTCTGTATTTATCGTTCTCTGGTTTTTTTTCTAAACATTATCTTGAATAAATTTTCTCCTATCCATCTTGGAACTGCAGGATTTCCTGTAGACCGATATGTTAAGCCGTCTCGTAAACTTAGTGCTTCTTCTTCATTGAAGCGGACCCAGTCTCGTAGCTCATCTACAAATGCCTGGTCATCTATTTGTATGCTGTTTC
>CALJEX010000014.1 GCA_938074525.1 uncultured Gammaproteobacteria bacterium
TAGGCCGTTAGGCAGCGAACGAGTGTTACGTCAGTATGAGCGAGCACGTAAAAGCGAAAATGCGCTTATGCAGCGTTCTTTGGAGATGATTGATTCTTTATTTAGAGAAGAGCACCAGTTGGTTAAACAAATTCGTTCAATTGGCGTCAATGTAACAAATAAAGCATTGCCTTTGAAAATGATGTTTATGCGTCGAGCGTTGGGTGTGCCGTTATAATATTTATAAGGTTTATTATGAATATTGGTGTTAACTAGGATTATCTTACTAGAATCATATAATAAGAATCGGTTAGAATCTGCGCCCATCAATATATCCATTTATTTGAATTTCACAAACTTAGGAAAGACCATGAAAGAAATTAAATCAGTCGGCGAAAATAAAATCTTCGAGAAGAAATCAGGTCGTTATGCCGTTATAGGGGCAGACAAGAAATATATTAATGGTGATGACAAAGCTAAAATTTTAGCCGATGCTGGTTTAGTGAAAATTCCAGAGCCTAAAGCTGCGCCTGTTGAAGAGGCTGCACCAGAAGAAGCTGCTGAAGAAGCGCCTGCAGCTGAATAAGAAATATTTAACTAAATTTAGGAAATTATTATGGCAAAAGCGACAGCAAGACACATCTTGGTAGATAGCGAAGAACAATGTAATCAGTTGAAAGACCAAATCACTGGCGGTACCGATTTTGGTGATGTTGCTAAGCAGCATTCAAAATGTCCATCCGGCACATCAGGCGGAGACTTGGGAGAATTTGGCCCAGGAATGATGGTTAAAGAATTTGATGAGGTTGTTTTTAGTGCGCCTCTTAATGAAGTACAAGGTCCTGTTAAAACGCAGTTTGGATATCACTTGTTAGAAGTTACAGCACGTACCGATTAAACAGTCCTTATAGTTTTTGATCAAGCACAAATACAATCATACAAGCTCTCCGCTAATAAAAATTTGTGCTTGATTGGACTCAGGTCCAGAAAAGAATTCCCCAGCTTGTGATTGCTCAATGACTTTGCCCGCATCAATAAAGACAACTTCATCTGCAAGTCTTTTAGCCTGTGCTAAATCATGTGTTGTCATAATAACTTTAGTCTCTGATTGCTTGAACTGATGAATGATCTGTTCAAATCCAATGACAGAGGGAGGATCTAACGCTACCGTGGGCTCGTCTAATAATACCACACGCGGCTTAAGCACCCAGGCTCTTGCTAAGGAGAGTTTTTGTAGTTCGCCACCTGAAAGGGAATGAGTATTCCGATGCCTTATTTCGCCAAGGCCACATATTTCTAAAGCTTGTTGGCAACGTGTTTTATGTTCGCTCGCCGGAATACCTGCAATTGATAAAACAAATTCAATATTGTACTGCACTGTTTGTTTAAAGAAGGTTGGGGTTTGCAGTAAAAAGGTGCGCCAATATTGATTGGTAGTAGGAATATTATTATTCCAAGTCACTAATCCCGAACTGGGTGCGATGACGCCATGTAGTAGTTTTAATAATAAACTCTTTCCCGAACCATTATGTCCTAAGATAATAGTTGATCCGCTAGAGGTTATTTCTAGATTAAGGCTTTTGATGAGTTTGGCTCCATTCACCTCATAGGTAACGTCTTTTACAACGAGTGGAAGGAATTGATCGGTGGCGTGCATTTTTTAGTGACTAGATTGATTGAGTTTTACGTACAACAATCATGAGACTGGTGATTGTAAATGAGATGATTAAGAGAATGATACCTAATGCCATGGCGAGTTCTAAGTTACCTTTGCTGGTCTCTAGAGCAATAGTGGTTGTCATTACTCGAGTGAGGTGATTTATATTTCCACCCACGATTAATACTGCACCAACTTCAGCAGAAGCACGCCCAAACCCAGCAAGTATGGCAGTGAATAAGCTTGTACGAGCATCGCGAAGTAGCGGTAGTAATGTCAACGAAGTTGGTGCGCCTAATGCCTTGAATTGCAGTGCATGCTGGTTGAATAAGTCTTCTATAGTTTGCTGGGTTAATGAGCTAATAATAGGCGTAATTAATATGCATTGAGCAATTATCATTGCACTGGATGTGAATAGAAGCTGCAAATCGCCTAGCGGCCCAGTACGTGAAAGTAGTAGGTATAAAGCCAATCCCACTACTACTGGTGGTAATCCCATTAACGCATTAACAATGCCTGTAATGAAATCGCGCCCTCTAAAGCGGTAAGCACCAAGTAGAGTACCAAGTGGAATCGAAATTAGAGTCGCCAATATCACAGCAGTGATGCTCACTTTAAGAGACAGCAGAACAATCTCGACTAGCTCTGGTTCAAGTGTGAATATTAATTGAAAGGCAGTTGCTAATATGCCTTGATTGTCATCATGCATGAGTGCTGAATAGTGATAGTGTAAGACTGATTGATTAGTACTGTGCTTTTTTAACAGGGATAGTTGTGTTGACAGTCTGTTCTTGACTGAAAACCAATTCTACCTCGACACTATCGCCTTCTTTTAGGGTGCTGGTTGGATTGAACATCATCAAGTGATAATCGCCAGGCCTTAATTCAATTGATGCATTGGCAGCAATATGTAAGTGTAAGTGGGGTACCATTCTATACGCGCCATCTTTTTCGACACTACGGTGGAATTCAATTGCTTTGAAAGCCGGGCTGCTGGCACTATGTAAAATAATATTATTTTCAGAGTTGTTGATAATGCGCATATAGCCAGCCATTGCAGTGGCACCTGGGGGTGCTTCGCGAATCCAAGGTGCATCAATTTCGATAGGAGCTACTTTCGACTGGCTGCAAGCTATAAGCGTTAAAGTGGATACAATAAATAAGCTAAAAAGATTGATAATACGCATGGTTTTTAGTTCAGTTATGGGTGATTTTTATTATATCATTGCTGGCTAGTCAGAGGACAAAAGTGCTTAAGTTTAATATGAGTTCGAATATGTCAGATAGAATTTTTACCCAAAATCATGTGTGGTTACTACCGCAAAATGAATACGTGTTTACTTTGGGTATTACAGAGTTTGCGCAACAACAGTTAGGCGATATTGTTTTTGTAGATTTGCCTGAATTAGGTGTTAGCACGCAAGCAGGTGAAGCGTGCCTGGTAGTTGAATCGGTAAAATCAGCATCGGATGTTATTTGTCCAGTGGTCGGAGAAATTATCGAAGTGAATAATCAGCTGGCCGATGAGCCTGAATTGATCAATGAATCTCCTTACGATAAGGGCTGGATTATTAAAATTAAAGTGGCGGAGAATCATGTTATTCAGAGTAAAATGACGTCGGATGAGTATAATAGTCAGATATCAAGTAGCAGCGAATAAATACAAGTTTTATTAATATAATTTGGGGGAATAAATGGCAACAATTACGCTACAAGGAAATGAGATTCATACTAACGGAGATTTGCCAGCGATTGGATCGAAAGCACCTGACTTTCAGTTAGTGGATAAAGATCTTAATAATGTAGATCTAGCTGAATATGTTGGTAAGAAGAAAATAATTAATATAGTCCCAAGTCTAGATACGCCAGTATGTGCAACATCAGCTAAGAAGTTTAGTGATTTTGCAGCGGATCGAAATGATGTTGTGATATTGACTGTTGCAGCAGATCTTCCCTTCGCCATGTCAAGATTTTGCACCAGCGAGAACATTGAAAATGTAGTGACATTATCAATGATGAGAAGTAAAAGCTTTGCTGATGATTATGGTGTACTAATACAAGATGGACCGCTTGCAGGAATCACCGCACGTGCAGTTGTTGTGTTAGATGCTGATAATGATGTTATCTATACTCAGCTTGTCAGTGAGATTGCTGATGAGCCTGATTATGATGCTGCATTAAAAGCGTTAGGTTAATTTGTATCACTTGATTGATTGTCTAGCGCTTTAGTTAATTGTGATATGTGATTAATTGGCGCTTGGCAACTCGTCCCTTGGCATATATACGCTAGCGTTTCTCCGCTGCTGGAAAATTTACTTTGAAGTGCTTGATGTAAGTTTTTTTCATCATTTGCAATAGCAAATGTCATTCTTCCAGGGTTGAACTGTTGTTGGCAAGTCTGCTGCCATAGTTTCAACTCATCATTGTTGCCACGAATAATAATTATTGTAGGCGGATTGTTTATTTCTTCACTGCAACGTAGCAAAGATGTATGCGCAATTGGCGTACTAGTAATTTGTTGGCTTGCATATTCTAGTGTACGTTCTGCCGCTTCTAGATATCTAGGTTCGGCGAGTAAGTAGCCCATTCTCAATAAAGCACAAGCGGCAATGCCGTTGCCAGAGGGTGCGGCTTCGTCTGAGGCCACTTTAGGTCTTTGTATGAGTGACTCATGATCATTGGCAGTAAAATAAAAACCACCATGTTCAGTGTCTTCAAATTGAGTTAATAATACTTCTGACAGTTCTACTGCAAATTGTAAATAGCGACTGTCCCAGCGTGTTTGCAAATACTCAATGATGGCATCAAGCAAGAAAGCATAATCATCTAGATATGCATTCAGATGTGCTTTTCCATCTTTATAGGTAGCAAATAAACGGCCTTGCTCATACATAGAAGAATATATGAAATGCATCGCGCGTTGCGCTGAAGTGAAATATTGCTCATTTTTGAAAATGCGACTAGCGGTGAGCATGCCTTTAATCATTAATGCATTCCAGCTGGTGAGTATTTTTTCATCTGTGCCGGGAGCAACGCGTGTGATTCTATGCGCATATAATTTTTCTCGCGCTTGCTGCCATAAAGTAACACATTCAGTGCTATCTAGAGAAAGCTCCTGTGCGCACTCTTCAAGGCTGGCAAATTCGTGTAGATGAAACTTGTCTTCAAAATTTGGACCACGGTCAATACCAAAGCGAAGATTAACCAGCGCATATTCTTGCTCAGTTAATAAGGACTCTAATTGTTGTTGCTCCCATACATAGAATTTTCCCTCTATTCCTTCGGAATCGGCGTCTAAAGAAGAATAGTAACCACCTTCTGATGATTGCATATCACGCATTATCCATTCTGCTGTTTGTGTTGCCGCTGTTGTAAAGTAATCTTTATTAGTTGCCTGGAATGCTTGGCTGTATAAATGTAGAAGAGGACCATTGTCATAAAGCATTTTTTCGAAGTGCGGAATCATCCAGTAATCATCCACAGAATAACGGCAGAACCCACCACTAACGTGATCGAACAAACCGCCACTCGCCATTCTTTCTAAGGTATATACTGCGGGATGCAATGCTTGTATGTCTTCTTTGTCCAGCTGTTTGCTGAGGTGCCAATAACGTAATAGAAATTCGATGTTACAAGGATGAGGGAATTTCGGAGCTTTGCCAAAGCCGCCATGTTGATCATCGAATGATTCAAGCAACTGGTCTTTTGCCGCCTTTAGAATACTGTTGTCTAAGGAAACAGGTGCATGAGTAGATTGGTAAATGTTTTTTAGTACACCTTGCAAGGACTGATTCTGTTTAGCAATTTCATTAGGCTTGTCTTTATAGGCTGTAGCAATATGTTTTAATAAATCTTTGAACGCAGGTAAGCCATGACGTGCTTGATCAGGGAAGTATGTGCCTCCAAAAAAGGGGATACGATCATTAGGGGTTAAAAACATGGTTAGCGGCCAACCACCAGTGCGTTGTGTGAGTAGAAATTGAGCGGTTTGGTAGATCTTGTCTATGTCAGGACGCTCTTCGCGGTCAACTTTAATATTAATAAAATGCTCATTCATTAGTGCTGCGCTTTGTTCGTCTTCGAATGACTCATGTGCCATGACGTGGCACCAATGGCATGCAGAATAACCAATGGATAATAAGATGGGTTTATTTTCCTGCTGAGCTTTATGCAATGCTTCAGGACCCCACGGATACCACTCCACTGGATTGTCAGCATGCTGTAATAAGTAGGGACTAGTTTCATTGATTAGATGATTTTTAGACATGGACATGCTCTATATTATTTAATTTTTACTATAACTAGCCGGAAAATTAATGTATCTAGTGCCAAAGGTGTATACGACTAAAACATATTAATTCGAGCATGTTAATATCCGCGCTATGTTAGTTCATCCTCAGTTTGACCCTATTATTTTTCAACTTGGCCCACTCGCAGTACGATGGTATGGGCTGATGTATTTATGTGGCTTTGCCGCATTTTGGTATCTGGGAACGAAGCGTGCGCGCAAACCTGGAAGCTTTATACATCCAGATCAAGTCAGTGACTTTCTATTTTATGCTGTATTAGGTGTCATTATTGGTGGTCGAGTAGGGTCTGTTATCTTCTATAACTTTGATCACTTTCTTTCTAATCCTCTTTACCTATTTAAAATCTGGGAAGGAGGAATGAGTTTTCATGGTGGCTTAATCGGCGTACTCACCGCGATATGGCTATATCAGAGAAAAAGAGCCTGGGGATTTTTTAGCCTAGGGGATTTTATTGCGCCATTGGTGCCATTGGGCTTAGGCTTTGGCAGAATCGGCAATTTCATCAATGGAGAACTATGGGGTCGACCTACTGATATTGCTTGGGGAATGATTTTCCCTCAGGTTGATAATCTGGCTCGACATCCATCGCAGTTGTATCAAGCGATGCTGGAAGGCGTAGTGATGTTTATTATTCTATGGGTCTATTCAGCAAAGCCGAGAGTGACTGGTTCTGTGTCTGGATGGTTTTTAATTCTATATGGTGCATTTCGTTTCATTACTGAATTTGCGCGTCAGCCTGATGACCATCTTGGTTTTATTGCATTTGATTGGTTGACTATGGGTCAGCTGCTCAGTTTGCCAATGATTGCTGCAGGATTTCTATTGCTATGGTTGGCTAATAAAAACCTATTTGAGAAAAAAGCATGAAACAGTATTTAACGCTGCTTAAACATGTATTGGAAAATGGTGTTGAGCAACAAGATAGAACTGGTACTGGCACTATTTCTACATTCGGTTATCAGATGCGATTTGATTTAAGTGCAGGGTTCCCTTTGGTAACCACAAAGAAACTCCATACTAAATCTATTATCCATGAATTGCTTTGGTTTTTGCGCGGAGAAACGAATGTGAAATCATTGCAAGAAGTAGGCGTTAGCATTTGGAATGAATGGGCTAATGAGCAAGGCGAATTAGGCCCTGTCTATGGTGCGCAATGGCGTGCATGGCCAACAGCAAATGGTGGTGCAGTAGATCAACTTGGTGATTTAATTGAACAGATAAAAATTAATCCCTATTCACGTCGACATATTATTAGTGCATGGAATGTGGGTGAGATAGATAAAATGGCATTGCCACCATGCCATACCATGTTCCAATTTTATGTGGCACAGGGAAAACTTTCATGTCAGTTATATCAACGCAGTGCCGATGTATTTTTAGGTGTGCCATTTAATATAGCTTCATATGCCTTGCTATTGATAATGATTGCTCATGTGACTAATTTGGAGGTTGGCGAATTCATTCATACCTTTGGTGATGTGCATGTGTATAAAAATCATATTGAACAGGCTAACTTGCAATTACAAAGAGAGCCATATGAATTGCCAGCATTAGAAGTGACAAGAAAAGTAAATTCAATTTTTGACTTTAAGTATGAAGATTTTGAATTAAAAAATTATCAGTCGCATCCACATATTTCTGCACCTGTTGCTGTATGACCAAAATTGCAGTCATTGTCGCTGTGGCGGAGAATAATGTTATCGGCGCAGGGAATAGCATTCCTTGGTATTGTCCCGCTGACCTACAGTACTTCAAGCGAACCACATTAGGTTCACCAGTATTGATGGGTAGGAAAACTTATCAGTCACTCAAAATAAAGCCATTGCCTGGGCGGCAGAATATTATCGTGACACGCGATGCTGAATTGGTTTGTGAAGGCTGTGATGTGGTGACAAGTCTACAGTCTGGATTACAATTGGCTAGTAATGACGAAAAGCTTTTCGTTATCGGTGGGGCAGATATGTATCAGCAATCTTTAAGTCTTGCCGAAGAACTTTATATTACTTATGTAGATGTAAAGGTTGAAGGGGACCGTTTTTTCCCTGAGGTTGATATGACAAAATGGGATTTGCTGCGGGAGCATGCGTGTGAAGCTGATGAAAAAAACCCTCACAATATGGTGTTTAAATTTTTTACTCGCCGCCAGTAATTTTCTTTTTTGCGGTGCAATCAACTTGATATAGCGTGACAGGTTTGATGTCTATGCGAGCGGCGGTTAGCTGACTTCCCCATAGGCAACCGGTATCTAAGCCCAATAAATTATCTGTATGTTTTAATCCTAAAGCAGACCAATGCCCAAATATAATATTTAAATCTTTAGATTTTCTAGGGACATCAAACCACGCATGTAAATGCTTTTCTTGTTTGCCTAGAAGGCCTTTGTAATTAAAATCCATTTTTCCATGTAGATCGCATAGGCGCAAGCGCGTAAATGCGTTTAAGATTACTCGCCAACGATCTTGATTGGATAATTCCGCATTCCATTGATTGGGCATGTCGCCGTAAGCGTGAGTAAGAAATTCTACATAGTGTGTACTTCTGAGTTGTTCTTCAATCTCGTTTGCACATGCTTGTGCGGTGGCTAAATCCCATTGTGGAATCAGTCCAGCATGAATCATTAGCCAATTGAGTTTTGCATCATAATGCAGTAAAGGCTGGAAGCGTAACCAGTCAATCATTTCATCCACTTTTGGATGTTGCAAAATTTGATTAAGTGAGCTTTTCGGTTTGCAGGTCTGTACACCAGCATGACATGCGATTAAATGAATATCGTGATTTCCCAATACACACTTTGCAGAGTTATCTAAAGCACGAACAAATTGAATGGTTTCTAGTGATTGTGGGCCACGGTTAACTAAGTCGCCGACAAGCCAAAGTTGGTCTATGCTAGCATCGTAGTTAATTTTATCTAATAGTTGTTCGAGTTCATTAAAACAACCTTGAATGTCACCAATTGCGTAGACAGCCATAGGCGGGGAAACTTGTTTAGTAAATTAGAACTCTAATGTAGCACGCGAGGTGCTGATAGGGTAAATAACTCGATTTCTGCGTCAAATTCAGTGCCGTCATCGGCTTGCATTTGATAGCTACCATGCATGGTGCCAACTGGCGTTTCTAACATAGTGCCACTAGTGTATTGGAAACCTTCGCCTGGTTTTAAATGGGGTTGTTCTCCGACAACGCCATCGCCACGAACTTCTTGTGTTTTGCCGTTCGAGTCTGTGATCACCCAATGTCGAGCAAGTAGCTTAGCGGGAACTTCGCCATTATTTTGAATAGTCACTGTGTATGCAAACACATATCGATCATCAGTCGTGTCTGACTGAGATTCTAGGTAAGTAGTATCAACACTAACTTTGATGTTATATGAGGCTAAATCGTCCATATCACTATTATGCCTTAAGCAAATAATAATATCTTTGATGCTGGTTGCAAAAAATATTTTATTGAGAAAATTGATTTTTGCTGATTTTGCTGAGAGTTAGTAAATTATCAAGCGTGAGTTGTTGGGGTCGCATGGATGGGTCAATACCAATCGCGGTAATTTCTTCACTGCTAATGGTATCTCTTAAATTATTTGCAAGTGTCTTACGTGGCTGAGAAAAACATTTTTGTACAATGATTTTAAAGGTAGTTTCTAATTCAGTTGGTACAAAAGGTTGGCGATGCGGTGTTAAGCGAATAAAGGCAGATGTAACTTTAGGCGCAGGCGAAAAACTTTTTGCGGGAACTTCTATTAGCTGTTGCGCAACGCATTTTGATTGGACCATCGCAGATAATCTGCCAAAATTTCTATTGCCACTAGGTGTGCAAATTCTATCGACAACTTCTTTTTGCAACATAAAGTGCATATCTATAATGGAAGGCAATTGATCAAGTAGATGGAAAATTAATGGTGTAGAAATATTATAAGGAAGATTGCCAACAATCCGTCGTGGTTTATCCGTACTGGAGAAATCGAATTTCAAGGCATCATGCTGATGGACGGTGACGGTTTTTTCATTTGAATTTAACTGCTCAAGTTGCTCGATTAAATCTCGATCTAGTTCGACAACTTCCAGGTGATCAACTTTTGTAAGTAATGGCCTGGTGAGCGCGCCTAATCCTGGACCTATTTCTAAAATATTGTCTGCATTTTTTGGGGCGATAGCAGAAACAAGAGATTGGATGATGGTCGGGTCGACTAAAAAGTTTTGACCAAACCGTTTGCGCGCGCGGTGCATACGAATAATATTAGTCTGTTAAAGAAATTATATTTCTACAGTAACACGCTTTAATAAAAACGTAGAATAATTTTATGCTAATTAAGAGATGTGATTTATGAATGGCCAAGAGGTGCTCGCGAATGTTTATTTGCGCTATGTAGTGTTTTTTACGTAAGCGTTGCTAATAAAGGTTCAAGATCAGCTGCCTTAACTTTCTCATCATTGCTTGTTCTAATAGCAATGCTGCGGTATCAATTAGATTAAGATGCTTCTTGCGAGTTTTCTATCTCGATGCTTTGGTTGTTGTCAACTGGGATAGCATAAGTGCCTATTAATGTATATTGATCGCTATTTTCAACTTTTGTTAATGCCAGTGTGATGACTAATTGTGGATGGTATAGCAATAGCATCTCATTTGGTTGTAGAGATTGAGAAGTGGTTGAGTCTGTGATTAATGCTAAGTCAATATCTAGACCGTTTGAAATTTGCACGGATATTTCACGTAAAACACTTAGAGGGGTTGCGCTTTCTGATAAGGTCAAGTTGCCTAGATAGGTAATGCCGACGGCTTCAGTGTTTCTTAAGTTTTCTATTGAGCGTAATTTTTCCTTTAGAGGTTTAATCGTGAGTATCGATGTATCACCATTTAATATAGTGAAATCGTTGCTAGAGACTAAGGTGATAGATCTAGTAACAGGGGTGTTGTCGTCAGCAATAGTGGCAGCACTCAAGCAATATAGTAGATATAAACTAAAAGTAAAAAATATTTTCATAGTATTAGATAATTTTTTCTGCGCCATAATAAATGGATTCAATATTTAAGATAACGGCACCGACACCAGCGAACTTGGGATCTAGCCATGCTTTCATTTCATTATATATAGGTCCATCAGTATAATACTCAAGAGATCCTTTTATCTGGTAAGCTTCTCTTTCTGGTGCAATCATTAATAAAGACCCGGAGCTGCCAGCAAGAATATTATCTAGTGTTTTGCTGAAAAAATTATTAGCGATTAAGATTCTATTATCATCGAGCTTGTTGACGCATAATACCCATACTGCATTTGGTTCGCCGGCATTGTTGACGGTAGTGAGTATCATACGAGGTTCGCGTTGGTCCCATGCTTCTAAAAAAGCTTTAGGTAATGTGCTCATGAATGGCCTTTAATTACTGATGGTTTGTGAAACAGAGAAGGCGCCACGAATTTCATTGACAGAAAATCCTGTGGCAAGATCATTTGGATAATTTTGCTCTAGCGCGCTGATAAGATCTTT
>CALJEX010000015.1 GCA_938074525.1 uncultured Gammaproteobacteria bacterium
TGGCGCTACATTTATTACGGCGGACACATCAACAGAGATTCGACAGTCTGAGCATGAAGAAAATTTGCATAAGCTGAATAAAATGATTCCTTCTTATCATTGTGACAACACTCAAGCATTGAGTGGACGCGCTGGTATACGCGCAGTGAGTACTGATCGCTTACCTATTGTTGGTCCTGTCGCTGAAGAAACTAGTTTTAACACCACATATAGAGATGCCGCATTAGGTTCTACTCACCATAATTATCCAGCAGCGAAATACCATGATGGCTTGTACTTGGCGAGTGGATTTGGTTCCCGTGGGTTAGCATGGATTCCACTATGCACGGATGCATTAGCTTGCTTAATTAATAACGAGCCAAGCCCACTTGGCAAAAATCTACTGAATGCTATTCACCCAAGCAGAATTCTAATGAAGAATTTAGTTAAAAGCGTACAATCGTCGTCATGAAAAAAGCAATCATCATCGGCCTATTGGTTTACCTTGGTATGCACTTTGGCGACAAAGGTCTGCACTTTATTTATTTTTATCTTACCCATGATTTTGCTTCCAGCAATTTGTTAATGATCAAGTCTTCTTTCTTAGTTAACTTCGCTCCTCTCATTGGTGGCATAGTCGTAGGCTACTTGAGCCAAAAAGGTATATTGAATGGATTTTTAGTTGGCGCCTGCGCAGGCTTAATTATTCTGGGCATACGCCAATACAATGGAGCCAATCCTTTCTTTCAAGAATTTACGCCCGCGATTTTATTTGATGAAGTGTTTTTAAAGGCGTGTATCTGTGCTGCAGGTGGTGCAGTCGGAGAAAAACTAAAACGAGCATAACACCGACCATAATACTTAGACGTTAATGCTTAATGCTTGATTTATTACCCTGTTCATCGACACTAACGAAGGTAATGTTTGTTTCAAATAATACTGTATTCGATTCTGCCCCTTCGACAGCGGAATACACTCTCACCTGATACGTCAGCGACGAATTACCAATACGCAACTTCTCCACTGAAAACTTCAACACTGCACCTAATTCTATACGGTGCTTAAATTCAACATTTTCTAATGCGATGGTAACAAATCGATTATTAGGAAAATCCACAGCTGCTGTAATGTAACCAACCTCATCAATCCACTTTAATAAATTACCACCATACAGTGTTCCGTAATGGTTTAAGTGTTCGGATATGACAAATTTAAAATGGTCCATAATATTACAATTCGCTTTTATACTATTTTATAGTTCCACATTTTAGAATCGAGTCATAGCTTACACGTTGCATCTATAGATACTTTTAATTTGCTAGTGTCAAGCTGGATCAAATATCCCTGTTGAAATATAACGGTCTCCTCGATCACAAATAATACTCACTATCGTTGCATTCTCAACACGCTCAGACAGCCTCAGCGCAGCCAACAATGTTCCTCCTGAGGATACACCACAGAACACACCTTCCTTTTGGCCTAGCTTCACCGTCATATCATCGGCTTGTTGACGAGATACATATTCAATTTGATCGACTTTCGACTCATCAAAGATTGACGGTTCATACTCTTTTTCCCATTTTCTAATCCCTGGAATTTGCGAACCATCTTTAGGGTAAACGCCAACGATTTGTATATCAGGATTTTTTTCTTTTAAATATTTAGATGTTCCCATAATGGTGCCAGTAGTGCCCATTGAACTCACGAAATGAGTCACTGTACCTTCAGTATCGCGCCATATTTCTGGGCCAGTGGTTTTATAATGTGACATAGGGTTATCTGGATTAGCGAATTGATCCAGCACTATGCCCTTACCTTCAGTTTGCATTTTTAAAGCCAAGTCTCGTGCGCCTTCCATGCCTTCCTCACCAGACACTAACACTAGTTCTGCACCAAAGGCTGACATCACCGCACGACGCTCAATGGTCATTGTCGCTGGCATCACTAGTACCATTTTATAACCTTGGACTGCTGCCGCCATGGCAAGCGCAATACCCGTATTTCCACTAGTTGCTTCTATTAATGTATCGCCAGGTTTAATATCACCACGTTCTTGAGCAGCATTTATCATATTCAATGCAGGTCGATCTTTCACTGAACCAGCAGGATTATTACCTTCAAGCTTGAGCAATATTGTATTACTAGGATTAGGGTTCAGATATTGCAATTTGACCAATGGCGTATTACCAACAAAGTCTGCAAGCGTTTTATAATTCATATTCAATTAATCTTTAGTAAAAAATAGCACGTGAGCAACAGCATAGGCTCTCTCATCTGCAATGGTTAACAATGAGTGTTTATCTTTTAAATTTAATCGTTCAATACATTCTTGAGTGAATCTCAGCAGCGGCTTGCCTAGTTCGTCATGCTCGACATACATATCGGTAAAACTGAGTTGCTTACCAATCCCTATGCCTAGTGCTTTTGCTGCCGCTTCTTTAACAGCGAACCGTTTTGCTATGAAGGCTATCGAATTAGACACACCAGTTAATTCTTTTAGCTCTATGTCATTCAATATTTTTTCTGCAAACCGATCACCACGACTCTCAACAATGTCTTTTATACGCTCAACTTCGACAATATCAATTCCTGCGCCAAGCAACATCATTTGGGTTCGCCATCCATTGCATGACGCATGTTGTGAATAGCCTGTTCAAGGCCTACAAACAATGAGTCTGAAACTATTGCATGACCAATATTCAATTCATTCATCCCAGCAATATCAGCGATAGGTTTGACATTACCAACATGCAAACCGTGCCCCGCATTGACTGTCAGCCCTAAATCAAGCGCATGCTTGGCAGCATCTTTAATTCTTTCAAACTCATGTTGCTGTTGCATACCATGCTTATCTGCATAATGGCCGGTATGAATTTCTATTATTGATGCACCAATTTCTGCAACCACATCAATAATCAATGAATTAGGCTCAACAAACAGAGACACTAAAATATTTTCTTCTCTTAATGCGGCCACCAAGTCTGACAGCCTGTCTCTATGTGCTGCCACATCGAGTCCACCTTCAGTGGTTAACTCTTCTCTTTTCTCGGGAACAATGCAGCAGTATTCAGGTTTCACTTGAAGCGCAATTTTTTGCATTTCACTGGTAGCTGCCATTTCAAAATTCATGCTCGTGGTAATGACTTCTCTTGCTTGATAAATATCGTCATCTTGAATATGTCTACGATCTTCTCGCAGGTGCAAAGTAATGCCATCGGCCCCACAGGCTTCTGACATCCTAATTGCTTCCATCAAATCTGGGTAAGGGGTATTTCTAGCCTGGCGCAGTGTTGCGACATGATCTAAATTAACGCCAAGTTTTACTCGATTTGCCACTTAATTTACCTTTAATAGTCGTCTAGTCATTAATGGCTTTCCCTGCAAATAATGCTTCACAATACCACGGAGGAATATCTTAGCCTGAGGCAGGCTGTCATCAGTAAGATTATCTTCTTCTAAATCAGCCAACAATCGACCTGTCACCACATTCCACTGAGCTTGTTTAAGCTTTATTTTTGTTGGACCAAAATCAGGGTCATAACGATACAATAATTGATCCTGTACTTCTTCATCATTGATGTAATCGTATCTGAGCTGTAATGGATGCCCCATGATTGCCAGTAATCGCATCTCAAAATTACGTAAAACATATTCATCGGATGGGTTATTTATCATTGAATCTAGCGTGTATTCGTACAAATCGAAAAGTTCTGGTGCCGGACTTAATTTAGGAATCAACTTTAAAATCAATTCATGCAGATAGAAACATTGCACCTGTGCACGAAAGTTATTTGTATAGCGAGAATGCTCATGCTCAATTTTTGTTAACGTTACCAAGTCTCCTCGACCTGACCATGACAAATACATCTTGGTAAATGGCTGAAGATTATTATTACCTTTCTTCCTTGCACCTCTAGACACCATATGCACAACGCCATGCTGTTCTGTTAATGCATACACAATCATGCTCGTCTCGCGATAAGGGCGAGTGTGTATCACATAAGCTGGCTCAAGGTCGACACGCATCATATTAATTACAACTCATATTCACCGACGATTTGGGGATTATCTTGCCAATCTTTTTTCACTTTCACCCAAAGCTCTAGATGCACTTTTAATCCAGTATTTTTTTCGATAGCACTACGAGCACGAGAACCAATCTTCTTCAGCATCTCGCCTTTCTTTCCAATCAGAATGCCTTTCTGACCAATTTTTTCTACCCAAATCACCGCTGAAATAACCAATCGATTATCTTCTTCAGCATATTTCTCAATCTCTACATGCGTCGCGTAAGGCAGTTCTTTTTCTAAAAACATAAATGCTGCTTCTCGAATCACCTCCGCAGCAATAAACTTTTGATCTCTATCTGTTAAATATTCATCCGGATAAAAAAATTCAGACTCAGGCAAATAATGCTTACCTGATGCTATCAGATCATCGATATTATCCTGCTTCATTGCAGACACAGGTATCATTTCTGCAAAATCATATTTAAGTGTAAGTTTTTGCAATATAATTAAAAGGTCATCACGTCGCTCTAGCTTATCAATTTTATTGATTACCAATATCACTGGGCATTCTATTTTGTCTAATGACCTCTTAATATAGTCTTCTTCATCTGTCCATTGACCTCGATCAATCAACCAGAAAATCAAGTGGACATCATGCAGCACATTTAAAGCATTCTTGTTCAACACTCTATTAAGCAAGCGTTTTCCTCCCAAGTGAATACCTGGTGTATCAACAAAAATAAACTGCGCGTTTGAATCAGTATGCACACCCACAATGCGGTGTCGTGTTGTTTGTGGCTTAAAACTAGTTGATGATATTTTTTTCCCAACTAGCCGATTGAATAGCGTTGATTTACCTGAATTAGGTCGACCGATAATAGCCACATAACCACAACGAGTTTCCATATTAATAGCTATTTCTGTAGTAGTTTTTGCAGCATATTACTGGCTGCTAGCTGCTCAGCTTTCTTCTTACTCTTCTCTTCACCTTCAGAACTCACATCTAACGCATGAATAGTGCATTTAACGCTAAATCGTTTATTGTTACCTTCACCCCACTCTTTGAGGACGACATAATCTGGCACATCAATTTGCCTTGATTGCAGATGCTCTTGCAAGCGAGTCTTTGGATCTTTGAGCTCATTAATATCAGGAAGATTATCTAACGGTTTCGCATACAATGACTTTATAAATCCCGAGGTAAAATCAAAGCCTTTCAACAGGTACACCGCGCCAATAATCGCTTCCAAGCAATCAGCCAAGATTGAAGAACGAAAATGACCACCGCTTTTCTTTTCTCCAGCACCTAATTTCAATAAAGCACTTAACTTGGCATCTTTTGCCAATTCCGCAAGTGCACGTTTACACACTAAATGGGCACGCAAACGGCTAAGATCGCCTTCATCACAATCAGGGAATCTCTCAAACAATAAATTAGCGATTACCAAGCCTAAAACTGCATCACCTAGAAACTCTAAGCGCTCATTATTATCTTTACCAGCACTGCGATGGGTAAGCGCTGAATTAAACAACTTGGATGTTGTTATTTCTTCAGGTAATTGCTGAAAACCATCCACTATATAATAAAAATTACTTACTTTTGTGGAGAGTTGATTGTGCGAATATAATCAAAGCTAATTAGAAAATCGATATTAGCAATCATTGGTATTCGTTTTTCATAGTTAACCCCAACTTCTGTGTTTTTCTTAACTGTTTTAAAGTGAAAAACATCTTTTTTGGATTTATCACAACCGTCGCGACTAGGCTTAAGTCCATCAATATCTACATAATTGATATTAAGGCGCCGTCTCATAAGATCCATATACTGCGCCTTACTCATTTGCCTAGTTTCCATCTCATCTGCTAATCCATCTACTGCTGACTTAATTGAGAAATATTCCATATACACAGGTGTAATTTTAAGCCCTACAAATATTGCATAACCAAATAATCCAATAATCACTATCAATACAATAGTCGACATGCCTGATTGTTTGTTAGTTAATTTCACAACAGTTACCTCACTTGATTTGCTTGCCAATGCGTCTAAAGTCAAATTGTCCTTCGGATATATCCCAATTCATCCAAATCATAAATGCTCTTCCTACCAAATTTTGCTCCGGAACCATGCCCCATCCTCGACTATCGTTACTATTATCACGATTATCACCCATGACAAAATAATGCCTATCAGGCACCGTCCATGAGTTATCAATCGATAATCTCCTATCATTAATCAGTATTTCATGATCAACAGGATTTAAACTTTCTTGTCTCTTGTTATATCCAGACATAGCAGCATCCCGTCCCTTGCCGATATATATACCTAAATCAACTTGTTTCATGGCTTCACCATTCACATAGACGATTTTATCGCGATACTCTAATCGATCACCAGGCAGGCCTATCACTCTTTTTATATAATCAAGTGTAGGTTTTTCAGGGTAACGAAACACAATAACATCGCCTCTTCCTGGCAGCTTATTAGCCCATACTTTGTTATGCAGCACTGGCAAACGTAGTCCGTATGTAAATTTATTTACTAGAATAAAATCGCCGTGTAATAACGTCGGCATCATAGAGCCGGAAGGGATA
>CALJEX010000016.1 GCA_938074525.1 uncultured Gammaproteobacteria bacterium
TTTTACTAAACTAGACATTCTAGATGCTTCATCTACCGGGATTGGTGGTTCTTGCATGAGTAGCTTTTTTATTATCTTTTTAAGTCTACAAGCTATGAAACGTCTGGCTACACAGAAAGTGTAGCCTGCAATGTTAGGAGAGACTGATAGGCTTTACCGGTGAAGGCAGGTCGCTAGATCCCATTAAATATTCATCAACGCCTTTTGCAGCTGATCTTCCTTCAGCAATCGCCCACACAATTAGGCTCTGGCCACGCTGCATATCACCTGCTGTGAATACACCGCTCACACTAGTCATCCAGTTTTTATCTGCGAGAACGTTGCCGCGCGCATCTAACTCAACACCCAACTGTTCTAGCATGCCTGATTTTTCAGGACCAACAAACCCCATCGCTAAAAATGCTAAATCACATGGAATTATTTGGTTACTCCCTTTGACTTCAGCAAATTGCATGCGCCCATCTACATTTTTCATTTCCGCCGTGACTAACTCTAAGCCTTTAACATTGCCATTGCCATCATCAATGAAACGTTTGGTAGACACTGAATAAACACGATCTACGCCTTCTTCATGTGCAGATGCTGTTCTAAAAATACGCGGCCATTCTGGCCATGGATTATCTTGTGAACGTGACTCTGGGGGTTTCGGCATAATCTCTAATTGATGCACAGATTTTGCACCTTGACGGTTAGCAGTACCTAAACAATCAGCACCGGTATCACCACCACCGATAATCACAACATGTTTATCTTTTGCATCAATAAAGTCACTAGACTTAGCATCACCTTCGCACAAATGATTTTGCATCGGCAAATATTCCATTGCTTGATAGATGCCTTTTAACTCTCTTCCTTCGGCAGGAAGATCACGTCTATCACATGCGCCACCGGTTAGAATCAATGCGTCAAAATCGTTTTTCAGTTGTTCTACTGAAACGTTGTTGCCAACATGTGCATTGGTTTTAAATATCACGCCTTCCGCTTGCATTTGCTGCATGCGTCGATCCAGCACTTTCTTTTCCATTTTGAATTCAGGAATACCATAACGCATCAAACCACCAATGCGATCATCACGTTCAAGCAAAGTAACATCATGGCCTGCACGCGCTAGTTGTTGCGCTGCCGCCATACCAGCTGGTCCTGAACCAACAATCGCAACTTTCTTTCCCGTTTTAACCGATGCAATTTGGGGTTGAATCCACCCGTTTTCCCAAGCTTTGTTAATAATAGATAATTCAACAGCTTTGATATGCACCGGATCATCATTAATACCCAACACACATGACCCTTCGCATGGAGCAGGACAAAGTGTGCCAGTAAATTCTGGAAAATTATTAGTTGCATGAAGACGCTGAATTGCCGCTTCCCATTGGTCTCTATAAACTAAGTCATTCCAATCCGGAATCAAGTTACCTAAAGGACAGCCTTGATGACAAAATGGAATACCACAATCCATACAGCGCGCCGCCTGTTCTTTTAGAGGCTCTGATTGCCAGGGAGCCATCACTTGATTCCAATCTAACAATCTCTTTTCTACTGGGCGGTAAGGCTGCTTAGACCTTTGTACTTCCATAAATCCGGTGACCTTACCCATGGGCTGCCTCCATTACCGCTTCATCCACTGACGTTCCTTCTGCCTTTGCACGCTTAATGGCTTCGAGTACACGTTTGTAATCTCTCGGCATCACTTTAATAAATTGTCCCTGGTAATTTGGCCAATCGTCTAAAATCTTTTTAGCCACGGTACTCTTAGTGTAATCAACATGCTTTGCTAACAAACTCTTAACCAGCTCAACATCTTCCTCTTCTATTAGCGCTTCTAAGCCAACATCACTTTGATTACAGCTAATATTAAATTTATCTTTATCTTCTAACACGTAAGCGGCTCCACCAGACATACCTGCTGCGAAATTTCTCCCTGTTGAGCCAATCACGACAACATTACCACCAGTCATATATTCACAACAGTGGTCGCCAACACCTTCAACAACAGTATTCACACCGCTGTTTCTTACTGCGAAGCGTTCACCAGCAATTCCGCGTATGTATGCTTCTCCAGAAGTTGCACCATACAAACAGACATTACCGACAATAATATTTTCTTCTGGCACGAAACTAGAATGCTTAGATGGGAATACAATAATTTTCGCTCCAGACAAGCCTTTACCAAGATAGTCATTGGCATCGCCCTCTAATGTCATGGTGACACCCTTCGGCACAAAAGCGCCAAAACTCATTCCTGCAGAACCATTGAAGTGTGCGCGCACGGTATCCTCTGGCAACCCTTCTCCGCCATAACGCTTAGTGATGTTATAACCAAGAATTGTACCGACACTACGGTTAGTATTTTGTACCGGCAAAATAATATCGACGGCTTTACACTCTTCAATCGCCGCTTTACATTGAGGCACTAACGCGGTCATATCCAGCGAAAGTTCTAATCCATGATCCTGTTTATTCACACAATACAAATCTGTCCCTGCATGTGGCGCTGGCTTATGTAACATTTCTGAAAAATCTAAACCTTTAGCTTTCCAATGATCAACTGCTTTACGCACATTTAGCGCATCTACTTGCCCGATCATTTCGTCAATCGTACGGAAACCAAGTTGCGCCATATACTCACGCACCTCATCTGCAATAAACTTAAAGAAATTTTCAACAAACTCTGGTTGTCCACCAAACTTCTTGCGCAGTTCTGGGTTTTGAGTTGCTACACCTACGGGACATGTATTCAAATGACATACGCGCATCATAATGCAGCCCATCACAACAAGTGGAGCGGTTGAAAAACCGTATTCTTCTGCGCCAAGTAACGCTGCAATAATGACATCACGCCCTGTTTTCAATTGTCCATCGGCTTGAACAACAATACGATCACGCAAACCATTTTTCACAAGTACTTGTTGCGTTTCTGCAATACCTAATTCCCAAGGAAGCCCTGCATGCTTCAACGAATTCATAGGCGATGCTCCAGTGCCTCCGTCATAGCCGGAAACAAGCACAACATCTGAATGCGCTTTAGCAACACCTGCGGCAACAGTACCTACACCGACTTCGGCCACTAGCTTCACGTGCACGCGCGCTTCAGGATTAGCATTTTTCAAATCATAAATAAGTTGTGCAAGATCTTCGATTGAATAAATATCATGATGTGGCGGCGGCGAAATCAAACCAACACCTGCCGTTGAATGTCGCACTTTGGCTACCCATGGATATACTTTGGTGCCAGGCAATTGACCACCTTCACCAGGCTTAGCGCCTTGAGCCATTTTGATTTGAATATCGTCTGCATTCACCAAGTATTCACTGGTCACGCCAAATCGACCTGAAGCCACCTGCTTAATTGCACTGCGACGCAAATCTCCATTGTCGTCTCTGGTAAAGCGATCAGGATCTTCTCCACCTTCGCCAGTATTTGAACGGCCGCCAATGCGGTTCATGGCAATCGCTAGTGTTTCATGTGCTTCTTGACTGATTGAACCGTAAGACATCGCCCCAGTTGAAAAACGCTTCATGATATTTTCAATCGGCTCAACTTCTTCTAGAGAGATTGGCTTTCTATTTGAGTTCAGCTCAAACAAACCTCGCAGTGTTGCAAGGTGTTCATTTTGATCGTCCACTCGATCTGTATATTCTTTGAATATACTGTACTGACCAGTGCGCGTTGCATGTTGCAACTTAAAGACTGTCTCTGGATTAAATAAATGATACTCGCCATCGCGACGCCATTGATATTCACCACCCCACTCAAGATCTGGCGCTTTAGAAGGACGCTGAGGAAATGCATTGTGATGCCTTACGCTAACTTCAGCAGCAATCTCTTCTAAGCCAATACCGCCAATACGTGAAGCTGTCCAAGTAAAATATTTATCAATAAATTCTTTATTTAAACCGATCGCTTCAAACACCTGAGCACCACGATAAGACTGCACAGTTGAGATCCCCATCTTAGCCATAATTTTAGTTAACGATTTATTCACACCTTTGATGAAGTTTTTAACCGCAGTCGCATGTTCCATTTCAGGAATATGTCCTTTACCAATCAAGTCGCCTAACGACTCAAATGCCAAGTATGGATTAACTGCACCAATGCCATAACCAATCAACACTGCAAAATGGTGTACTTCCCGTGGCTCGCCAGATTCAAGTAACAAACCTACTTTAGTCCGTGATCCGTTTCGGATTAAATGGTGGTGCACGCCTGCCGTTGCCAGCAATGCAGGTATCGCCGCATTGTTTTCATCGACTCCTCGATCAGACAAAATAACATTAGTGTTGCCAGCTGCAATAGCATCGTCTACTTGTTTACACACTGTATTAAGTGCTTGATCTAGACCTTCACCGCCTTTGGCTACCGGATACAAAATAGACACGGTCGCTGTTTTAAGACCAGGTAAATCAACATCGCGAATTCGCGCCAATTCTTCATTGGTTAATACCGGTGAAGCCAGTTTAATTTGTCGGCAACTATCTTCTTCTGGCTTGAGTAAATTCTTCTCTGCACCAATCGTGACTGCCACTTGCGTGACTAATTCTTCACGAATTCCATCCAGCGGTGGATTCGTCACTTGTGCAAACAGTTGCTTAAAATAGTCGTATAACAATCGCGAACGATTTGATAACACTGCTAACGCAGCATCTGTTCCCATTGATCCTACAGGCTCTGCACCTTTTGCGGCTTTAGGCGCCATTAACACACGCAGTTCTTCGTGGGTATAACCAAACGCTTGTTGACGCTGCAACAAAGTTTCGTTGTCTGTACCATGAATTTGTTTTGGGTTAGGCAGTTTTTCTACTGACACTAAGTGCTTGTTCAACCAATCACTATAAGGATGTTCGGTGGCGAACTGCTGTTTCAACTCTTCGTCATCAATAATGCGGCCTTGTTTAGTATCAACTAAAAATATACGCCCCGGATGCAAACGATCTTTGATTAATACATTTTCGGGCGGGATATCTAACACGCCCACTTCAGAGGCCATCACTACCATGTCATCTTTGGTGACGTAATAACGCGATGGACGCAGGCCATTACGATCAAGCACTGCTCCGATCACTTCACCATCTGTAAATGCAACAGACGCTGGCCCGTCCCATGGTTCCATTAAACATGCATGATATTCATAGAAGGCTTTGCGTTCTACAGTCATCGTTTCATGACCACTCCATGCTTCCGGAATCATCATAAGGATTGCATGAGGTAATGGTCTTCCACCCATATGCAAAAATTCCATCACATTGTCGAACGTAGCAGAGTCACTACCCCCTTCTACGCAGATCGGAAATATTTTCTTTAAATCATCACCGAATAATTCCGATTCACATAATGCTTCTCTTGCACGCATCCAATTTGCGTTACCACGTACAGTATTAATTTCTCCATTATGGGCAACATATCTAAATGGGTGAGCTAACCTCCAAGCAGGGAAGGTATTGGTAGAGAAGCGTTGGTGCACTAATGCAATGGCTGATTCAAAATCAGGGTCCAACACATCTGGATACATTAACTCAAGCTGATTAACTGTGAGCATACCTTTGTATATAAAGGTGCGATAAGACAAGGATGGAATATAGAACCGCTGGCATTCAGAAAGACCTGATCCCCAAATCGCATTTTCAGCTAACTTACGAATAACGAATAATTTACGTTCGAAAGTTGCTTCATCTTTTGCATTAGAACCCTTCGCTATAAATATTTGCTTGAATGTTGGTTCACCTGATTTTGCAGTGGGACCTAAACTAGAATCATCAGTAGGCACTTCGCGCCAACCTAAAACTGTTTGACCTTCATCGGTAATAATTTTTTCTATGATTTCCTGGCACTGCTTTGATTGGGCTGCATCATTAGGAAGAAAAACTAAACCTGCACCGTATTGACCATACTCAGGCAAATCAATATCACTGTCTTTGCACACACGCGAGAAAAATTTGTGTGGCATCTGTAACAATATGCCAACACCATCGCCGGTATTTTCTTCACAACCACATGCGCCACGATGGACTAATTTTTTAAGAATGGTTAAACCATTTTCTACAATGGCATGAGACTTTCGCCCTTTAATGTCAGCCACAAAGCCAACACCACATGAGTCGTGTTCATAATCTGGATCATAAAGGCCTTCTGCTGGCGGGTAATTATTCTGCATATGGGTTCCGCATTTACGTTTAATATTTATATTTATGGCGAGCTAAATTTCTTTATAAAATCGCTACTTAGCCGTTTCAGCTCATGCTGCCGAAAGGGCCGCAAATTATAATGCAGGGCAGATTAGAGTAGCAAGCAAAGATAGGTGTTTAGGGTGTATTAATGCAGTGCAAAGCCTGAGCTAAGACAGTGTTTTAATACGAAATAACTATAATTTAATCAATAAGTTACAATTTAAATGTCACCTATCACTTTCAAAATTGCCTGAAATTTAGTGTGCCTTTATCTTTTGTTTACCGCAATTTGAGCACTTATAGACAGTCACCAGTTTTCCTTGTTTGGTGTCGAATTTATTATCCGTGACCACTCTCCACTTATGGTGACCATGCTGACATAGACCAAGTTTTTTAACTTCAGGCTTTTTAAATGGGAGGATATTACTCATTAAATCAACAGTCTTTCATAGCAACACAATAAGGTAGAAAAAGTCACACACAGAGATTTAATTGGCATTTTACTTTGATTAAAAACCTTTGCATAAATTAATTTCTAATCACCTATTTGCAAACAACAATCCTGCTACACAAAATACTCCAGCAATCAGTAAAAACATAAAATACTTGACTACTATAGTGTTAATAATCAACTTTTGATTCTCTGCCCATAGTGTCTTAACGCTATTTAGACGATCTAACAAGTAGCCAGACACAAACCCAACTGGGACTAACGCAATTAGATATAACGAAAGTTGGGAAGATGAGCCGATTAGAAATGCAATATATGCTGACATCATATAAAACATTGTAGTAACAAGTGAAAACATGCCAGCAGAATAACATGAATTGTATGAATGAATTTCACTGCATACTTAAGCGAGCATTTAAGTTTGTGCGTTGGTAAATTACTTCCCCAGCTCTGTTAATACCGCTAACTCAGAGACTGATATATAAATTTTGCAGCAATATTCCAGCATCAAAGGTAGCGGCTGGTGTGATTCTAGATTAGTATGGAAATCATACTAACAAGAACAATACTCCTTTGGCTCGCAATAACCTATATATATTAATGACTTACGCAGGATCACTGCCGTTCATTGGGTGCGCACTAATGCTATATTCTGGTATTAGTCACGTGAGTTTGCTCGGACCTGTGAATGAAATAGTGGCAGTTTATGCACTGGTGATCATCTCGTTTATAGCAGGCGTACACTTAGGCACCTACTTATTTTATAACACCAAAACCCCTAAGCCATTGTTCATTATTAGCAATATTGTCGCAGCACTTGCATGGATGTCATTACTATTTGCCAGCCCAGCCAATGCAACTTTAATTCTTGTTGGCGCATTTATCTATTTACTTGGCGTAGACTTTTTACTCAAACAAGAAAGGTTTATTTCTCCGACTTATTTTACAACTCGGCTTATTGCTACTGCAATTTCTGCAGGTTCATTACTATTCGCTTTTAGTATTAGTTAAGCAGCGTTGGCAAGCTGTTGCTCAGCTAAGCTTGCAATATCATCAATTACCTCTACACTTTGCTCAAACACTAACTGAGCAAATCTTTCATCTCGAACAGCAATCTGCTTAAATAACTCAGTTGCTACCGGTACTGGATCAGATATCACATCTGTTACAACATCATCATTAACAGTTTGTGCCACCTCACCTACGAACTCACCAACAGACTCAGTCGGCGAAGGTATTTGCTGAGTTGCAGGTATCCCTTGTACTTCTCTGTACGTCTTGGTTACTTCTACGGTTTTAGAAGACTGTAGATTCAGTGAAAAATTAGCCAGCTGATCTGCATCAATACCAATACGTGTAGCCTTTTGAAATGCTCCAGCAAAATTACCACTGTAAAACTTATCAGCCAAACGATCCACATTCTTGATCAATTTATCAATCGCAGCTTGCTCTTGCTCATTAATATCACCACTCACCTGATAGGAGATCTCTTTGCCTTTCTCAACCTGGCGATCTATGTTTACGCTAAAGCCATCTTCATTAAAGGTTGCTTGCTTAGATACTTGTTTGTTGTAGAACTTTTCTATACTTAAATTCACAGTATCACCTTCTTGAGTTTCAATACTTAAATTAAAACTCTTGGTAGCCTGCACGTCTCTTGTTTTAGAGAATTCTATCTGTGTCGTTTGGAGTTGAGATTGAGTAGGATTAGTTTGTGAATTTCCTACAGTATTGCTTCCATTGTCATCTTGATCTGTTTGTGTCGCTATCGGCGTCTGATTTTGTTCATCTATATTTTCAACGTTAGGCGTAAATCTATTGTCAATACGCTCTAAACCTCGTTGTATTCTATTAAATGCTCTATCTATCTGTCTTTCCAAGCCTGGTTCTGCTTCAAATCTACCTTGCAACGCTTCTTTAGCAGACACAAACCCTTGCTCAATACCGTCTCGCGCTTGATTCAATAAACTTTGTAACTCTTGCTCACTAGCACCACTATTCCGTGCATCACGCAGTTCCTGACGAACAAAACTTAAAACATTTTTTGCAATGGTCTTGACTGGTGACTGCCCATTATTATTGGCTCGCAAATCCACATTTTTACCCAAACCATCACTCAATGCTCTTTCTAACAAATTCACCGAACTTGAACGTGAATAGAAACTGTTATTGTTTGATGCTATATCTGGTGAATTGTTTGCAATGCTTGGTTGGATATTTGTAGAAGATTCGCGCGTCACAGTGCGAGAAAATCTAGCTGACAAATCAAAATGAAACCTATTACTAAAACCACTACTTTCTATCGTCATAACAACCGCGCCTACTATCATTAAAATTCATGACTTGTAATCGGCGATTTGTGAAGGACCTCAAATTTTTTACGGTGATAGTGGGATTTTTATAGACAGAAGGTATAACCCATAATTTCAATAATGTGCGTCGTTACTCTTCTCTCGCTAGATCAAGCATTTCATTATCTTCAACCACGTCCTCATTACGAGCGAAGTCTTTGGCTTGTAATAACAGATAATAAGAAAATTGGTGTAATGCGGCAGGATCATTTCGGTAACTTTGGAGAATTTGGTCAAAAACATCATCTAATTGAACACTGATCTTAGTGTCACTAGCTTTATCAGCAAGCACCAACACAGGCGCCTCGATGGTTCCATTAGCATTAGGTATTTGAACTTGGATATTTACCTGCCCATAATCATCATCTTGATGCATCTATTTTTCCTTACTCAACACTAAACCACTGATTTCGCTCGCAATCAACCTGGTATAAATAAATCACTATTATAATTTACAAAAATAGTAGCGATATCCTAACTAGCCAAATTAGATACCGTAGATTAATTTGTTAGAGTACAGTACATTTGGACAAACTCCCTAAGTAGTTATACTTAGGACTATGCATTTTATTGTTTGATAACATCAATTTTCTGACTACTATAAACTGAGAAATAATTTAGAGAGCAATAAAATATGCAACCTTCCAGACTGCAAAACAACGAAATAGATCGATTATCTGTTCTCTACGATGTAGATATTCTAGACACTCCGGCTGAGAGCGCATTCGATGCAATCACACAGGCAATCTCCAAGTTGTGTGATATGCCTCTATCTTTTGTTTGTTTAGTAGATTCTGAGCGTGTGTGGTTTAAGTCTGCAAGCGGCATAGATGGTATTGATGAAATACATAGAGACATAGGTTTTTGCCCGCATACCATTATGCAGCAAGGCATATTTGAAGTTAAAAATGCATCTACTGATACACGCTTTAGCAGCAGTCCATTAGTAGTTGAAGCACCTCATCTTCAATACTACGCTGGCGCACCACTAATCACTAAAGATGGCTATGCACTTGGAACTCTTTGCGTGATGGACTATCAGCCACGAGAACTCGGGGCTAAAGAAAAGGAACAGTTACAAAAACTAGCGTCAACTGTCACAGCACTGATTGAAGCTAAGAGAATTAAAGAAATAAAGCGCTTGTCTATAAATCATCGTTTAGGCGATATTGTAGAAATATCACCCCATGAAATTTACTTAGTCGATGTAGATAGCGAAAAGATTAACTATGCCAACCGAACTGCCCAACTTAATCTAGGGTACAGCTTAAACATACTAAAACAACTCAGATGGAAAAACATTTTAAGCAACGCACCGACTGACTTAATATCAAAACACTTAAGCACAAACAGATCATTCTACTCAACACCGATTGAATTCCAAGCATCACAGAAACGCAAAGATGGCTCAGAATACCCCGTGGAATGTATATTGCAGGCTAGCGGTTTAAACAATAACGAGTTCTTATTGATCAGCAATAATATCACTCAAAGAAAACGCTCTGAAAGTAGAGAAAGAACGTTAATGAATAATATTGCTCATATGAACAGAATCAATGCTACCAGCGCACTTGCATCAGGTTTAGCCCATGAATTAAATCAACCATTAACTGCTGTGACACAATATTGTGACGCAGCTTTATCAATTGTTGAAAAAAACCAAGGTGAGAATGAAGCATTACTTGAGCCAATACAAAAAGCAGCCACGCAAACTATTCGTGCAGCAGAAATTGTTAAAAGATTCAGAGCATTTACTGAAAAACGATTACCAATTCGCAAACTAGCCCATGCAGAAGAACTACTAAACGAAACATTACTTCTCATCAACCACGATATACTCCAACAAAAAATAAAACTTGACGTTAACATTGAGGATAACACTCCCTCTTTTTATGCGGATCCAGTTCAGATACAGCAGGTTTTATTGAATTTAATTACCAACAGTCTTCAGGCTATGGAAAATAAGCTTAACAAACATCTCATTGTCGACTGCGCATGCGTCACAGAAAACACTATTGAATTTACAATCACAGACACTGGCGATGGAATTGATCAGGTCCTACTTGATGATTTGATTGCTCCAGCCTCATCAAAGAAACCCAATGGCACAGGCCTAGGACTTTGTGTATGCAAATATATTATCGAATCACATAATGGCAAACTATGGAGTGATGTTAGTTACACCGATGGTGCGCGCATGAAATTCAGCATTCCATTAAGCAAATAACCGATGAGTGACACAGAAAACACTCCCATCGTTTACTTGATTGACGATGATGATGCAGTAAGAAATTCCATCTCCATGTCTCTAGTTGTCGAAGGATTCAGCGTTAAGGAATATTCGTCCGCTATCGAGTTTCTTGAAAATTACCATGACCAGCCAGGCTGTCTCGTCGCAGATATTCAAATGCCTAGAATGGATGGATTGGAACTACAGAAAAGTTTGCATCAGAAAAATATAAAAATCCCGATTATATTTATCACAGGACATGGAAATATTCCCATGTCAGTTAAAGCAATGAAATCCGGCGCACTTGATTTCATCGAAAAGCCATTCGTAAAAAAGGATTTACTAAAAAGTATAAACAATGCACTTCATATCGATTACAACACCAGACAAAAAGATAAATCTCATTTAGAAGTACAAAATAGATTCAACTTGCTCACATCATGTGAAAAAGAAGTATTAAACATGTTAGTGAAAGACCATGCCAAACTAACCAATAAAGAAATTGCCGAAACACTAGGCATTAGCAAAAGAACTGTAGAAGTACACCGCAGCAGTATTATGGCGAAGATGCTTGCACAAACACGTGCCGAATTGGTCGAGCTATCTAGATACTGTAGTTGTATCCTAGAGACAAGTTGAACAGGCGACAAATCAGCTTGAGCTGATTTGTCGCAACTGCTATCAAACTAACTGCAGATCTAATAACCCTTCCATTTTTTCTGCAGTCTCTGACTTTCCTGTACGGCTGTCCCCAACAAGAGCAATCGTGACACTGACAGATTTAGCATTGCCACCAGCTCGTTCGCGCTTTTCACTGGCAATGCTTTTTATTCTCTCGATCATGTCTGCTGCTAATCTTACTGGTCCATCTTGTTCTATTTCTTCTCGGCTCTTATAGCCACAACGCGTGACATCTTCATCGTCATTGTTTTCATAAACACCTGCCATTAACTGACTATTAACGACCCCCACCATCATTTCATTTTTAGCGACCAAATCTTCCATGACGTCAGTGAATCTCTTTTCTGTCACCATGTATTTTTTGTGTAGATCAGGGTGCAATACTGTACCGTCTGAATCTTCTAGTAGTGGGAATGGGTTTGCCCAGTAACTGATTTCTTTTTTGCCTCGGTGCGTTTGAGTACTTCCGGCAGCAACACGCTCACCTTTTCGGAAATGTTCTACGGCTTCCATTACCGGCATATCATAGTGAATCGTTTGAGCACCTTTTTCAATTATATTGAAGTTATTGTTATACATTAACCCATCAAGCGCATGTCCCGTCATGACTTCAGATACAGTCGCTACAGGTACAATTTGCCGCGCATTAGAACCAGATTCTTGATTGTATCCAACCTCTCGCCCTTTCATTTGCATTTTGGCATGCTCACTGAAACCATCTAAACAAGCAAATGCACCTGTTTCTGTCCCATAGAAAATCATACGCGTTTGTCCATCTGTATCTTGTTCCAATCGTGCACGCCCCATGTCATCTGCTTTGACTAACATTTCAGTGATGTAGGGTTCATTTGTCGCATCATCAAAATGACAAACATATCGTGTGCATCCGCAATGTAAGGGGAGATCACCGGCACGAATGGCTAAAACATTATGCAGCGTGAGAATTGGTTTTTTGCCATAGCCAAAATATTTACACTCATCAAGATTTGGCACTAAGCCAACTAACAATTCATTTTCTTCATCCCAGTAGTAACCTAAATCATCCATATTCGATGATGGACAACCAAAGATAAATACGCCATCTGGTTTTCTATTGCTCAAGATGTCTTCAGTTTCAGCAAATGGAAATAAATTTAATAGTCCTGCTTCAATTTCGATACACCCGTTAGACTTATGTAAGTAAGCAACTATTAACCATGCACCCACTCTTAAAGGCACTGCCACCCAATCTTCCGGATCAAACTCATCATCTTTAAACGGATTATGATCAAGCTCAAAGAAAGGATAAGCGCGTTTATTTGATGCAGTTTTATAATCAACACCTGTTCTAATGTCTGCAGCTATCGTCAATGGAACAGATGATAACGACACATAGTCAGATGGTAGATTCAAATAGTGACCCGAAATCTCACCAGCAGTAACACTAGGATGTGCCTCCATACCTACAGATCGTCGCACACCAGTTTCCAAACCAACTTTCTTAAGCAGCAAACGGCGAGTTTCCATAATAAGCTGAGAAAGGTTAGCCGCTTTATTTGTTACTAGATCTTTAATCGAATCTGGCGTCTCTTCTTCACCAGTGATCACTTCATTATGTAAACGCACCAACCGTGAATACGTAACATTCCTAAAATGATGAAAACCACCATCAATAAACTTCACCAAGGCAAGATTGCGTTCTGCAACACCTTCTTCTAATGCATTATCAGATTCTAAAATCCTTAAGAAGTCACGTGCTGAAATATCTAATATAAAATTTATTTTACTTTGTACTTCTAATTTATTTTCTTTTCTATTTCTTAAATTACCAATGAATTCCATTTTGTATTTCTTAAGAAACTTTGAAAACACCAAACTTTTTAGCAAGTGTTCAGGGGTGTTACACCCTTCACGAATCTCAAGTACGTTTTGAGGATTAAAACGCAAAGAAACGCTTGATTCGAGCATCTGAGGATTATTGGTCATAGCATTTTTCACTTTATATTATCGTTATTGTTTTTATAGTATTTAAGACTATACACAAGGTGATGAACTTTTCCCCCAAAAATAACTTATATGAGAATAGCATTAACTGTATACGTTAATGCAGACTCTTAAAGCGTTTTATAAAAGAGAGTCTGCTTATTACTAATTAATAGGCATATAAACAAACAAGCAATTAACTATATTAAAATATTGTTATATGCAAACTTATAAAACGACAGAATCTTGCTGTTGTTTTTGCATTAAAAAAGATGCGATAGTTTGTGTTAGAAATAGTTTCAGCAACAAGATACGTATCACTAATGGAGAATGTTGTGGGCAATACAAAACATCAAAACAATTCATCAGATAAAAACGCGAATCATAAATATAAAGATATTGAAGAAGCGATACAAAAAGCAATAAAAACAGAATCATCAAAGCAACAAAATCATTCTGATGTTAAAAAATATAATACTGCAAAATAATTACTTCACTTGCGCACACCGTAGATAGGGACCGAACTGTCTCGTGAAGAAATATAAGCTGCCGAAGCCCAGCATCACACGTATACAGAGAATATAAACAAAAAAACTAACAGCTTTTCAGCCACGAGTTTTTTTATAGTATTATATTTTACGCTTACTTCGGCAAATCTTTAAGCGATGAACTTATGTAAGTTTTGCGAAAGCCAAGCAATCCAATCAACGCTGAACCAAACAACCATACTGCAGCGGGTACCGGCACTGCATTAGCAGTCACTACTAAATTTGCAAAGTTGGCGCCAAACACTACATCCAAATCAAAACCAGTCAGCTGAGGTAATACTGTGGCACCAAAACTACCCACCAGGCTGGAGAACATCAAGAAGGTATATATGCCTTCCTCAACATCACTCCCGAGGAAATCAAAGTTCAACGCGCCATCAATATTCGCGGTGCCTGAAATATCTAATAGATCGATACTGGTTTCATCAAATTTAATATCCAGTAAACTAAATTCACCTTGGGTATAGTCACCATCAATTGTTAAGGTACCTATTGTTTGAAAACCGAAGACTGAGGTACCTGGAGTAACCACTGCCAGGTTATTTACATCTGCGCCATTCACCAGAACATTGCTAACAATGGTGCCGCGACCTTGTAGCATACCACCTAAGATAGATACGGAACTTTGTATCACACTGCCGCCAATTGTCGTGCGGCCAGCGGTTTGTACGTACGCACCAGTACCAACCACATTAGTGTTACTCACGGAGCCGATGTTATTTAGGGTGCCGTTGTTAGTGAAGCTACCTTGTAGACTGCCAGCGTTGATAAGAGTGCCATTGTTAGTAAAGCGATCTTGTATACCTCCTAGATTCGCGAGACTACCGGTGTTAGTCAAGATGCCGTCGTTATTTAGCATTCCTGTTGAGTTAAACAGTTCGCCGTCGTTATTCAGAGTGCCACCCGTTCGATTATTCAGGGTGCCGGTGTTACCCAAGCCGCCGACCAGGGTGCCATCATTATTCAAGGTACCGGCGTTATTCAAGCCACCGTTGTTAACTAGGACGCCACCATTATTCAGGATGCCGCCTGCATTATTATTCAGGGTGCCGCGTGTATTGTTAGTCAAGGTACCAGCGTTATTCAGTGTGCCGAAGTCATCATTATTCAAGGTGCCACCCATTCTGTTATTCAGGGTGCCACCAGCATTGTTAGTCATGGTGCCGTTGTTATTCAGCTCGCCGTCGTTATTTAGCACTCCACCAGCATTATTAGTCAGGTCGCTGGCGTTATTCAAAGTGCCACCCGTTTGATTATTCAGAGTGCCGTCGTTATTTAGCGGCGTCCGTGTTAGTCCATCATTGTTATTCAGGGTGCCATAATTATTCAGGATACCATCTGCGTTGTTGTTCAAACCTACCTGACTAGTAGAGCCAATAGCCAGGTCAAGGTTTAACAGGATGCCGAAGTTATTCAACTCGCCGCTATTGTTAAGAAGATTGAAGTTTCTCAGGTCGCTATCGTTAATTAGCGTGCCCACTGCATCGTTATTCAGGGTGCCCTGATTAAATAGGAAACTGCTGTTAGTTAAAATCCCGAAGTTACTCAAGGTGGCGGAGGAAGATAGGCTGCCACCATTTATAAGAGTGTCTGGCGATACAATGGTGTAGGTGTCATCTACATCCACTTGATTGGTGTCATTTAAGGTTATATCACCCGTGGTATTACCCGACAAACTTGCTGCGCCAGCTGAATGCACACAAAGCAAAGTGATAAGTGCGCCGACACTTAATTTCACGAAAAAAAATCGTGCTTGCAAAAAACAATCAATCATACATATCCCCAAAACTTAATGATTTTCTCAAGCTGGGCTCTCGCACCAAGATATAATGGATTGCTTCACTTGAATTTAATTTTTAGCTAGCTTAACTATATAAACCAATTATAACGCCTTACCTATTTCTTTAAAAAATATTTGCATTATTTAATATCTGTCGCCCAAACCCTGATACTAATTTATGCTCTCAACATCGTAAGCATTCATTCAGCATAGCAAACAGTTTGCATATTTAACATTGAGTTTTGATGAAAAATGCCATTCGCGATAGTTACTTATAAGCAACAAATTAATATTTCCACAACCAAAAGATTACGAATAAGTAATACATTTATTCTAAATCTGATAACTCACTGTTTTATTGCTAATAAAAAGTCTCGTTACTTTTTATTTACGATTTTCAGGATTTAGATGTTTTGTTATTTACTCAATTTTTAAAATATTTCATTCGCAAGTGACACTTAAAATTCGATACTGAACAATGCATACGTTAGTGAATACGATTAACAGTAGTGTTTCTAAATATTCACTTGTTATGCAAGAGCGTTGACTGCATCAAAATATAATCTGAATGCAGTCAATTGATAATACACTTAAAGTTGTAACACAAAAAAAAGGCCCTGATATTTCTATCAGAGCCTTTTCGGTATTAATGCCTGGCGATGTCCTACTCTCACATGGGGAGACCCCACACTACCATCGGCGCTGAACGGTTTCACTTCCGAGTTCGAGATGGGATCGGGTGGGTCACATTCGCTATGGTCACCAAGCAATTTGGCATGCATAGCAGCTCTTAAAATAAGAGCTGTATACAAATTCTGGAAATGCATTCAATTCAAGTTGTATGTCAGTGTTAAAACGTTACTCTCACGTCACTCAATGTGCTTGAGTGTTATATGGTCAAGCCGCACGGCCAATTAGTACTAGTTAGCTTCACACATTACTGCGCTTCCACACCTAGCCTATCAACGTCGTAGTCTTCGACGGGCCTTTAGAGACCTCAAGGGTCTAGTGAAATCTAATCTTGGGAGAGGCTTCCCGCTTAGATGCTTTCAGCGGTTATCCCTTCCGAACATAGCTACCCGGCAATGCTTCTGGCGAAACAACCGGCACACCAGAGGTTCGTCCACTCCGGTCCTCTCGTACTAGGAGCAGCTTCCCTCAAATTTCAAACGCACACGGTAGATAGGGACCGAACTGTCTCACGACGTTCTAAACCCAGCTCGCGTACCACTTTAAATGGCGAACAGCCATACCCTTGGGACCTGCTTCAGCCCCAGGATGTGATGAGCCGACATCGAGGTGCCAAACACTGCCG